>JADGDI010000012.1:1553-40196 GCA_016744975.1 Hyphomicrobiales bacterium | reverse complement strand
TATCTATACTTAGCCATGTTATTAGTTTTTAGTGTGCTGATCACCTTATTTTGTCATTATTTCATCGGTGACAATATTATAAATTATCTAATTGGCGGTGTTTTTTGGGTAACTGGGCGTTATTATTACAAAAAAATTGAAGCAATCTTGTCAACTGATAAAAATCGCCCTAATAAAACCAGCAAATAGTTAACCTTGATTGCCTGCCAAAGCCAAACCGTCAACAACCGCAGTAAAAACATTTTCAGCCTTAAAGTTAGCCTGCGGAAACAAGGATCGCATGGTAGTTTGCACCTGAAATAACTGGCTCGAGCCACCAACAAATATCACCTGACTTACTTGCTCTGGCTTAACGTCTCCAAGCTTTAAGGTTTCACAACAATTGCGTTTAATATCACAACAAAGATCGTGCATAACATCATTCATGCTTGCCTGATCAATCCCAATTTCCAAGCCTTGTTCTATCAATGATAGGTCAACTTGCGCGCCAAAGCCGTTATTTTGGTTAACATTTATTTTTGTAGCCTCTGCCAAAAAGGCTAAATCATGCCCAAGTCTTTGGTCTAACAGATTATGCAATCGGCCAAATAAGGCGGGTTTTAATGCCTGTCTCTGCAATTCACATACGGTTTTTAAAATTTTAGACGAATAAACAAAGGCTATTTTTTGCCATGTTGCAAGGTCATAATAGATTGCAGATGGCGCTGTGATAACACCATCACTCATAAATTTTTGTATTTGACTACCCAATCCTAAGGTCGGCATAAAAAAATGTAAATTCAATAATTTATCAAAATCCGTTCCGCCACGTCTTACGCCATGTGAGGCCAGAATTTCAATCTGACTATTTTTATCATTTGTACCATTTGATTTTTTATATAAGCAATAATCTGAGGTACCACCGCCAATATCAACAATTAAGTTTAAACTATCATCATTTCCTTGCGCCTCTTGACCACCTGCATTTGCCCAAGCAGCCGCCTCAGGTTCAAACATAAAATCAACATGAGAAAAGCCGGCCATTTGGTAACATTGACGCAAATCAGCCAATGCTTGCTCATTTTTTACCGCATCATTGCTATGGAAAAATACGGGTCGCCCCGACAAAACATGGCTAAACTGCCTATTTTGAGACTTTTCAGCAGCATGCTTAAGCAAGGCCAAAAACCGTGATATTATATCATAAAAATCCAACCGTTCGCCTAAAATTAACCGCTTTTCACGCATTAAGCTCGTTCCAAGGACACTTTTTAGCGCCCGCATATAACGCCCTTCAACCCCATCTAGCTGGTTTTTTGTGGCTTCACTGCCAAACTGAACCAAAGCATCTTCAAAATTGAAAAATATTGCAGTCGGCAGGGTATCTAAGCCTGATTCAATCTGAATTCGGTTAATTTGACCCTTATTTATGGTAGCAATTGCTGAATTTGAAGTGCCAAAATCAATGCCCAAAACAGCACCATCATAATTTTTCATATTTTCCCTAAGTTAGCTTGTCAATTTACGACTTGGTAATGGCGACTGGGTTTTAACAGCGCCAAAAGCAAAGCTACTTTCCAATTTTGAAATGCCTGGCACATTGGCCATTTTTTCGCGGATAAAATGCTCATAAGATTTTAAATCTTTACTGACAACTTTAAGCAGATAATCACAAGCGCCTGTCATTAAGTAACAATCAATAATCTCATCAAATTGATGAATGGCTTTTTCAAACTCAACCATGCTTGCAGGGCTGTCAACGCGGATCGAAACAAACACATTCACTGGTAGCCCATATTTTTCTGCATCAATAATTGCCGTATAGCCTTTTATGAGTCCAACTTCTTCAAGTTTCCTCACCCGCCTTAAACATGGAGAAGGTGACAAATGTACCTTTTCAGCCAATTCATTATTGGTTAATCGTGCATTTTTTTGCAATTCTTTAATAATATTTTGATCAATTAAATCCACTATACCCCCAGCTGGCAAAATGCCATTTTCCCTCCTGCCAAACTATAGGTTTATTTCAGAAAGTCAATTTATGCTACCCAGCCATTCTACAATCTCTAAAAATTATAAACTCGGTAAGTTTTATGATGATTTTTCTAAAGATATTGATCAATTAGAAAAAAACTGCTTGTGGAATAATAACTTTTACAAAAGCGAAAATGCATTAAAATTACTTAACGGCGAGTGCAGAGATGACCGAGAAGCCGTGTCTGTATTGGCAATATTTGAAAAAAAAACTGATTATGATGAGCAGAATATAGACCATGAATCCACAGACTCACTCAAGTTGATTGCATTTTTCCCTTATACAATCCAAAAATACCGTTGGTTATTGCCCTTAAAAGCACATATTTGCTGGTGGGATATTTTAATAGACAACCATACTCCGTTTATTGATAAAGATTGTATCGATATCTGTCTGAAATATTTGGCAGAGCATCTTAAAAAAGTTGGTGGGATATTTGTAATTCATCAAAGTCCTGAGCCAAAAATAATTTCCTATTTTGATGTTAAATCTGTGCATATAATTGCCGATTATAATCATTCTAAAAAGACTCATAAATTATTATTAACCCATTCAAATAAAACAAGTTTTATACGTTTAAAATATGCAAAATATTGTGAATATATACGCGGCAAACTTAGAGCCATTCTAAGCTAAATATTATACTGGATTCTACGCTTGACATTGGGTGCAATTCTCGCCATGAAAGATGCAAATGGTTCTCAATAGAAACAAGTGGAAACTCAAACAATGTATAAAACTTTCTTAAAATCTGCTCTTGGCGCAACAGCAATGATGGCTATAATCGCACCAATTGCAGTTCAAGCAGATGGTGTTATTAACGTATATTCTTATCGTCAGGCATTTTTAATGCAGCCGTTAATTGATCAATTTCAAAAAGAAACGGGCATTACAGTCAACACAATCTACGCTAAAAAAGGCCTTGTTGAAAAGGTTAAAGCAGCAAAAGGCAAAGACAGTGCTGACCTAATTCTAACAGTTGATATTGCCCGTTTAATGGGTGCTGTAAATGCAGGCCTAGCTGAAGAGGTTAGCAGTGATACTTTAAGTGCAAACATCCCTGCGGAATTTCGCGATGCCGATGGTAAGTGGTTTGGCATCACATCACGTTCGCGGGTTATTTACGCCTCTAAAGAACGTGTTGCACAAGACGCAATCACCTATGAAGAATTGTCCGATCCAAAATGGAAAGGCAAAATTTGCATCCGCAGTGGCCAACATAATTACAATTTAGCATTATTTGCATCCATGATTGCACATCATGGTGAAGCTGATGCCCAAAAATGGTTAGAAGGCTTAAAAGCCAATTTAGCACATGCGCCTAAAGGCAATGACCGCGCCCAAGCCAAAAGCATTTTTAATGGCGAATGTGACCTTGCAATTGCCAACACTTATTATATGGGTAAAATGCAAACCAATGAGAAAAATCCAGAGCAAAAAGATTGGGCAAAATCCATCAAAATGCTTTTCCCAAATGCTGAAGACCGTGGTTCTCACATGAACCTTTCTGGCGTCATGGTGGTAAAAGATGCAGCCAACAAAGCCAATGCCGTTAAATTTGTAGAGTTTTTATCAGGCGATACAGCTCAAAAACTTTATGCCGAAGTAAATTTTGAATATCCAGTTAAAGTAGGCACCGAAGCCTCTGACATGGTTAAAAGCTGGGGCGCACTTAAAGCCGACAGCCTAGCATTAACAGAAATCGCAAAATATCATAAACGTGCCAGCGAATTGGTAGACATTGTTAAATTCAACGACTAATCAATTATATTGTTATATATTAAGTTTAAAAGCCAAGCCAAGCTTGGCTTTTTTACATTTGCTGACAAGTTAAGCCAAAAATTGTTTGCTATAATAATGTGGCCGCGATATTATGAAGTCATAAATATGCAAGAGCATAGGCTAGCTTGCAAGGCGCGACAATGACCCAAACCAACCCTATTAAACAGCAACATATTCAAACCAATAAAATAATGTGGGTTGCTAAATTTCAAGCAATGTTTCGCCTACCGCGGGACATAAGCCCCATTTGGTTACTGCCTGCATTCAGCATGGTGTTATGCTTATTGGTTCCCATATTAACCATATTCAAAATTGCTTTTTATCCTGAAGAAAATATATGGCCACATCTTTATAACACTGTTTTAGGCGGTTATATTTCCGACACACTTATCTTGGTTGTTGGCGTCGGCTCGTTAACCCTTGTCATCGGTGTGCTTAGCGCATGGCTGGTTACCATGTATAACTTCCCAGGGCGCAACATTGCATCTAAACTATTATTGCTACCCCTCGCCATGCCGTCATATATTATTGCCTATTGCTATGTTGAGATATTTGACTATTCAAACTTCATTCAATCCAGCATACGCCAATTGGGTGGGTTTAATTCGGCAAAAGACTATTGGTTTTTTGAAATAAGGTCGATGGGTGGTGCAATTTTTGTATTATCCATCGTTTTATATCCCTATATTTACCTCACCTCACGCGCCGCATTTCTACAACAAAGCGTTTGTTTGTTAGAAGCATCGCGCATGTTGGGCAAAACCACCATTCAAAGCTTTTTTAAAGTTGCCTTACCATTAGCCAGACCCGCCATTTTTGTCGGCCTCACTCTGGCATTAATGGAATGCTTAAATGATGTTGGTGCGGTTGAATTTTTTGGCGTAAATACATTAACTGTTGGCATTTATTCTACATGGCTTGAACGTGGCAATTTGGGTGGCGGGGCACAAATCGCCTTGGTTTTATTGGCATTTATATTCATATTAATTATTGTCGAGAAACTAGCAAGACGTGGTGCAAAATATAGCCATACAACCCGCCAAATAAGGCCTATTAAACGTATACAATTGGCAGGAAAGCATGCAATTTATGCCAGTATATTTTGCTTAACGCCAATCGTCTTGGGCTTTTTATTGCCATTCATTCAGCTTCTTCATGATAGTTTAGAATTTGTTGAAGTGACCGATTATTTTGCATTTATTGGTTATGCAAAAAACTCTCTTATATTGTCAGCTATCGCTGCCTTACTTGCTGTTATCATTGGTTTATTTTTAAGTTATAGTGAACGCATATTTAATATTAAACTGCTTGGTTGGATGGCTAAATTAGCCAGCGTTGGTTATGCCATACCCGGGGTTATTTTAGGCCTTGGTATTTTTATTAGCCTCATCGCATTTGATGATATTATCGGTCCAATCTTAGAATGGTTTGGTTATGCAGGCGCAAGCCAAAAAATGCTGCTCTCAGGTTCTATATTTGCTATAATATTCGCTTATCTGGTTCGTTTTTTGGCCGTTTCTTATGGCGCGATCGAAACTGGTTTTGGCAAAATTCCGCTAAGTTACGACCATGCGGCCAAGAGTTTGGGTCATCATAAAAATAGCATTTTGCGTAAAATTCATTTACCGCTTATTCGCCCAGCTCTTGCGACCGCACTGATTTTAACTTTTATAGACTCAATGAAGGAATTGCCCGCAACACTTATATTGCGGCCATTCAATTTTGATACATTGGCAACCCATGTCTATGAAATTGCAAGTTTAGAAATCTTTGAAGAAGCAGCAATTGCCGCCCTATTCATCGTACTTATTGGTTTAATACCTGTCTATTTGCTCAATAAAATGATGGCAGTACCAAACTGGCGGGATGGAAAATAGTAAATCTAACATAAACCATATTTATAGCCTATAATTATAGTCGCATGATTCGTTCACCAAAAAGGGTTAATTAATGAGACGCATATTCATCTGGTTAATTTTAATATTATTGGGTTTAACTGCTCTTTTTTATTCCCTACCAAACCTATTTTCATCCGATGTAATATGGGCAAAAATAAACCCAATTTTAGAGCAACAATTAGGGCGCAAATTCAAAGTATCTGGTAGCAAAAAACTTGTCATTTACCCCAATATCGCAATTGAACTTGCTGATGTTGAAATAGCAGACTCCCAAAATGCAGGCCCACTGGTTAGCCTCGACAAATTACTAATCAAAGTAGATTTAATGCCGTTATTCAGTGGGCAATATCAAATTCGTGAGCTGAGTTTTATTGGTGCAGATATTAGCCTAATTGCCTATAAAGACGGTAGCAATAATTGGCAAGAATCTGCCAAACGACTGCCCGAACCTGTCGCGTCTAATGATCCATTAGGCGCATTGATAGAACGCAGCGTTACGGAAAATAGCTTAAATGCCGCATCACCCACAAAACAAAATAACCCAACCAAATTTAGTGCAGACGATTTATCAATTTCAAATTTTAAAATCATCAACAGCCGCATCAGTTATGACAATCGTGCAGCAGGTGAATTTGAAATGGCCGAAAATATTAACATAGATATTGACTTAAAATCTGGCGTTGAATTTGTCAATATTAACGGCTCACTTATCTGGAGAAAACAACCCGTTGCAATAAATATTAGTCAAGTTAGTATTTCAGATTTGCTTGAAACAAATTCAACCCAACTCACGATGGATTTCAAATCAAAACCGTTAGATTTAGCGATTAAAGGTACCGTCAGTCTCAACGACACTTTGCAGTTTTCTGGCAATGTCCAACTCAACAGCCCCGCTATAAAAACCACAGCAAACTGGTTAAACCTAACATTAAGTGACATACATGATGGCCCTTTAAGCTTCAAATCCGACCTGAAAATATCTAAAAGTCTGTATCAACTAAGTCAGTTTTCACTATCCATATTTAACGGCCAATATAGCGGCACACTAAATGTCAGCAATGATAATATACCTAATATTTATGGCGAAGTTACAGTTTCAAACATTGATTATAACACAATATTTGCAAGCCCAAAACCTACAAAAACAACCGATGGGTGGAGCCAAGAAACCAAAAATCTTGGCATTATTAGTCAGGTGAATAGCAATATTGCCCTATCCATCAAACGCATCAAATATGACGATTATTTGCTCAACGATTTAAAGGCACGTTTAATAGTGCGTAAATCAGTCGCTAAAATCCCATTTACCACTACCATATTTAGCGGCCAAATAGCAGGCACAATAGGCGCCCAACCATCAAAATCTGGTGCCGTTATTAATGCAAAAATCCAAACCCAAAATATTGATGTCGGCAATGCTCTAAAGCAGCTTAAACTTACTCAAAAACTTGCAGCAACTGCCGACTTAACTGCCAATATTCAAATGAATGGAAAAAATATCCAGCAATGGATGAGCCAAATGACGGGCAATGGCAAACTTGTTATGCGCGATGGTGTCATTGAAGGCATTGCACTTGCCGATGCGTTAGCACCAGAGATTGCAAAAATTGACTTATCACTTAATAGCCCTGAAAAGCTCACTAAATTCGCATTGGATGCCGGGCAAAATCTATTCAAGCAAGATATTTCTAACATGGTATCAGGGCAATTTTCCAACCATACTGGTACAGGTCAACAAACCAAATTCGTAAAGGCAGGGACAGATTTTTCCATTAAAAATGGGATTCTAACAGCCGATAACCTTAACATAAATTCAGAAAATATTATCATTTATGGCGCTGGTAATATTGACCTTGGCAAAAAACAGTTAAATTATCGAGTGGTCCCAAAGCTCGCCAGCCAAAATGCCAACGGCAAGTCCGAACGAATGACCATTCCTGTCCTCATTAAAGGCAGTTGGAGCGCTCCACAATATATAGCAGATTTCGAATATGCAATAAAAAATAGCTACACGATCAACAAAATTCGTGATGATATTAATAAAAAACTAGCAGATCAAATTAAGAAAAAAATCACCAATAAAGTCGTTGATAAAGTTAAACAAGAAGTTACCAAACAACTCGGTGATAAACTAGGGGAAGTTGTTGGCGAACGGTTAAATGATGCCGTTAGCAATCAGGTTGGCAACCTTCTTGGGCTGCCTAAAGTGGATAAAAAAGAGACTGACAAAAATGACCAATCCACAAAAATTGATGATGCTGCCAATTTGCTAAACCAACTCTTTAGCCCACCAAAATAGTAAATATTTAAAATTGGCATACTCTAAGTTTCGCCTTATACAGTGATAGATAGATTTTTTGCTATGCGCGCAAGAATCTTTCGTTTATCATACAAATATTAGTAAACTTGACGGATATGGATATGCGTGAATTAGAGAGCCTTGAAATTAGAATATTGACCGAGCTGCAAAAAAATGGCCGTTTAACCAATCAAGATCTTGCCGATTTGGTTGGCTTATCGCCTTCTGCTTGTTGGCGTCGTGTTCGAGCCTTGGAAGAAGAAGGCGTGATTAGCAATTATCAAGCGCGGGTCAATGGCGTTAAGGTTGGTTTTCCTGAAACCATTTTTTCTCGTGTTAGTCTTGAAAAACACAGCGACCAATTGGTGCAAAATTTTGAGCGTTCTGTTTTAACGCGCCCTGAAGTCATTGAATGTTTTGCTACCAGTGGCGATTGTGATTATTTGCTACGCGTTGTGGCACCTGATATTGGCGCTTATGATGAGTTTATTCAAAAGTTTTTATTAAAAACCGAAGGCGTCTCGCAGGTCAGGTCAAATTTCAAGCTACGTGAAGTAAAAGCCTTATCTCCTTACCCATTATAGAAAGATACACAGACTTTCTGCCAATATAATTATTGGAAAATTCAAATAAAACTTGAAAATGGCAATGATATAATTGCTAACAAAAACAATGCCATAACATAGAATTTCAGTGCTTGTTTAATATCAGCACGATGCAGAATTTGACGACCATCTGCATTCAACCAAACAGCTTCAACTAGTTTTTCGCCATAAAATCTTGGGCCTCCAAGTGCAATATCCATCAACACTGCCATCGATGCTTCGGGCCAACCCGCGTTGGGCGACTCGTGACGCACCGCGTCTTGCCACAAACATTTCCATAATGCCTTAGCTTGTGCAACACCACCGCCAAGCAACGCAATGATCAAAAATAAAAATGCCGTCAACCGCGCTGGCGCATAATTAAGTAAGTCATCACACAAAGCAACAGCTCTGCCGAAGTGCAAATATTTAAAATTTTTATGACCAATCATACTATCTGCTGTGTTGATAAATTTATAAGCAACCAGCCCAGGTAAGCCACCAATTAGATACCAGAATATTGGGGCAATTACCCCATCGGACATGTTTTCTGCAAGGCTTTCTATAGCGGCTCTAGTCACCGATATTTCAGTCATTTTACTCACATCACGACCAACTATTTTAGCCACAGCAGCTTTGCCTTCAGTCAAGCCTTGGTTAAGTGCTGTATATACTTGCTTCACATGGCTATATAATGAACGAACAGCCAACAATAGTGAAATAATAAGCACCTTAATTGGCAATAAATATAGAGAAAGGCTAAACAGATATTCCAAACCAACACCAATAGATAGGCCAATAAAAAACAGCATAATCAGCACCATATATCCGCGCAACACAAGCTTGGTTTTACCTAATTTCCAGTGATTAAGCCCTTGGTCAAAAAAGTCAATAATATTGCCAATATAAACCACAGGGTGAGAGATATACCGATACATCCAAGCAGGGTCACCAATGGCAACATCAAGCAATATCGCAGCGATAAGCAACCAAACCGCACTCACAATGCACGCTCCTTATGATTTCTAGCCAAATCATCGCATATATCGCTCAGCTTGCTAGCAAAACTGTTAAAGTCAGCCGCTATTGGCAAGCCAAAGCGTAATATTTGATGATTATATTTAAATTCTCGTAATAGAATATTTTGTGTAGCAAATCGGCTAAAATAAACATTGGTAACATAACTGTTGTGAGGCGTTTTCGCCAAGCAAAACAGGTCGGTTCCGCCAACAATATGAAACTTATTCTCCGTTAAAATTTGCTGCATTTTCAACATATCTTTATTAAGCTTTAGCCGCATATTTTGCTGCCACACTTTATCTCCCAGCGCTTTAGTAGCAATTTCTATCGATGCCCCAGAAATTGCCCAAAGCCCAATTCTTCGATTGATTAAATCGGTCAGCTTTTCGTCAGCCAGTAAAAACCCAATTCGAATACCCGCTAGCCCAAAAAACTTACCAAAAGAGCGTAATATAATCAAGCCTGAACAACCCGCCTCACTTGCCAAGCTAAATTCAGGGGTCATATCCATAAACGCTTCATCAATGATTAAATAGCCATTTTTAGCTCTAAAATGTGCCAATATTTCTAACAGTTGACTTGGTTCAACCATTTTCCCATCAGGATTGTTGGGGTTAACAATTAGCAAATGATCCGCCTCTAATGCCTGCTCCAAATCATCAGTGACAACCACCTCATGCCCATATTTTTGCCAGTTATACTGATGTTCTTCATAAGTTGGCGAGAGAATAGCAATGGTCGATTTGGCAATAATTTGCGGCAATAATTCAATCAACGCCTGCGTGCCATTGGCGATAGAAATGCTAGCATCTGGGCAGGAGTAATAGCGCTCGGCAGCCACTCTCAACCCTTCAAGTGCTGAGCTTTGCGGCAATTGCACCCAGCAATCTGAGCTTATATCACCAATTGGGTAAGCATTAGGGTTAATGCCTGTCGAAAGGTCGAGCCATTCCTGCCGCGAACCACCATATTGTAACATAGCCGCATCTAACGCGCCGCCATGGATTAATTTCTCAGTCATTATGCCCCTTTACATCAATCACATGCGCATATGAGCCAAGTATTTTGCCATTCTGCAAGCCCATAACGCCCAGCTCACACCCGCTGGCATCGGTCGCATTGAACAATGGTGTACCATTTGCTTTTATAGCATGGGTATAGTGAAATTCGTGCCCAAACAAGTCAGCTTGCCATGGCAATTGGCTCTGATGGCTCAATTTTCGATAACCCAAATGGCGTTTCGGGGTTTCAAAACTGGTAACCAAATCCAACAATCCAAACATTTGATGGCATTTGCCATGCCTGTCAACGAGCCCCTCGCCCATCACCATATAGCCCCCACATTCGCCGTAAATCATGCAATCACTAGCGCTCATTTTCTGCAATTTAGTCCGCAAACCATCCTTACTTGCCAATTCTGCAGCAAATAATTCTGGGTAGCCACCCGATAAAAATACTGCATTGGCATCATCATTTGGTAATTCATCATTCAATGGTGAAAAAAAGCTCAGTTCAGCACCCATTTTTCGCCATTGCGCAAAAATATGCCCGTAATGAAAAGTAAAAGCAGCATCCTTTGCAATCGCAATATGTTGCGCCAAAGGTTTTAGTGCAAAATCGGTTTTAGCTGCCTTAATATCTAAATCTGTTGCCAAACTTAATAGTAAATCTAAGTTCAAATGCTGCATAATATAGTCAGCCGCTTTATCAACAAAACCATTAAAATCTGGCATTTCATTGGCTTGAACCAAACCCAGATGTCGTGATGGTAAAACCATTTGTTGATGGCGTGGCAAACAACCAATCACTGGTATATTTAATGGCTCAACTGCCGCTTCAAGCATTTTTTTATGCCGCTCACTGCCAATATTATTAAAAATCACTGCCGTCAAATTTACATCTGGTCTAAAATTTTTAAATCCATATATTAATGCTGCAACGCTTTGCGCCATCGCGCCTGCATCTACCACCAAAATTACTGGCAAGTTAAGCTTTGCCGCTACATCCGCTGTGCTGCCAACGCCTTTAATTGGCCCATCAAACAAGCCAAGCACCCCTTCAACCAACGCCAAATCCGCCAAAGCCAAATGTTGTTCTACCATATTGAGAGCGCCATCCGCCATCGCCCAAAGGTCATAATTATAACAAATATCACCCATTGCCAGCGCATGAAACGCCCCATCAATATAATCTGGGCCAACTTTAGCCGCCGCCATTTTTAATTTCTGGCGCCTAAACACGCGCAACAATGCCATGCTAATCAGTGACTTCCCCGCACCAGAATGGGTTGCTGCGATAACCAATCCCTTACCCATATCAACCACTCACTTGCTGGTAAAAAGGCAAAGCATAGTCAATTACCCGCGAGCGAAGGGCTATATTGCCGCCAATAATAACAATCGCAGGTGGTGTAATCCCATGCATTTGTACAAATTCTGAAGCTTCAGCCAAGTTGGTCTGCCAAACCTGCTGATCAGGCAAGCTTGCATTGCGAATAAATGCAATAGGTTCATGCCGTTCGCGGCCGCCCGCCATTAAGCGATCACAAATCTCACCAATATTTTTTAGCGCCATATACATCACAATGGTCTGCGCGCCTTTAGCCAAATTCGACCAATCAATAGCACTGGGAATAATACCACTAGCATCATGACCTGTTAAAAAAGTAATAGATTGATTGGTTTCTCGTGTGGTTGCAGGAATATTAGCAAAAGCCAAACCTCCAATGCCAGCGGTTATGCCAGGCACCGCTAAAAACTTTATATTGGCCTTAGCCAAGGCTTCAACCTCTTCACCACCACGTCCAAAAACAAATGGGTCGCCACCTTTTAAGCGCAATACCCGTTTGCCTTGTTGCGCATATTTAACAATCGCATCTGTAATATTTTGTTGTGTGGATGATGGCTTCCCACCGCGTTTGCCTGCATAAATAGTCTCGGCATCCGCGCGAATGAATTGCAAAAATGCTTTATTGACCAAAGCGTCATAAATAATGACATCCGCTTGCTTTAAAGCAAACAGTCCCATCGCGCTAATCAAGCCAATATGCCCAGGCCCAGCACCAACCAACCAAACCGAACCTGTTGGAAACTGCGGCATATATTTAGCTAAAATTTGAATATCAGAATCATCGATCATCTGTCAATGTTATGTCATGTTATAATTTTTTGCTATACTCATCGCGTTTTTTACACTAGAGAAAATATATGAGTAACCCAACGACAAGCCTAAAAACAACTAAAAACATAGCCGAGACAAGCAGCTTAAAGCGCGGCTGGACAACAGGCGCCTGTGCTACAGCAGCTACAAAGGCTGCTTATATCGCACTGCTGAGCAATAAATTTATCGACCCCATTTCAATTAAACTGCCCAAAGGCCAATCCCCTAGCTTTGCCCTTGCACTTGAGGGCATCAACCATAATTATCCAAAAAAATATGCGCGTGTTGGCATCATTAAAGATGCGGGCGATGACCCCGATGTAACCCATGGTTGCTTGGTGATTGCAGAAGTTAGGCGGCTTAATAACAATTCTGGTATACAATTTCGAGCCGGAGAAGGTGTCGGCACCATCACAAAAGACGGCTTACCCATTGCTGTTGGCGAGGCGGCTATTAACCCCATTCCGCGCAAATTAATGTCCGAGGTGATTAAAGCCATCGCCAAGGAATATGACATTAACCCCGATGTGGAGATCACCATTTCTATTCCAGATGGTGAAAACATTGCCAAACAAACTTGGAACCCAAGGCTGGGTATTTTAGGTGGGCTGTCAATTTTAGGAACAACGGGCATAGTTCATCCATTTTCTTGCTCTGCTTGGATCGCCTCAATTCATCGCGGCGTTGACGTTGCAAAAGCAGCAGGCATTCGCCATATTGCTGGCAGTACAGGCAGTACAAGTGAGGCGGCAGTTGCCAAATTTCATGACCTCAAGCAAGCTGCATTGATGGATATGGGTGACTTTGTTGGTGGTTTGTTGAAATATTTACGCAAACAACCAGTGGAGCATATTACCATTGCTGGCGGGTTTGCCAAAATCACCAAATTGGCAATGGGTTTCATGGATTTACACTCTGGCCGCAGCCAAGTAGATTTAAATTGGATGTCCGAACAATTTAAACTATTAGGTGCCAATAAGAACCTCGCCAACCAAATTAAAAATGCCAACACGGCGCTCGAATGCTTAAATATTGCGGACAAACATAACATTAACATCGCGCAGCATATCGCCATTTTGGCACTTGCAGCTGCCATTAAAATCACTAATCGCCCTGCTATAAAAATTGATATTTTAATCATCAACCGAGCGGGCGACATTATTGCCCATCAGGAATAGTCATGAATATTTTAATTTTGGGCGGTACAAAACAAGCCAGAGTTTTGGCGCAAAAATTGGCAAAAAACCACCATATCACATATTCAATAGCAGGTATTACTGATGAAGCAAAACTACCAAATAGCTGCAAAATCATATCAGGTGGTTTTGGTGGTGCAACTGGGCTAACCAAATTTTTGTGCAAAGAATCTATTAGCCATTGTATTGATGCCACCCATCCATTTGCACAAAACATCACCCAAAACGCCATAATCGCTTGCGCCAATGCAAATATTCCCATTATGCAATTATCAAGAAGGCCGTGGCAAGCAAGACCCAATGATCTCTGGAAAATTTTTAACAATTCCTGCTCTTTAATCAGCGCCTTACCTGATAATGCAACAATATTACTCACCATCGGCAGTCAAAAAATAACACCCTACCTGTCTTTAAAACAACCCATCATTGCAAGAATGATCGCACCTCCCTTAAACCAACAAAATCAATTTTCCGAACCAAGTCAAATGCCCAATAGCTTTAAAATATTACTAGCAAGGCCACCATTTAATTTAGCCGACGAAATACACCTCATGCAACAGCATAAAATAACCCATTTAATTTGCAAAAATAGTGGTGGTGAGGCACTTGATAATAAACTGCTCGCTGCAAGACAATTGGGCGTCACCACATTTATGCTAGCCCAACCACCCAACAATCACATAAACCGTTACCATCAATTAGCTGACCTCATTAAAGCGATAAACACTTAGTCATTTGAACAATATTTCCGATGTTTCATCATGGTAATAATCAACATCCGTATTGCTAATATAATTTTCGCGCAACCGATTATTTCCCTCACCAACCCTGACACCAACTTTATTTGAATCTGGATATTCAACAATGTCATATTCTATACGGCTACTCAGGCATAAATAAACCAAGTCAATCGTACCAATGTTAATAATCTGATGCGCAACATCACGCCCACCAGCGGGGCAGGCAATAATATCCCCCTTGCGTAATGGATATTCATCTGTGCCAAACCGCAACTTACCAACCCCCTCCAAAATCATAAACATTTCTTCATTTATTCGGTGGTTATGCATTGGGCAGGTGGATTTACCAGGCGGGCAAATACTAACATTATACCCAAGTTTTTTAGCACCAATATCATCACTAAATGCCGCATGCTTACCAGGAGCATTTTTCCAATCATCAACAAACTTCAGTGCATCTATATTGACAACAGGTTTCATATATTCCTCCGTAATTTGAAGATAGAATAAACTAAAAAAACAAGCTGTCAAGTAAATGTTCTTATTATGTTCCAAAACATATTCTATTGACAAGCATCCTCAAAAAGCTAATATCCATCCATATTCACGGCGTCGTCATGATACGACTGAAAAAGATTTTGCTGCAACCGACCCAATTCGGGGGTTAATGCAATAGCTGTTTTAGATTTTACTCAATTTGGGTAATATTTTGCGCGCCACAAACTTTAGAGCGTCCATATGTCAGAAAATACCTACCAAATCCCCCATGAGTTTTTAGCCAAGCTAGAGCAGCGCATTTTGGCCGAGCCACAAAAAACTGGTATTATGATATGTGGTCATGGTAGCCGCGATTTGGGCGCAGTCGCCGAATTCTCAAAACTTTCAAAAGCCATCGCTACATATTTGCCCAATATTCCTGTTGATTATGGCTATCTAGAATTCGCCACGCCAATCATTAAAACAGGCCTGAAAAACCTGCAAGACCAAGGTGTTAAGCGCGTATTGGCCATTCCTGGCATGTTGTTTGCCGCAGGTCATGCAAAAAATGACATCCCCTCGGTACTCAATACTTATAGCGCACAAAATAATCTACATATTGATTATGGCCGCGACCTTTCAATTGACACTAAAATGATTCGAGCCGCTTCTGAGCGGGTCAAGCAAGCCATTGAAAAAGCAGGCGATACAATTTCCAACCAAGATAGTTTGCTAATGGTCATTGGTCGCGGCGCGTCAGACCCAGATGCCAACAGCAATGTGCAAAAAGTGATGCGGTTATTATGGGAAGGTTTGGGGCTAGGTTGGGGCGAAACAGGCTATAGCGGGGTTACCTTTCCATTGGTTCAACCCGCGCTAGAACATGCCGTAAAGCTAGGTTACAAACGCATTATTACCTTTCCATATTTCCTCTTTACTGGCATATTAGTTGACCGCATCTATGCTTATCACGACAAAGTCGCGGCACAATATCCCGACATAGAATTTGTAAAAGCTGGCTATTTAAACGACCACCCATTGGTGATAGAAACTTTTTTAAACCGCCTGTTGGAAATTTTAGACGGCGACAATGCAATGAATTGCGGCCTCTGTAAATATCGAGAGCAAGTATTGGGGTTCGAAGACCAGATCGGCCTGCCCCAAGAAAGCCATCACCACCATGTTGAAGGCATAAATGATGCTGAACCGCACCATCATCCCCATGGCCATTCCCACCCGCATTCTCACGATCACTCACATAGTCATACACATGATGATGATCATGACCACCACCATCACCCATACCCCCATGCAGATCACCCACACGGCCCTAATACACTCGATAGGGAAATCCCATAAACATGCAGCATGACTATATTAAAGACCCCAAAGCCATTTATGCCAAAAGTTTTGCAACATTGCGTAGCGAGGTAAATTTTGATAATTTTCCGCAGAATATGCACAATATAATAACCCGCTTAATCCACAGTTGCGGCATGGTAGACATTGCCAATGATGTCGATTTTTCAGCCAATTTTGTTAAGGTGGCGCAACATGCGCTGCAAAATTTCGCACCAATTTTATGCGATTGTGAAATGGTCAAATCAGGCATTATCAAACGGCTACTGCCTGCCAATAATTCGCTAATTTGCACCCTAAACGATCAGCAAACCCCAGACATTGCTAAAGCCCAACAAACCACCCGCAGTGCAGCTGCAGTCAAACTTTGGCAACCACATTTATCAGGTGCTGTCATCGTTATCGGCAATGCCCCAACTGTGTTATTTCGCTTGCTTGAGCTGCTCGAAACTTGCGAGCAAAAGCCCGCTGCCATCATCGGCATGCCCGTTGGGTTTGTTGGGGCAGTTGAAAGTAAAAATGCACTAATTGCCGAACATTATGGCGTTGATTATTTCACTCTAAAAGGCCGCAGGGGTGGTAGCGCTATGGCCAGCGCAGTACTAAACGCTCTAGCAGGAGGCCTTAGATGAGCAATGATCAAAAATTGCGGAAATGGCTGACGATTATTGGCATTGGCGATAATGGGTTTGAAAGCTTATCATCAGAGGCTCAAAAAATTTGCGACAGTGCCGACACTCTCTTTGCAGCAGAGCGCCATCTACAAGGCATGCCGAAATTACAAGCCGATATCCAAATATGGGAAAGCCCATTCCAAAAAGCCATTCAAAAAATGCTTGCCTGGCGTGAACATGGCCTTAAAGGCAAAAATGCCGTCATATTGGCCACAGGCGACCCAATGCATTTTGGCATTGGCGCAACATTAACCCAACAAATTGATATCGCAGAATTGCAAATCATCCCAAGCCCTTCGGCTTTTTCTTTGGCTGCAGCGCGCCTTGGCTGGCCGTTGCGCAATGTAACATGCATGAGCGTCCACGGCCGTTCATTAAGTTTACTGCATAAAGCGGTTCTGCCCAATAACCGCATCATCACCCTCACCAGCAATAGCCAAACCATTGATGACATTGCTGATCTGTTGGTGGACCGAGGTTTTGGGCAAAGCAAATTAACCGTTTTAGAGCATATGGGCGGCGACAAACAGCATATCATACATGCCACCGCCAATGATTGGCAAATTGGCGCCGCAGCAAATTTTAACACCCTGGCCATTGAGTGCATTGCCGAGCAATATGCCGACATCATCCCTAATATTGCAGGGCTAGATGACAGTCATTATTTACATGACGGCCAGCTTACCAAGAGCGACATTCGCGCTGCAACAGTGAATAAGTTATTACCAAGCCCCAATAGCATCATGTGGGATTTAGGCGCAGGCAATGGCTCAGTTGGCATCGAATATATGCGCCTCGCTAAAGGCTCAATTTGCCATGCGGTCGAAAAGTCAGAAACCCGATTACAAAATATCAAAATGAATGCCAATAACTTAGGTGTGCCTGATATTAAAACCCATCTTGGCTGCATTGATGACTTTATAAAAACATTGCCAAAGCCCGACGCTGTCTTTATTGGTGGTGGCCTAACAGAAAACTTGTTTAACGCGCTTTATGATATAATACCCATTGGCGGGCGCATCGTTATTAACGTGGTTACACTAGAGGGCATTGGCACACTTAATCAGATTTATCATCGTTTTAAAGATAACTTTACCCAAACAAAGCAAATAACCATGCTCGAATTATCAACTGCAAATTTGGTTTTAATTGGTCAATTAAATGCCTTTAAACCAAATTTAAAAGTCACACAATTGTCATTAATTAAGGTAGCCACACAAAATGACGGGTAAATTATACGGTATTGGCGTTGGTCCTGGCGACCCTGAGTTGCTAACATTAAAAGCAGTAAGGCTAATAAAATCTGCTGACTTAATTGCCTTCCCAACCAATAAAAAGGGCAAAAGCATAGCATGGCAGATCGCCGCAACACATGTGCCAAAAACCACCAAAAAATTTGGCTTCCATGTGCCAATGAGCCTAAACCGTGATGCTGCAAATAATGCCTATAATAAAGCCGCAACAGAAATAAAACAGCAATTAGAAGCTGGCTTAAATGTCGCATGTTTATGTGAGGGCGATGCTTTTTTCTACGGCAGCTTCACTTATGTTTTTGAACGTCTGGTTAATCAATATGAGGTTGAAATCATCCCTGCTATGCCTGCCTTTATTGCAGCCAGTGCCGCCCTTAAAATCCCAATATTGGTGCAAAATGAAGATTTACAAATCATCTCTGCAACTTTAGATGAAGCCATTTTAATTGATAAAATTCGTACAGGCAATAATATTGCCATCTATAAAGTCGGCCGCCACTTTGCGATGTTACGCCAAATATTAGACCGATTTGACCTTTTAAACAAATCCAATCTTGTTGAATATGTCAGTCAAAAGCAGCAGAAAATAACGCCAATGACCGCCACCAATAATAATACCCGCCCCTATTTCTCGATGATCATCATCAATAAAAGACCCAATCTATGAATAAAATTGCCTATATCGCCCTAACCCCAGCTGGTGTTAAAATCGCTAAAAAGCTAAAGTCACATTATGCTGGTAACATTATCAGCAAATCCGAAAAGCCATTAGATGCTGACCTATTTGTCGATGATATCAAGGCCGAAATCGCCCGCTTATTTGCCAATAAAACCACCATTATTGGCATTTGCAGTGCGGCAATCCTAGTAAGATCCATTGCACCATTGTTACAAAACAAGCAGGACGAGCCAGCCGTCATCGCGATAGATGATTTGGCTGAGCATGTCGTCCCACTAATTGGCGGGCATAGTAGTTCAACACTTGGCAATGGGGTCGAAATTGCACAAAAATGCGCAAAAATTATTGGTGGCGAATCAATCATCACCACCGCTGGCGATAAAAATTTCAACATTGCGCTGGATAGTCCGCCCAAGGGCTATACGCTGAGCAACCCACAGCATTATAAAAGCTTTATGAGCAAACTACTGACCAATAACCAAGTTAGCTATCCGCAAGAATTAACTTGGTTTGCCAGTTCAAACTTGCCACATCACCCAGATGCAGAGCTGACCATAACCGTTAGCAATCAGCTGCCTAATAATGATGAATATAGGCTAACCTATTGTCCAAAAAATATTATCATTGGTGCTGGTTGCGCCCGTGGTGCAAAAAGTGGCGAGTTAATCAGCCTAATTGAAGCCGAGCTTGCGGCCTTAAACATCAACCATCAAGCCATTGCTTATATTGCATCGATTGATGTTAAATCAGACGAAGCAGCCATTCACCAAGTTGCGCAATATTTTAAAGTCGAAGCCCGGTTTTTTAGCGCCGAAACGCTAGAAGGCAAGAGCCACTTACTTAAAACCCCGTCAGATTACGTTTACAAGCAAGTTGGATGTCACGGCGTTAGTGAGGGTGCTGCACTTGCCGCAGCAGGCGATAATGCAACATTAATTTGCCCAAAGGTTAAAAGCCTAAATGGTACATGTGCAATCGCCCAATCCACCGCAGCAATCACAGAGTTTTCTGGTAAGTCACAAGGCCGCTTATACATTGTCGGCATGGGGCCAGGTCAAGACAGCTGGCGCGTACCCGAAGCCACTTATATGTTAGAGCAAGCACAAGATTGGGTTGGCTATGGCCTTTATATCGACTTACTTGGCGACATAGGCAAACATAAAACCCACCATCAATTTGCTTTAGGTGAAGAAGAAAAACGCGTGCGTTTCGCGCTAGAACTTGCCGCAAAAGGCAGCCAAGTGGCACTTATATGCTCTGGCGATGCGGGAATTTATGCCATGGCAGCCTTGGTTTATGAACTGCTAGACTTAAATGCAGACAAGGGTGGTGTAAGCGATGCTGCAAAACGTGTTAATGTGCAAATGGCGCCTGGCATCTCAGCATTACAAGGCGCTGCTGCAAGGGTTGGCGCGCCGCTTGGTCATGATTTTTGCACCATTAGCCTATCTGATCTACTCACCCCATGGGAGGCCATTGAAAAGCGCATCCACGCAGCAGCAAAAGCCGACTTTGTCATCAGCTTTTACAATCCAGTATCAAAAAAACGGCGAACACAATTGGCCTTCGCCAAACAAGTTTTACTGAAATATCGCCCAAATGATTGCCCTGTTATATTAGCCAGCAATATTGGCCGTCCTAACGAGAAAATCCGTTATGTTAAATTGATTGATTTGAATGTTGACGATGTGGACATGTTAACATTGGTGATGGTCGGCTCGTCAAATAGTGTAAAATTCAGTCGCGGAAATGGACAAGACTATGTCTATACACCGCGCGGCTACAGTAAAAAAAGAAAGATTTCACAATGACTGTATATTTTATAGGTGCAGGCCCAGGCGCTGCTGACCTAATCACCCTGCGCGGCTTAAAATTAATTCAAAAATGTAACGTCTGCCTTTATGCAGGCTCACTTGTGCCAGAAGCCATCGTTGCCGAAGCCCCAAAAGATGCCTTGGTTATGGATACAGCCCCCATGCATTTAGACGAAATCATCGAACAAATTGTACTAGCCAATAACAAAGGTTTAGACGTTGCGCGCGTGCATAGCGGTGACCCGTCCATTTATGGTGCAATCGCTGAACAGATGCGTCGCCTTGATGATTTGAATATTAACTATAACATCACCCCAGGTGTGCCAGCATTTGCCGCCGCCGCCGCCGCCATAGGCTGTGAGCTAACCATCCCAGAAGTTGCCCAAAGCATCATATTAACTCGAACCGCAATGCAAAGCTCAGAAATGCCAAAAGGAGAAGAATTATCTAACCTTGGCCGCGCAGGCACGACTATGGCAATTCATCTTTCCGTTCGAAACCTGCGCCATGTTCAGCGTGAGCTGATACCACATTATGGCGAAGAATGCCCTGTAGTGGTTGCATACCGAGCCACATGGCCAGACGAATTATATATTTTTGGCACGCTAAAAACCATCCAAAAGCAAGTCAGAGAAAAAAAGCTAACCCGAACGGCGCTCATTTTAGTTGGCCCCGCCCTGCGTGCAAAAAACTACCGAGATAGCGCACTTTATGATAAAGACTTTAGTCATGTATTAAGAGACTAGAAGAAAATTTATAGATTATTATCATTCTAAACTGTATAAGTCAGCGGTCTATGGCGCTTTTATGTGGGCGTTTTTCGCAAAAAATTAGAATTTCTTTAACGATATCAATTATCATATTCTTTAGTATTAAAGCCAAAAGTCAAATTTTTGTTTTAAATTTAATATAATCTAGCTATAATTAAGTCATGCTTCATTCACTTATATGCTAAATATAATAAAATGCAGCATATTAAATGCAACTATTCGTTGAGATCTTTAGGGGGGAAAAGAGCCTGAATATTTTTGATGGACTAGTAAGTGAACTATAAAATAATAATCGCAGATGATCACCCGTTATGTCGGGGAGCACTGCACCAAACCATAAAAAACCTATATCCAACGACAACAGTTTTGGAGGCATCTACACTAGAGCATTTGATAGAACAAATATCATTGGGTGCAAATATAGATTTGATCCTGCTTGACTTATCAATGCCGGGCGTGAGAGGTTTCTCAGGCCTACTATATATGCGATCTCAGCACCCCACTATTCCGGTCGCAATTTGTAGCGCATCTGAAGACAGTACCACAATTAGACGCGCTCTTGACTTTGGCGCCAGTGGCTTCATTCCAAAATCTGCTAGAATGGAAGAAATGGCCCATGCCATTCGCTCGATTTTAGATGGTGAAATTTGGATACCCGATGATGTCGATTTAGATGTGATCGATAAAGATGAAGAAATGATCAGACGAATGTCTACGTTAACGCCACAACAAATGCGTGTGTTAATGATGGTCTCTGAAGGACTTCTAAACAAACAGATCGCTTATCGATTAAGTGTGTCTGAGGCAACCATCAAAGCTCATGTTTCGGCCATATTGCAAAAGCTAAATGTCGAAAGCCGCACACAAGCCGTCATTATTGCCAATCGAGTTGGCGTAGTACAATCTGCCGATCTAGCAGTATAAATTTATAAGTCTCCAGACTATAACATACCCGTTTCAAATTTTTGAAGCGGGTTTTTTATACTTTACGATCAACCTTTTTAGATCGTTAAAAAAATATTTTATTTCCACCAGCGCGCGATAATGTTGCCCTTAAAACTGCAGGCTTAATTGGTTTATGCATTAAAGTAATGCCTTTTTGATTGCAAACTTTAACCACCGTGTCTGAGCGATCTGCTGTCGCCAAAATAGCAATAATTGGATGTTCAATTTGCCACCTGATTTTTTCAATCGCAAATACACCATTCTCAAAGTTTAAATGATAATCCACAATAATTGCATCTGGAATAATATTTCTTTGTTCAATTTCCAAAAGTGCATCTTGTGATGTTTCAACATAAATACCATTAATCCCCCAATTCGATAATAGGGTTTTTAACGCATTTAAAATTTCAACCTCATTATCAATACAAACCACATTTAAGTTAGATAATTGACTTCTCGATATAGCAAGTTTTGGCACATCACGACGCGTTTTTTCTTTTTCTCCAGCAAGGACAAAACAAGAAAACCGAGAGCCTTTGCCCATAATTGAAGCAACTTCAATTTTTGTGTCGATAATATTAGCAATTCGGTCAACAATAGAAAGTCCAAGCCCAACCCCCTGTGCCAAACGCATACCACCTTCCAAGCGTTTAAATTCTTTAAAAATAGTTTTAAATTGAAAAGATGCAATCCCATCACCAGTATCATAAACATCAATCCGCAACTGGCCATCAACCTTACGAATACAAACCAGAACTCCCCCTTGGCTAGTATATTTAATCGCATTAGAGATATAATTTTGTAATATCCGCTTAAGATGACTTCGGTCAGAACGAATATACAGATTGCTTTCAACAAACCGAAGTTTAAGGCCTTTGTTTTTTGCCAGAGGTTTAAATTCAATGTATAATTGTTCAAACAACTCACTAATCGAAAAATCTGTTAATTCAGCTTTATACGCACCAGAATCAAGTCTTGAAATATCAAGCAATGCCA
Source organism: Hyphomicrobiales bacterium (assembly GCA_016744975.1). Taxonomy (GTDB): domain Bacteria; phylum Pseudomonadota; class Alphaproteobacteria; order Rhizobiales; family OSC116; genus OCS116. The sequence continues at coordinate 16,537 of JADGDI010000012.1, read as the reverse complement.
CTAGAATTTCTTCAACCGATGTTAAAGATTGGCCCAAATTCTTTGCAATTTCTGCAACATCACCCTTTAAACCTTTTTCTAACAATGCCGTAGAATATAACATAGCCGCATTCATTGGTTGCGAAATATCATGACTAGCTGCAGCCAAAAACCGTGTCTTATCAACATTTGCTTCTTCAGCAATACGCCTTGCTATTTCTAGCTGATCATTTAAATTGGTTAACTCCTTGGTTCGTTTATCAACCCTTAATTCCAAGTTATAATTGATACTCTCAAGCTGTTTTGCTGCATTAATTTGTTTGGTAACATTATCAAATGTTATAACGCACCCTCCTTCTGGCATCGCAGCAGAAGTTACATGTAAAACCTCTCCAGTGGTTGCTATATCCTCCTGAACAGAAAGCTTAAGGGTCACATAATTTGCAATTCGCTGCGCAACAATTTCATCAACATTACCCTCGCCAAAGCAACCTTTTTCAGCACAATAATATAAAATTGCTTTAAAGCTTAAGTCTCTCTCAAGTACCGCATCGGGAATTTGCAATATAGTTTGGAATGCTTTATTCCAACAAGTGAGTTTCAAATTATCATCCAAAACACAAATACCTTGAATGATATTATCAATCGCCGATTGCAATATTTCACGGTTATAATGAATAAATTCTGACGCTTCATCCAATAGTTTTATGGTACTTTCTGCACCAACCTTTTTTCGCTCCATGACCAAAGCCATTACAAATCTGGCCGATGATGCGCCAATCGCATTACTTAACTGCTCCTCTGCATATCTGATATGTTTAATATGTGCAAATTCGTTTAAATTATAGCTAATGTCGTTATTTAAAGAATAACGCTTAAAACGCTTTTCAGCTATATCCTGGCCAACATATTGCCCCACCAGTTTTTGCAAATCAAACAAAGTAGAATTTCTATGTTTGCTTGGTAAAACTGGGTTTTCAATTTCATCTTGACTGTCAATAAATAACCGGTTTTGCAACAGCTCTTCCATATTGGGGCTGGTAAGATAAGAAATAACAATTATGCAAAAAATATTGGCTCCTGCAGACCAAATAAGACCATAGGTATAATCATTCATTTTTAACCCAGAAACCTTGAGTATGGCAAACCATTCTTGTGTATTAGCCAGCGGATGAAACCCCAACAAGCCTTGTTCTACTGCTAAGGGTGCCCCGTTGGTAATAAACCATATTATAGAACCGACAATAATACCCGTTAATACACCATTTGAATTGGCACGTTGCCAGTATAACCCAAGAATGAAACCAGGCGCTAACTGAAACAATAAAGTTGAAGATGCATAAAGAATCCCTTCATCAAATCCATTATATGGAACAACCTGAAAATAAAAATAGCCAAACAAGCAAGTAACCAATACTGCAATTCTTTTAATCCAAAAAGTTGCCGTTTCGGACAAAACCCAAATTAGCTTTTTGCGGGCTTGAAAATAAGCCACTATGGGTTCAATAACATCAATACTTATCATATTAGCAATGGCCAGAAGCTCAATTATCATCAGCAACAAGGTTGAGACAATCGTCACTGTATAAACCAATACAGCCAACGGTAATGATTTGTTGGTAAGGGCAAAATGCAGAGTAGAAAATTCAATTTTTTGATAGTTTGACCCTTCATACCAAACCAGCATTGCCAAAACCATCGCAAAACAAAACAGAGAAAAAACCGTTAACCCAATTAAAAATACTTTTCGCCCACCTTCAAGTTCCTGATGGTTTGAATTCTCAACGACAATAAGCTGAAACTGCCATGGTGATGCAAAAAAGGTAAATGCTGCCAGTGGCATCGCAATTAGTAAATGTAACCAAGAGTAATCATCATCAAATAGCCGATTTTCTAGACGGTAAAACTGAAACTTATCAACCAGAACTGAAACACCCCCAAACCCTTGAAAAATAACATAAAAACACCCAGCAACAACCACAATTATTGAAAATATGGTAAAAATAGCCAAGGATAACAACACCCCATCCGTCGCATTTTTTCTGCCAATACTTTTTCCAGCAACAAAAATCGTATAAATGAGTAATACCCAAATAAAAATACTCGAATCATGTGCCGTTACATGTTCATGATCATGGGCGTGATTAGCCTCCAAATAAATAGTCATTAATTGCGTGCTATAATCAATATACCAAATCTGTACACCCAAAAATGGTATTGCCAAAAACAGGATAATAATAATAGCAACCATGGTAATGGGGGTTTTATTGCCATAACGTGCCTGAAAAAACTGAGGCAAAGTAGTGATATTTTGCATGCGCACCACTTTTTGGACTCTATGCAACAATTTTTTGCCAAATAAAAATACTGCAAATGGCCCAAGCACAATAGAGACGGCACTCCAACCCTCACTTTGAGCCAAATTATATAAGACAATCATACACAAGATTGTTAGAAATAACAGCGGCGCCAGGCCGTATATAAGTGGCCTCAAAGCGATAACAGATGGGCTAAACCGGTTATTATTAGTCAAATTTACAATCAAGGTTATTATAAATAGAAAAATAATGGCTATAAGTATTATCGTCCATTCCGCGATCATTTTGACATCTCGCTAGCTTATTATTTCTGTGCCAAAATCAAACCGCTATAGATAAAAAACATATTTGTTTGGCCTTTTATAATAGTGGATCAAAAAAAAATTTGTAGCAAGTCTTAAAATTCAATACAAGGTTGTGCTTTAACACCAGACCTAAATGGGTGTTTTATTTGCGTCATTTCAGTAACCAAATCCGCCATTTCAATCAATTCAACTTTAGCATTACGTCCAGTTATTACCACATGTACATCACTTGGTTTGTCAGCTAACACTTCGAGAACATCAGTAAGTTCTATATAATCATAACGTAATGCAATATTTAGCTCATCCAGCAATACCATCTTATAATCGCCGCTTAATATGCATTCTTTAGAGCGACTCCAACCTTTTTGCGCGGCCGCAATATCCCGCTCTCTATCTTGCGTCTCCCATGTAAAGCCCTCACCTTCAACAAATACATCAACATAATCGCTATAATTCTCTAAAATATCGCGCTCACCTGTCTCCCATGCCCCTTTGATAAATTGCACAACCGCAACTTTTTGTTTATGACCAATTGCCCTAAATACCATACCAAAGGCAGCGGTTGATTTGCCTTTACCTTTGCCAGTATGCACAATAAGCAGCCCTTTTTCTTGAGTTTTACTGGCAATCATTTTATCACGAACCGCTTTTTTCTTAGCCATTTTCATATTATGGCGGGCGGTTGTTTCTTGTTCGGTCAAAGTCTTTTTGGTCATAGATATAAGCCGTTATTGTAAGCATTGCTCAGTTAAATATTGTTGCAATTGCGCATAGGTTGCATTGCGTCTTGGTATCCATAATTGCTTTTTCTGTGCATCAAGTAAACGGTTAATTATATCCTTTAATGCATCAGGGTTATGCTCATCTAAAAACTGACGAATTTTATCATCTTCAATATAAGCTTCAAAAATTGCATCAAAATGATGGCTCTTAACCGCATTGGTAGTTGCGGCAAATGCATAAAGATAATCCACCGTTGCCGCCATTTCAAACCCACCTTTATAACCATGGCGCATCGCCCCTTCCAGCCATTTTGGGTTCACCGCACGGCCTCGCAATGTGCGAGCGATTTCTTGCTCTAAGGTTCTAATAACTGGCCGCTCAGGTCGGCTATGGTCATTATGATAAATCGTCGGCATTGTGCCGCCAATATACGCCGCCGCCGCCGCCAAGCCGCCTTCAAATTGGTAATAGTCATCGCTGTCTAAAACATCATGCTCGCGGTTATCTTGGTTTTGGATAATGGCTTCGGTATTCTTTAATCTTGTCTCAAAACTACGCTCTTGTCGGCTGCCTTGCTCATTTTGTCCATATGCGTAACTGCCCCAAGCAAGATATGCCTTGGCAAAATCACTGCGCTCTTGCCATAAATTTTCATCAATTAGCGATTGCAGTCCAGCCCCATAAGCTCCAGGTTTTGAGCCAAATATCCTAAACCCAGCTTGGCGCTGGGCATCTGGTTCACCCATTCCTTGCTCAATTAAACCTCTAACTTCGGCTTTATAGTTTCTGGCGATAATATTATAATCATCAGGCTCATCCAGCAAAGCTACCATCCGTACCGCTTTATCAAACAAGTCAATTTGCTGCGGAAAAGCATCTCTAAAAAATCCAGAAATTCGCATCGTCACATCAACCCTTGGGCGGTTTAGTTTCGCCAGAGGAATGACCTCAAACCCCGTCACCCGCCACGATATTTTGTCCCAAACGGGTTTAACACCAATCAGCGCCATTGCCTGCGCAATATCATCACCACCTGTGCGCATATTGGCTGTACCCCAAAGTGAAATAGCCGCATGTTTAAGGTGCTGACCATGGGTTTGCGCATGAATAGTCAATAAGTTTTCTGCCGATTTTTCACCCAAATTCCATGCGCTTGGTGTGGGCAAAGAACGGCTATCAATCGAATAAAAATTACGCCCTGTTGGCAGCACATCTAAACGCCCGCGGCTTGGCGCGCCAGAAGGACCAGGTTTGACAAATTGCCCATTTAAACCATCAAGCAAGCTTTGCATTTCTGCCTCACCACATGAGGCAAGCTTTGGCCTAACATGATCCTTAACATAGGCTAGCATTGCGTTACAAAGCGGCCACTCAGCCGCAGGCTTAATATTACCTTTAATCAAATGCTGCGCTAAAATTTCTATCCGCTCCACCGTATCGCCGTTGCTACGCCAAACATCGGCGGTAAGGCCTTGCAATATTTCTGGTCGCGCCCCTTGCCAGTCTTCATTCATCAAACAATCAAGCGGGTCAAATTCAAAACCCAAATCTTGCGAAATTGCCCGAATAAAGCTCATATCATTGCCATGCCCAAGCGCGCGGGGCACGCGCATTAATGCCACCAATAAATTGGTCTCAAGCCAATGTTTTTCATCCAATAAATCTTGCGGTGCGCTGCCAAAAATATGCAAGCCATCCCGAATTTGCAACTCTTTTAAATCACATAGATGGTTATCCAGCTTAGCCAATGCCTCGCCCTCATCATCATTTACACTCATACCGCTATCTTCATCAAGCCCAGTGCGTTTGGTCAGGTCAAAAATCTGCTGACTAATATATTTTAACCGTCTTTTATCCATGCCCGATGCGGTAAAATACTCATCAACCAGCGCTTCCAAATCCTTAAGTGGACCATAGCTTTCTGCACGGGTTAATGGCGGTGTTAAATGGTCTAAAATTACTGCACTATTGCGCCGTTTCGCCTGACTGCCCTCGCCAGGGTCATTAACGATAAATGGGTAAATATTCGGCATGCTACCAAATGCAATTTCGGGGTAGCAGCTGTTAGACAATGCCAAAGCCTTGCCAGGTAGCCATTCTAAATTACCATGTTTGCCATTATGAATGAAGGCCTGCGCCCCAAAATTTTCACGCAGCCATAAATAAAATGCTAAATAGCCATGTGGTGGTACCAAATCAGGGTCATGATAACTGCTTTTTGGGTCAATATTATAACCCCTAGCAGGCTGAATCGCTACACAGACATTGCCAAATATCTTAATCGGCAAATGAAAATCTGTATCATGAAAAAATGGGTCATCTTTCGCATCGCCCCAACGGTCAGTCATTTCTTGCTGTATGTTTTTTGGCAGGCCTTCAAAATATTTCAAATAATCAGCAAGGCTTAACTTAACCTCGCCTTGCTTGGCCTTACCCTCACTTAACAGGTTGGTTGTACCAGTTTTTAGCCACTCAATTAACACAGTGCCATTAGGCGGAATATCATTAATTTGATAGCCATGTTCTTGTAACATTTTCAGCATATCCACGCTAGATTGCGGCGCATCAAGACCCACACCATTGCCAATTCGAGCGTTTTTATTCGGATAATTGGCCAATATTAACACCACCTTACGCGCCCTTGGTGCTGTATTTTTTAGCCTTAACCAATTGTTTGCTAAATCTGCTACAAATGCCACTCTATCTGGCAGGCTTTTATGTTGGACAATATAAGATTGCGTTGCCTCATTGTATATTTTTGACGATTTAAAAGAAATAGCACGGCTTAATATGCGCCCATCAACTTCCGTTAAAGCCACATTCATCGCTAAATCTCGCGCCGAAAGCCCTTGCATATTTTCTTGCCAAGCTTGCTTACTTTGCCCAGATAAAACCACCTGCAATACCGGGCAATCTGCTTGTTCTAAAACCGACTTTTTACGCCCCACGCCATCAATTTCATTCTGCTCAAACCCACCAACTGAAAATGCAGTACAGTTTAAAATGACCGAAGGCTTATATTGCGAAAATATATGCTGGCAAATCTCTGCCGATACCGCATCTTTTAATGATGAAACAAATATCGGCACCGCATTGATATCGCGCAATGCAAGACTGGCAATTAGAGCATCAATCGGCTCAATATTACCCGCTTCAAGCAATGCCCGGTAAAAAATAACCGCCGCAAATGGTTGATCTTTTTGCTGCCATAAACCAGACAGATCATTTAGTGTGACATGCTCTTCATTCGGCCAATAAAGCCCCGCATTGAGTAATATCTTAGCGCCAGATGGCCGCGTATTATTACCCAACAAATAACCACAATATTGCAGCAATGATCGCGCATTCTGCTCCCCACCATGGTTAAAATATTGCCAAATATCCAACATTTGAACCTGCGATATGCTGTTAAATTGATCCAAATTTTCATCGGGTTTCACATCACCAGGTAACACGCATAATTTAATGTTTTTCTTTGTGCAAATATTGGCAATTTGCTCCAAACCATAAGCCCAATAAGCCTGCCCACCCAACAATCTTAAAATCACCAATTCGGCATGTTGTAAGGTATTTTCAATATAATTATCAACCGACATTGGGTGTTTTAATTGCAAAAAATTTGCCAGTCTCAAACTAACATGTACATCTTTATCAAATGCCGCAGCGATATTGGCCAATTCGGTATCAGCTGCCGAAATAATGATGGTTTTAGCCGCACTTTGCCCGAGATCAACCGCCTCGCTTTCATCATCTAACGTGCCAGATTGAATGTTGAGCAAATGCATGAATATTACCAGTGCCAGTTGTTTATTGAGCAGCCAATTGTTGCAATTCAGCTTTCAGGAGCGTTTCATCAAACCCCGCGCCCGAAATCACCACAAGTCTAGTTTGCTTGACCTCATTAAATTGCCACATACGGTCAAAATAACCCTCAATACGCGGCCCAACAGCTTGAACAATATAGCGCATATCTTTGTCATTAACCGCAATAAATCCCTTTAAACGCAGTATTTTATGCGCCTGTATCACCCCCGCTAAAGCCGCCTGAAACTGCTCAATATCTGTAATTTCAGGCAAATTAATCGAGATCGATTTGAAATCATCATGATCATGGTCATGATGATGCGGCTCACCACTTTCATGCTGCGCTTCATGCTCAAGCTCATGGTGACTTTTTCGGTTGGCAATGTCATCCTCAGCACTCATATCCAGGCCCAAAATAATTTTTGGGTCAATAATGCCCCGCGAAATTGCAACCACAGGCACCGATACACGCGCTTCTTGGCTAATTTCTGCGGTTAATGCCTGCAGTTTATCAGCATTTATCAACTCAGCTTTGTTTAGCAAAATCATATCTGCACAAATCAGTTGGTCTTCAAATAATTCATGTAAAGATGAGATATGGTCAAGGCTGTCATCGGCCTCACGTTGGTTTTGCACCTGCACTTCATCATGGGCAAAACGCCCATTGGCCAATGCCTCAGCATCTGCCACCGTAATCACCCCGTTTATCGTCACTTGCGCTTTAATTTCAGGCCAATTAAACGCCTGCACCAAAGGCTGGGGCAACGCCAAACCAGAGGTTTCAATGATGATATGGTCAACCCGTTCATCACGGGCTAAAATCTTCTCAATGGCAGGGATGAAGTCATCGGCAACCGTGCAACAAATACACCCATTGGTCAGCTCTATAATGTCATCTTCTGAACAATTAGGGTTGTCACATGAGCCAAGCAAATCACCATCAATACCCAAATCACCAAACTCATTAATGATCAACGCAATTTTTTGATTGGCCATATTTTCCAATAAATGCCGAATCAATGTGGTTTTACCCGACCCTAAAAACCCCGTAATTACAGTTGCGGGTATTTTTTTCATTTGTTTTATCTGCATTTTTGCACCTTATTTAATATATAGCTTATTGTTTAACCCAAATTGGCAAACCCGCGACAATCAAAGCCACTTTATCCACCCTTTGTGCCATTTCTTGGTTGAGCTTACCTTGCAAATCCCGAAATTCTCGGCCAATTGCCGTCTCTGGCACAAGCCCCATCCCAACTTCATTAGACACCATGAAAATACTTGCTTCACTGGCTGTAATCGCATTTAAAAGCTGGTCAAATTCGGTACTTATATCTAACTTTGCAAACATTAAATTGCTAATCCACAAAGTCAAACAATCAATCAAAACCACCGAGTTAACTTCTATTTGCTTAATTTGCTCAGCAAGTTTTAAAGGCACTTCTATCGTCTGCCATACTTGCCCACGCCGAGCTTGGTGTAACTTGATTCGCGCTGCAATTTCATCATCAGGTTCGGAGTTTACCGCCTTTGGGCATGTCGCTAAATAAATCAGCTTGTTATGCACAGAATCATTACCAAGCTTTTCATGCCTTTTTAAACATAGATTTTCAGCAAACAAACTTTTGCCAGATCGAGCGCCGCCCAATATAAGATATTTCATTATAAACCAACCCAAAATGCACCAAGCATTACCCTAAAATACAAGTTTATCTTAAGCTAAACCTATGGCATGTTGAGTCAACATTTAATCTTGCAAAATCACAATCATATCAAGCGTTAAATATAAGCATATAAAGGGAAATAAATGTTCAACTCCATAGACGATATATTAGCCGCAGCAACCAAACCAATCACCCCTTGCGCCAAAACCACCCTACTGGCTACCGAACATCAGAACCAACTAACCAAACCACAAGGCAGTTTAGGAAAGTTGGAAGAAGTTGCAATATGGCTTGCAGGCTGGCAAAAACAAGTAAAACCCAAATTAAACCGGGTCGATACACTAATTTTTGCAGGCAATCATGGTGTTACCAAACATGGCGTCTCATTATTCCCGCCAGAAGTTACCCAACAAATGGTCGCAAATTTTACAGGTGGCGGCGCGGCAATCAACCAAATATGCACACTTAATGGCAGCAACCTTAAAGTGTTTGATATCGAATTAGACAAGCCGACAGAAGATTTTACCCAAGCAGCAGCAATGAACGAAACCGAGTTTTTGCAAGCTATAAACATTGGCGCAAATGCGGTAAGCGATGATGCAGATTTGATCACATTGGGCGAAATGGGCATCGGCAATACCAGCGCAGCATCGGCAATTGCACTCGCCTCATTTGGCGGCAATGCCATAGAGTGGACAGGTGCAGGCACAGGCCTTGATGCAAAGCGCATTGAGCAAAAGGCGCAAGTTATCGATAAAGCAGTAACTTATCATCAAGACTATTTAGACCAGCCATTAGAGATTTTACGCCGTTTAGGTGGACGAGAATTAGCCGCCATTTTTGGTGCAACTTTAGCCGCACGGCGCAAACACATCCCAGTGATATTAGACGGCTTTATCTGCTGCGCTGCCATCGCGCCATTATTTCAACTTAATTCTGACGCCTTATCGATTGCCATTGCTGGGCATTTATCACAAGAGTTTGGCCATATTAAACTGCTAAAATTGCTTAACAAGCAACCATTGGTGCAAATAAACATGCGCTTGGGTGAAGGCAGTGGCGCAGCTTTAGCAATTGGCTTGGTTCGCGCAGCCCTTGCCACCCATAATGACATGGCAACCTTTGCACAAGCCAATATTAGCAATAAAGAATAGAAAAATGGTAAAACTTAATCCATATGTTAATCAGCTAAAAACCGCTTTGATCACACTAACCCGCTTCTCATGGCTTAAGCTGGATGATCAAGATTATGACCTAAAACAAAGCCTATGGGCATTTCCATTGGTTGGCCTATTGTTAGGTTTGGTTTTAAGTATATGTGGGCTTTTGCTGCAATTTGCCAATATACCGTCATTGATTGGCGCAGTGCTTTTGGTCATCATATTATGCCTAATAACTGGCGCATTGCATGAGGATGGTTTAGCAGATTGCGCTGATGCATTGGGCGCAAACACCCCAGAACAGCGGTTAAAAATCATGCGAGATAGCCAAGTTGGCACTTATGGAAGCCTTGCATTAGCCTTTGCTACTTTTCTAAAAATCACCGCAATATATACACTTTGGCAAGTTGACAATTTATTTTACCCGCTCATCCTTAGTTTAATGATCAGCCGTGGCGCTATGGTTTTACTGCCACTATATAGCCAACCTGCGCGCAAAGATGGTCTTGCAACCAGCCTTACAAACATCAAGCCAATTCAATGGGTTGTCGGTCAATCTAGCATCGTGATTATTGGCTTAGTCGCGGTCGGCCAGCAGATTATCTTTCCAATGATATGCGCCGCATTAATCACATATTTAGTGGCAAAATATTGCATAAAAAAAATTGGCGGCTTTACGGGTGATGTTTTAGGTGCGGTTGAGCAATTGGTGCAAATCATGGCACTTCTAATATTTTCATCACTGCTTTAAGGTCAAGATGCTCCGCGATATGCTCAGCCAAACCATCCAAAACAGATTCAATATTCTGGTCATAATTTAAGCTTGATTTTTTAATATTAAACTTTGCTAAAAATGCTTCCCGAAAATCATTATTAGCAAAAATACCATGCAAATAGCTGCCCATTACCCGCCCATCAGTTGAACATGCACCAATTTCACGCTGGTCAGTTCTAAACATTGGTCGTTTTAAACCCTCGCCAATAGTTTGGCCTAAATGTATTTCATAAGCCGCCACGTGATTTCCTTGCAAATCTTCCACCTCAACCAATTTAGTAGATTTTTCACCTGCAATTTTTGTTTCAACATCCAATAAACCAAGCCCTTTAATTTCAGACAAGCACCCTTCAAGCAGCTCCAAATCTTCGATCTTATGACCAAGCATTTGGAATCCACCGCAAATACCCAATACAGAGCCACCTTGGCGAATATGTGATTTAATATCAACATCCCATCCTTGCTCATATAAAAACTGCAAATCAGCAATTGTCGATTTACTCCCAGGTAAAATGATTAAATCTGCATCATTTGGCAAAGGCTGGCCTTGTGAAATCATTCTAAGGGTTACATTTTCATGCTGTAACAAGGGGTCTAAATCATCAAAATTTGCAATATGTGGCAGTTTTGGCACAATGATTTGCAGTTTTTTTGCAACCAAGTTATCGGTTTTTTGTGGGTCATTGCTAAGCTCACTCAATGCCATACTATCCTCAGCAGGCAATAAATGCGCTTGCTTAAAATAAGGCAATATACCAATCGATTTCCATCCAGTATGCCGCTCAATCTGCTCAATCGCTTCATCAAACAAACTAGCATCACCTCTAAATTTATTAATCATAAAACCTTTAATGCGCGCTCTATCTGCTTTCGATAATATTTCATAAGTTCCAATAATCGATGCAATCACCCCCCCACGGTCAATGTCACCAATCAATATTACCCCAACATCAACTTGCTCGGCAAACCCCATATTGGCAATATCATTTTTGCGTAAATTAGACTCAGCAGGGCTACCTGCCCCCTCAACAATTACCAGCTCATATTGGTTATTTAAAGCCTCAAAACATTGTTTTATCACCGTCAAAAATTTTGGTTTATACTGGTAATAATCACGCGCTTTAAGGCTTTTAAATTTTTGCCCATTAATGATAACCTGACTGCCAATTTCATTCTCTGGTTTTAGCAAAATTGGGTTCATATGAGTAACAGGTTTAATATTGCAGGCTTTGGCCTGCAACCACTGCGCGCGACCAATTTCACCCATTTCATTTATCGGGTTTTTACCCTTCAAATCATAAATTGTAGCAATTGCCGCATTGTTAGACATATTTTGCGGCTTAAATGGCGCAACCGCAATATCAAGCTTAGCAAATAAGCGACAAAAACCTGCAACAATCAACGACTTTCCGACATCAGAACCTGTCCCCATAAACATAATATTGGAGTTATACGGCAAGGACTTAATCTTTTTAAGCGCTTTTAAATTGTTGGATTGCCAAATATTATCCATATGATATGGTCACCAAGTTATTTTTTAATCTGTATCTGATATTATTGTGTATCTGATAATATTAGGGCTGTAAAATGAATCTTGTCGCACGATTCTTAGATAAGTTTGGCAATCTCATCATTGCTTTTCCTAAAATCTTTGCCGCCTTCACCATAATCATCGTGATTTTTTTATCTTCTGGAATATTTCAGCTGAATATTCAAGGCGCAGTTGGCAATATATTCAACCCAAAAAGCAAATATGTAGTCGATTTTGAAAATTTTCTCGACGAATATCATAATTTGGAACGCGACATTATTATTGTCATAGAAGGCGCGGATATATTATCCAATACTAGCCGCAATCAAATTAGTAATTTGCACCTAGAGTTAGAATTTATGGATCATGTGCAAAGCGTGGTTTCAATCGCCTCACTACGGGATGCACCCAATAAAACCAATAATTGGGGGCAGTTAATCGCCGATGGTAATTTTGATAAATATAAACGCCAAGATATTTTGGATAAATTATACCACCACCCCATCGCCAACCACCGCCTCATTTCTAAAGATGGTACAAAATCAGTCATTATTGTTGGGCTAAAACCTGCCAGCCAACATAATTGGCCACTCAAAAAAATCAACCAGTCTATCCAAGAATTAACCAAGCAAGAGATAACCAAAGACAAGGTATATTTTACAGGGTTTTTAGCCGTTTCGGCCGAAATCGTATCGGCTATTTTAACCGATCAAATTTATTTCATCATCGGCGGAGCCATTTTGGGGCTAATTTTAGGTTATGCTTTTTTCAGGCATTTTGCGCTGGTATTTGCCACCGCAATCCCTGCACTGCTTGCTATCTTTCTATCGCTTGGCACAATGGGTTGGCTTGGTTTTAGCCTAAACGTCATGTCCAATGTGGTGCCAACCATTATGATGGTCATTGCGTTTGCTGACTCAATGCATATGGTCGATGCCATGCGAACCCGCCTTGAACTTGGCGAAAAACCCAAACAAGCCGTTTTATATGCCTTGTGTTATGTCGGCCCTGCATGCATATTTACCACGGCGACAACTTCAATCGCATTTTTATCCCTAACCTCTGCAGACACTCCAATCGTATCTGAATTTGGGCAAGCTGCTGCCATTGGTACATTATTAGCCTTATTTTCATCATTATTCATCAGTTCACTCATATGCATATTCCTGTGTAAAATTCTGCCCGTAAAATCAATTGAAAAAGGCTTGAAAAATAGCAGCATCGTGCATCAAAAAATGACTCAATTTTCACTGTTTATCAGCTATATTGCCATAAAACATGCGCATAAAATTGTAATTTTTGGGCTAATTATCTTGTCAGCAATGACCTTTATTCACTTTCAAAACAAGCCCGAATATCGTTATTCAGAAAACCTACCCATTAATAGCCCTGCAAGTCATGCTATTAATATCATTGATGAGTATTTAGGTGGCACCAACAGTATTTATCTGGTTATCAGCCAAAGAAACAATCAAAAGCTGGATTTTGCAGATCCCTCACTGCTCAAAACCATCAATAATCTCAACCAGCTAATTGCCCAAGAACCTGTTTTTGCAAGCCACTCCAGCATATCTCAAATCGCCACATGGCTCAAAGGCGATGACAATATCCCCCCAACAATTGATCAACTCATCAGCAAATTAGATGATGGTTTGCTACCCCGTTTCGTTGGCAAGAATAAAAAATCATTGGTAATCACTGGCTTTACCGCCAATATTGGCGCTGCAAAGTTAAAGCCATTTTTAAAACAGTTTAGAGACAAAATTAAACAGGTTAACAGTAATAAAGATCAGTATAAAGTGAACCTTACTGGTTTGGCAGTCATGAGCACAGAGGAAAGCCATGCAATGATCGGTGAGTTAAACAATGGTTTACTCATTGCGATGGCGATTATTATAGTGCTGATGGGGCTGGTTTTTAGCTCAAGTTTTTATGCTTTTGCTAGTATATTACCCAATTTACTACCCATTGTCGCAGGCGGAGCACTCATATATTTCATTGTGGGAGGTCTACAATTCACCACAATTATAGCTTTGACGATCGCATTTGGCATCGCGGTAGATGACAGCATCCATTTTTTATATCAATATCGGCAAAACAAACATCAGATGGCTACAGAGCAAGCCATTGAACAAACTTTACGGCAAGTTGGCCCAGTATTAATTGCCACAACATTCATGTTATCGGCAGGCTTGGGCTTGATGTTTTTTTCTGACCTACCACAAATGAGCTTATTTGGAATTGTGGTGATATTCATACTAAATGTTGCATTATTAGCCGATATTGCCATATTACCGTCAATATTTTATTTAAAAGATAAGAAAAAAATCGCCTCACCATCCAAGGCAAATAAAAACCAAAAGGACTAATATGCGCCGCAACATTCTTATATCATCTGCTGCAACTTTGCTAACCATCGCGGCATTCACAATGCCCGCAATCGCAGCGGATAAATCTACCAAAGATAAAGTGACAAAAATGTTAAATTTTGCGCGAGTTACCGACCAGCATAAAATATTCAAGCGGATGAGAGGCAAATGGCGCGGCAAAGGCAGCTTGGTAACCGTACAAGGCGGCGTTGGTGAAAAAATACTATGCAAGAGTAATAATAAAATGATATTAGGCGGCAGATTTGTCGAGCAAGCCACCACCTGTAAAGGCGCAGGCTTTACTTTTGACGGTGTCGCGCATTTTGGCTATGACCTATTAAGCAAAACTTATGTTG
>JADGDI010000012.1:0-1543 GCA_016744975.1 Hyphomicrobiales bacterium | reverse complement strand
TATCAACCGCTGATACTGGTATTTCTATATTAAATGGCAGACGTAAAGCCAATGTGATTACCTTTAACATTGATCATAATAACCCTGATACCAAACAACGCGTAACCAGCCGTGCTAGCTTAGAAATTAAAGAAAATGGCAACCATATCTATAAGATTCTTGCTAAAAACAAAGCCGGCAAATATGCCCCAATTTTAAGCGTTTCATACAGCCGATAATATGAATACACACAAATAGACCAAACAATGCATTAGGGCTAAGTTTATTTTACTTGGCCCGCTATAAAACCACCAACACCAGAATAGCTATTTGACTTTATAGAAAAAATACCTGCCACCTCATCAGCCTTAGAGCCATAAAAGCTGCCATTTAATTTGCCTTCAAAGCGCGCTCCAAAATCTGCTTCAAAAGCAGCATCACTCGCTACATTAGCGACAAACTCGGAGTTGGAGATTTTACTCGCATCTATCTCCAAAACCCCTTTATACGCCCCTCTAGTATCGCTAATATGATGCATTATTCCACTAATTTTTTGAGTTGCAAAATTAGCCGATAGAGATATTTGACTGTCTAAAATTATATGGCCATTAAAATAGTTATTTTTAGAAATCACCATTTTAGCCAATCCATTATAATCAGATTTACCTGTTTGCGCTGCTAGCTCCAGTGACTTTTGCCCGTAGCTGGCAAAAGAAAAAGATTTTAAATCACCCGCTCGATCAAATTGCTCTACATACAGTAAATCAGCATATTTATAACCGGTTTTAGGGCTTGCATCCTCTGACAAATATGCTTCTAAATCATGTTGGCTATAAAGTATGATTTTATCACCATTTATCGTTTTGCTATAAGTGCGATTTTTCTGGTCATAATCGGCCTTAGAGAAACCAATCGGAAAGCCCTTTAGCCAAATATCATATCCATTTATATCATTTTTACTAATGAAAATTGGTCCATCATTTAACTTTACATCTGATTTGTTAAATAGACCAACGGATATATGATGAGAATCACTATAAAAAACCTTGGTCTTTTCTAAATCAATATTTGGTAATGGGGTTGAATTACTACTACAAGATGCTAAAAATAATCCAACAAATATACTCGCGAAACGCTGTTTCATGTTTAATCCACATAATTTAATAGAAATGCGATGCGATAGATATAGCAAAATATTTAACAAGTATATTAGTAGATTGGATTAGACCACTTACATTTTATAAAGGGAAAATATGCAAACTGAATTTATTGCAGCAAAACAATTAAAACTCAAATATGCAATATATGGCAATTTTTACCAACGTAAAATAACCAATGAGCTTACCGTAAGCGGCCGGAATATATTAGAAATCATCGCACATGATATCGTTCCGATAATGGATAAAGACATTACATCACTCATACCAGATGCGATTATGGTAATGATGAACCCTGGCAGTTCACAACCCCTCGAAAGTCAAAAAAATACTGCGCCTTTAGACAAGCTTGCAATAATTGAACAAAATCTGGTAAAAACCAAGCCTGACACAACGCAATATCAAGT
>JADGDI010000129.1 GCA_016744975.1 Hyphomicrobiales bacterium | reverse complement strand
GTATATTAGGCTTTGGTTTTGCACCTTTCACAGGCGGGCCATTATCTTATATTGACATGGTTGGTAGTAAAGATTTTGTTGCGCGTATGGACTCTTTTACCACACGCTTTGGTGAACGCTTCAAACCAACTGAACAATTAAAATCTATGGCAACCAGTGATGAAACATTTTACACAAGCCCCACTTTGGAGGGCTGATGTTAGCGTTGAGCCAATATAGCACAGCAAAAGGCCAGTTTACCTGGCCTTTTATTTTAGCCTACCGTCCAACTTACCGCAGATATTGTGCGTAAAATCAAAAAAATAGACAAACATTTCCACTAAGAAGCGTAAATTGATATAAAATTTACATATTTCAAAATAGAACCTTGTTTCGAAACAATATTAAGCGCTATAATATTATGCAATATAAATGTCGGCTCAACCGACTGTTTGCACCCCTGTTTAGGAATTAAGTTATGCATGTCTATCTGCCAATCGCTGAGATTAGTGTCAATATTTGGCTCATTTTAGCAATGGGTGGCGGGGTCGGTTTTCTTTCAGGCATGTTTGGTGTTGGGGGTGGTTTTTTACTAACGCCGCTGCTTATTTTTACAGGCATACCGCCAATTGTCGCCGTGGCAACTGAGGCCAATCAAATTGTCGCCTCATCTTTATCGGGCGCATTGGCACATTTTAGGCGGCGCGCGGTCGATATTAAAATGGGTTTGGTACTATTGGTAGGCGGTGTCATCGGCTCTTTTATGGGCGTTGCATTGTTTAACTTTCTTAAAAGCTTGGGTCAGGTTGATCTATTAATCACCATATCTTATGTCCTATTTTTAGGCATAATTGGCTCACTAATGCTGATCGAAAGCTTGCGCGCAATTTGGCTGAATAAATCTGGCAATGCTGCACCATCACGCAGACCAGGCTCACATAATTGGATTCATAAATTACCTTTTAAAATGCGGTTTCGCGCATCACATTTATACATTAGCGCCATTCCGCCATTAATTATCGGTATGCTAGTTGGTATATTGGCCTCGATTATGGGGGTTGGAGGCGGCTTTATCATGGTTCCAGCGATGATTTATCTGCTAAAAATGCCAACCAATGTGGTGATTGGAACCTCATTATTTCAAATTATTTTTGTAACTGCTTTGGTAACAATATTGCATAGCGGCCAAAACCAAACGGTGGATGTTGTGCTTGCAACTACTTTGCTATTTGGCGGGGTAATAGGCGCTCAATTTGGCGTGCGGTTTAGCCAAAAATTACGGCCAGAGCTGCTGCGTGCTTTGCTCGCTGGCATGGTTATGTTGGTATGTATAAAACTCGGTTTTGATTTGGTGGTAGAGCCAGATGAATTATACCAATTAATGCCAATGGGCGCGGAAGGGCATTGATATGAAACCTATTTTTAAAGCTGCCTTAACTTGCATTTTGCTCATGCTGAATATCAACATGGCTAAAGCCGAATTGGTCACCGACTTATCAAATCGGGTGATAGAGATCAACTCAACCTTTACAGGCGCCAATCTTTTGTTATTTGGCACATTTACCGAAACATTTGATTATGACCCCAATATACATGATATTGTAATCACCGTTAAAGGGCCTAATAAACCAATGATTTTGCGTAAAAAAATTCATGCAGCTGGTATTTGGATCAATTATTACCAAGAACATTATATGTCAGTGCCGTCATATTATTCGGTGTTAAGCAGCCGCCCATTGGAAGATATTTCAGACAAACCAACCCTTGGTAGGTTAGGCCTTGGTACAAATTTTCTATATTTTAAGCCAGATTCAATGAAGCAGCGCTTGCCAGATCTACAAGCATGGCAAGATTTTCGCAATGCCGTTGTTCGTCTTAAAAAAGAAGAAGCATTATTTGTTGATCACCCCAATGGTGTGAAATTTGTCGGCAACGGGCTGTTTCGCGCGAATGTGGATTTTCCTGCCAATGTCGATGTTGGTAATTATGAGGTCAGCGCATATTTATTTCGTGATGGTAAAATGATTTTTGAGGAGCATTCTCCAATCACCATGCATAAATATGGCTTTAGCAACCAATTAAGCCAGTTCGCCCATCAATATCCATGGCTACATGGTATCTTAGCGGTACTTTTTGCTCTATTTTCTGGCTGGTTAGCAGCTGCCATATTCAAACGCAAATAAAACAAATAATAAGGGAGTAGCCGCCAATTATCGCTTATATTCGCGTTAAGGTCTGGTGCATTAATTAGCCTTTACGACAGTCCAGCTCACGCTTTAATGATGCAGCGCCATCAATATATGCTTCTTGGCGTTCAACATTCCAATAATTTAAACTGTCCAAATCTATTTTTTGGCCAGTAACCGCACAGATTACATAGCTGCCTTGTTTTAGCAATTCATAATCGGCCGATTTATAGCGAATTTCAGCTTGTTTGTCTTTACCAATACCAAACATTTTATTTCCCAACAATTTACGAGTTGTTTTCAACGACTAATTCACACTCAACACTAGCGCAATATTCCTAAAATAGCTTAGTCAAATAAATTACCTTGCTTATCATTTTTAGATGGCTTTTTACTTGTAACTTGTGTCTTCTTAACCAAAGTCGTTTTTTTAGCTGAATTTGAACTTTTGTCAAGCACTGCGCCATCCAAGCCAACAGTCGCTGCGAATTCGCCATCGGCCAACCGCACTTGAATAACCGAATTCTGCTTGGCTTTTTTAACTGATTTTAAAGTCTGTCCAGCCTCATCCAGCACCAAAGCAAAACCGCGCCGCAACACACCTTTATAGGAATAGCTAGACAGTAATTTTCCAATATTTTGCACCATTAATTTTTTTTGTTTTATCTCAACCTTAGCGGATAGTTTTAGCCGTGCAGATAATTGCTCAATATCATTCTTTGTACTGGCAATATTTTGTTTTAACATATTGCTTGATAGGCGCGCAGCGATCCGCTCAAACTGATTGCGCTTTTGCGCCGTTCCATTTTTTAGCGCACCCTGAAGGTGAAATATTGCTTGGTCAAGCTTTTGGCGTGGCAGCATTAACAACTCGTTTAATTTCGGCAAGCCGCGCTTAGCAGCCAGTAAGTTTTGCTGACGATATTCTAACAGGCGTCGTATGGCTTGTTTTAGACGGTGGCCTTGGTCATCAACCATATAAATCAGGTCTTTTTTAACTGGAACCGCAATTTCAGCCGCACCTGTTGGCGTCGGCGCGCGTCTATCGGAGACAAAATCAATCAATGTCGTATCAGTTTCATGGCCAATCGCAGAGATTAACGGTATCTCACTAGCAGCCACAGCCCGCGCAACATTTTCTTCATTAAAGCCCCATAAATCTTCAATCGAACCACCGCCGCGCGCTACAATCAATAAATCTGGCCGTGGCATATTGGCAGCATTTTTTGAGGCATCATTACCCAGTTGGTTAAAGCCGTCAATCGCCGTACTCACTTCATCCGCGCAAGTATCGCCCTGCACCCGAACTGGCCAAATCAAAACATGGCACGGAAAACGGTCATTAATGCGGTGCATAATATCGCGAATAACCGCACCAGCTGGCGAGGTGATCACCCCAATCACTTTTGGCAAATAAGGTAAAGCTTTTTTGCGCTCATCAGCAAATAAACCTTCTTCGGCAAGTTTTTTCTTGCGCGCTTCAAGCAAAGCCATCAATGCACCAACACCCGCAGGCTCTAGCCGTTCGATGATAATTTGATAACGTGACGAACCAGGAAATGTCGATAATTTACCAGTGGCAATCACTTCCATGCCTTCTTCTGGTTTAAAACGAATTTTATTCATCACACCGCGCCAAATCACTGCGTCAATGCGTGCTTTTTGATCTTTTAAGGAAAAATAAGCATGGCCGCTTGAATGCGTGCCGCGATAACCCGAAATTTCACCGCGTATTCGCACATAAGAAAAATTATCTTCAACCATGCGCTTTAAAGTTTGCGATATTTCCGAAACCGATAATTCTAAAACATTACTGTTATTTTCATTCATTAATAATTCTCGTCTAATATATCGAATCAATCGGATAATCTTGAAATTTGGGTTTAATTTATCATGTAATACTGATAAACAAAGGCAAGATTTTATTATTTACAATATTTGCAAATTCGAGGTTGCTCATGAGCAAAAAAATAGATGTTTTAATATTAGGCTCAGGCGGGCGAGAACATGCATTATGTTACGGCGTTGCCAAATCTCCAATGCTAGGCACACTCTATGTCGCGCCAGGCAATGGCGGCACCGATGACCTTGCAATCAGTGTTGAGCTTGACGTCACCGACCATTTACAAATCGTCAATTTTGCATATGAGAATGACATTGATTTTGTCATTATTGGCCCAGAAGACCCATTGGTTGACGGCCTAGCAACCAGCCTTAGAGCCGCCGATATATTATGCTTTGGCCCCGATGTTGAAGCTGCGCAAATTGAAGGCAGCAAAGGTTATATGAAGGATCTATGTCGCGAATTTAACATTCCCACCGCTGCTTATGAGCGTTTTTCTGATGCCGAAACTGCCAAGCAATTTGCGACTAAATTGGGCGCACCATTGGTGGTAAAAGCCGACGGCCTTGCTGCTGGCAAAGGTGTTATCATAGCCCAAAATATGCCCCAAGCCCACAAAACCATTGACGATATTTTTGATGGCATGTTTGGTGATGCAGGCGCTGAGGTGATTGTTGAAGAATTTATGGTTGGCGAAGAGGCCAGTTTTTTTGCCCTAGTCAATGGCACCAATATTAAAGCCCTAATTGGCGCACAGGATCATAAACAAGTTGGCGAAGGCAATGTTGGGCCAAATACAGGTGGCATGGGCGCTTACTGCCCAACCCCGATACTTGATGCAACCATGCAACAAAGGGTGATGGATGAAATTATCCAGCCAACCGCTAATGCAATGGTGAAGCGCAACACACCATTTGAA
>JADGDI010000128.1 GCA_016744975.1 Hyphomicrobiales bacterium | reverse complement strand
TTTTACGAGTGCCTGATGGGCTTGTGAAATAGGCTAAGAAGGATCAGAACATGAATTTAGAGCGTTATACCGACCGCGCCAAAGGCTTTATTCAGGCCGCGCAAACCATTGCCATTCGTGATGGACACCAAAAATTCCTCCCCGAACATATCTTAAAAGCTTTGCTTGATGATAAAGAGGGCTTTGTATCTAAACTGATTGAAAAATCAGGCGGGGATAGCAAAGCGGCTTATATTGCCAATGAGGCGAGCCTTGCTAAAGTGGCAAAGGTCACGGGCTCGGGTGCTGGGCAATTATATATGGACGCAAGCTTGATAAAGTTTAGCGATAATGCAGAATTGATTGCCCATAAAGTTGGTGATAGTTTTGTGACGGTAGAAACCATGCTTTTGGGCTTGCTGCTGAGTGTTGAAAGTGATGCTGGCAAAGCACTTAAAGCTGCCAACATTAAGGCTGAGAATTTAAATGCGATCATACAAGATTTGCGTAAAGGGCGAAATGCTGATAGTGCTTCGGCTGAAGAGAATTATGAGGCGCTTGAAAAATATGCCCGTGATTTAACCCAAGCTGCACGAGATGGCAAACTTGACCCTGTGATTGGGCGTGACGAAGAAATTAGACGGACAATCCAAGTATTATCGCGCCGCACTAAAAACAACCCAATTTTAATT
This sequence comes from Hyphomicrobiales bacterium, assembly GCA_016744975.1. Classification (GTDB taxonomy): domain Bacteria; phylum Pseudomonadota; class Alphaproteobacteria; order Rhizobiales; family OSC116; genus OCS116. The sequence goes on along the minus strand of JADGDI010000128.1, from coordinate 4,276 downwards.
GGTGAGCCTGGCGTTGGCAAAACAGCGATTGCCGAGGGCATGGCGGTGCGGATTGTTGATGGAGATGTGCCAGAAAGTATGCGCACAAAACGCTTATTATCGCTTGATATGGGGGCATTAATTGCGGGCGCTAAATATCGTGGTGAATTTGAAGAGCGGCTTAAAGCGGTGCTTGCGGATGTAACTGCAGCGGCGGGTGAGATTATTTTATTCATCGATGAAATGCATACTTTGGTTGGTGCGGGTAAAACTGATGGCGCTATGGATGCTTCTAATTTACTAAAGCCTGCATTGGCGCGCGGTGATTTACACTGTATTGGCGCGACGACTTTGGATGAATATCGCAAATATATTGAAAAAGATGCAGCGCTTGCGCGGCGTTTTCAGCCCGTGATGATTAATGAGCCGACGGTTGGCGATACAATTTCTATTTTACGCGGTCTTAAAGACAAATATGAATTGCACCATGGGATTAGGATTGCCGACCGCGCACTGGTTTCGGCAGCGACATTATCGCACCGTTATATATCGGACCGGTTTTTACCTGATAAAGCCATTGATTTGATGGATGAGGCGGCCAGTCGTTTGCGAATGCAGGCCGAGAGTAAGCCTGAGGCGCTTGATGAGCTTGATCGCAAGATTATTCAGTTGAAAATCGAGCGGGAAGCACTGCTCAAAGAGTCCGATGACCCCTCGATTGACCGGCTAAAAAACCTTGAGCAGGAACTGGCATCTTTGGAAGATGAAAGCACAGGCTTAACCCAGAAATGGATGGATGAAAAAGCTGACCTAGGCTCGGTAAAAGACTTGAAAGAAGCATTGGATAAAGCCCGCATGCAATTGCAAGTGGCGCAAAGGTCTGGTGCGCTTGAAGAAGCCAGTAAATTGGCCTATGCACTAATCCCTGAACTTGAAACTAAATTGGAACAACAGGTTGCTGCCCAAAAAGTGGCAGATGTTGAACGGTTGGTTGAAGAGGTGGTGACGGACAGCCATATTGCTCAGATCGTCTCGCGTTGGACTGGTATACCAGTTGACAAGATGTTGTCGGGCGAACGTGATAAATTGCTAAAGATGGAAGCAGCTTTAGGCGCACGGGTGATTGGCCAAAAAGATGCGGTTACCGCGGTATCTACTGCGGTTCGCCGTGCTCGTGCAGGGCTTAATGACCCGAATAAACCGATTGGCAGTTTTTTATTCCTCGGCCCAACGGGGGTTGGCAAAACGGAGTTGGTTAAAGCTCTAGCTGACTTTATGTTTGACGATGATACGGCGATTTGCCGTTTGGATATGTCAGAATATATGGAAAAGCACAGCGTTGCTCGGCTAATTGGTGCGCCGCCTGGATATGTTGGTTATGAAGAGGGTGGGGCATTAACAGAAGCGGTTCGACGCAAGCCTTATCAGGTGATTTTATTTGATGAAATTGAAAAAGCGCATAAAGATGTGTTCAATATATTGCTGCAAGTTTTGGATGATGGTCGGTTGACTGATGGGCAAGGCCGCGTGGTAGACTTTAAGAATAGCATTATTATTATGACCTCGAATTTGGGCAGTGACTACTTGCTGGAAGCGCAGGGTGATGCAGGTATCATTGAAGCCAAAGTTATGGATGCAGCGCGTGGGCATTTTAGGCCAGAATTTATCAATCGCTTGGATGAAATGTTGGTTTTCCATCGACTGGAAAAAGAACATATGGGCGCGATTGTTGATATTCAATTGGCGCGGCTTGATGCCTTGCTTGCAGAACGTAAAATTAGCCTTGAATTTAGCGATGATGCCAAAACATATTTGGCGGATATGGGTTATGACCCTGCTTATGGTGCTCGGCCGCTTAAACGGGCTATTCAGAAATATGTTCAAAACCCATTGTCGGATTTAATTCTGGCTGGGGAAATATTTGATGGTCAAAATGTTGTTATAGGTTTGGCGGATAATCAGTTGAAATTCGACTAACTCTTTTTATCGGTTTAATGAACATCGCTGTGAAGTGCAAGCCTCCCTTTTTATTAAGCGAGGCTTGCATTTTTTGAGCTAAAGCTGTTATTTTTTTGCAATTTTAGTAATGGCTTTGGTTTGATTTAACCGACCAATGATGCGGGCTTTTTCTTTTTTGAATTTACTTAAGTTGGCACCGCTAAGATTAGCAGAGCCGCCGCCACGGCCTATCACCAGCATTGGGTTGATTTTCTTACCGTTTTTTGTGACCATGAAATGTAAGTGATTGCCAGTTGAAAGGCCTGTCGTTCCGACATATCCGATGATTTGACCTTTACGTACGTTTGAACCTTTTCGAATACCCTTTGCATATCGTGTCATATGTGAATAGCTGCTGGTATAGTTGTTTTTATGGGTAATATTGATATGGCGACCATAGCCCCCAAACCATTTGGCCATTGTTATTTTCCCTGAAGCAGCAGCATAAATTGGTGTGCCGCGAGGTGCTGCAAAGTCTGTACCAGGGTGCATTTTCCAACGGCGGGTGACAGGATGTTTGCGCATGCCATATTTACTGGTTAGTTTGGCGCCTGGCAATGGATATGACATGAAGCCTTTGCCAGTTGGTGGGTTTATGCTTTTGCCATATTTATCATAAAAACTGCTGCCATAGCGGTAATAGGTATAAACTTTACCATTGGCTTTGAAGGAAATATATAATAATTTCCCAAGTTTTAAACGCTTGCCAGTAATGGTTTCTGTTTGGTCGTAAAATACTTCGAGAATATCACCAGACTTGACCTTTTTGGACTTAGCTGTTTGATTATAAACACTGAGCAGCCTTGCTTGCACATCTTTAGGTACACCTTGAGCAGCGATGGTGGATTTGAATGAATTTTTAACCCATGAACGGGTGCGGTAGTAAACCTTTGACCCCTTGCCTTTGGTCAGGCCAGTAACAGATTTTTTTGATGTCGTAAGACTGGCGATTTTATTGGATAGGTCTTTGGCTGCTTTTTTATTTACGGGTTGTGTTGGTGTATATTTTGGTGCTTTTAGCGGTTTTGAGGGTCTTATATTAACCGCAACCGATTTTGAGGCTGGTAACTGTACTTGTAGTTTATTATTCGCACCATATGCAATTGAAATACGTTCTTTCAATATATTGCTGGGTTTTTTTGCACTGAAGCCAAGTGGAATGATGATTTTTACTGGGTGAATGTTACTATTGTTAGTGCGACGATCTAGCGTAATCGTAATCGGTTGACCAACTTCAAGCGCATGTATGTTAATATGTGGTTTTAGCTGATTAACTATTGCTTGGGCTTCACTGCTTGAAGCGCCGTTGCGCTTTAATATCTTGAGTAAAGTATCGCCTTTTTTAACCTTTAGGCTTTTATCGACTTTTTTAAATGGTTTTAGTGTTGTTTTACTAGAGGTGTCTACTTGTTTGCTGTTTGACTTGTTCCCCGGTAAATTGAGCGCAGCTATCTGAGTCGGTGGAATGGTGGTGCGGGGCAAATTCGATTGCTGTTTTGACAGAGTTTTAGCATTGCCAATGCTTGTTGGTTTTGTTGCAGCTAAAATATTTGTTTGGTTCGATTTGATTTTTACGGTAGTTGCCACCTTCTTACTTGGAGTTGTCTCTACCTGTTTCCTGAGTGGTGTTATGGATTTGGCTATATTCTGTACTGTTTTTGTTGGCGCAATTCGTAAAAAAGTAGAATTTTGTTTTGATGAACGTTTTATTTGCATGGCAATGTTATTACCCGCATTTTCTATATCAGCTTGTTGGTTCGCTATTTGGCTAGGTGATTTGCCAGATGTTTTTACGGTAGAAATAAACCTATATTGATCAGAGTCAATCAGTATAGTTGGATTATTCATATTGGCAGAAAAGCCAAAGAAGGCGGCGGTTAGAAGCAATAGGCTTATCGAACCAGAAGTGATTGAAGACCACATCCATTTTGAATTGGTATCGATAATATCACTATATAGCGCCATTCAGCTGCTCCATCTATAAATCTTAATATAACCCATTATAGTAAATGAGCCATTAATGAAAGTTTTAAGTGTTTTGTGTTTAAGCCAGCTATAAATTATAATATTGTGATGAGAATGTGGCGACAAAGAATAAACGGGTATAAGTTAAAGGTATCTCTAGGTTTTTATGGTTTTCAAAACCGTTTATGTTGTTATTGGGTAGCTTGCTTTAATACTTATATATTTGACTTAATTATGTTTTGAATGGTTAATATTTGTTAATATTTTTGAATCTGTTCATAAGTGTGTTAAGATTTGTTTTTGTTGTTTTTATTTGTTGACGGTTGTTATTGTT
>JADGDI010000127.1 GCA_016744975.1 Hyphomicrobiales bacterium | reverse complement strand
CTAGTGGTTAGTTTCATCATATATCCTTTATGCTCATTGATGGGCTACCCAACATAAAACATCAAAATTATTGATTAATAATTTTCAGGTTTTAGGTTTAGCTATATATAAATAATCACGCCTCCTTTATCTTTATACTAAAAGTTTAATCCATGTCCGAAAAATCAAATTCCATTACACCACCAAACGCGTTTGATATCTTTCTTATTCTCTTTTGCTCGCTTATCTGGTCATCTGCGTTTGTTAGCATTAAAATGGCTGTGGTTGAAATTCAACCAGTGATGATTGCCTTAAGTCGTGTTTCAATCGGCTTTATATTCTTAATCTCTTATATCTTAATATTGCCATTGCTTCACAAAAAATCCAACTGGCCAACGGGCAAGCGTAACTGGGTAATATTAATCATTGTTTCCTTATTATATACAACCATTCCATTCTCCCTAATCGGATGGGGACAACAATATATCAGCGCGACTTTAACCTCATTACTAATGGGTTCATCACCACTTGTTGGTTATATTATCGCACATTTTGCTACCAAAGATGAAAAGCTAACCCCCTTAAAACTTCTATCATTAATCTTAGGCTTTTGTGGTATTATGATAGCGCTTAACCCCTTTGGCACAACGGACATACAAAGCGACCTTTGGGGCGTATTAGCCATCATTGGCGGAATAATATGCTATTCAATCTCTGGTATACTAACCCGCAAAATCGACAATGGTGATAGCCAAAATTTAAGTGCTGCCGTGCTTGGCATAGGCACAATATGTTTAATTCCCTCGGTTTTGATTTCTGGTCAATGGCCTAGCGATTTTTCAAGCCTTAGCAATGACGCCATTTATTCTGTCATCTATCTAGGCCTATTTCCTACTGGCCTTGCATATTTAATTCGTTTTTACCTCATTATAAAAATTGGCTATACGGCTTTTTTAACCTCTATATTCTTCATTCCAGTATTTGGGGTGTTTCTCTCCGCATTCATATTAGATGAAGCCCTAACCTTGAGTATTTTCATTGCCCTAGGCTTTATTGTTGCTTCGTTATTTATCTCGCGCATGGCCTCAAAAAAAGCCATTGCGCCAAAACTACCCCGACGTTAAATGTTTTATTAGGTCGTTTCATTGAACAATTCACGGCCAATCAGCATGCGTCTAATTTCACTTGTGCCTGCCCCAATTTCATATAATTTTGCATCACGTAAAAGCCTGCCTGCGGGATATTCATTGGTATAGCCATTACCGCCCAAGGTTTGAATGGTTTCAAGCGCCATCCATGTGGCTTTTTCGGCACTGTATAATATCACCCCCGCCGCATCTTTACGACTCGCCTCACCACGATCACATGCCCGTGCAAAGGTGTAGACATAAGATCGACAGGCATTCATTGTGCTATACATATCAGCTAATTTACCTTGCATTAACTGAAAAGTACCGATCGGTTTACCAAATTGTTCGCGCTCATGAATATAAGGTACAACCACATCCATACAAGACATCATAATACCAGTAGGCCCAGATGCAAGCACGGCACGTTCATAGTCAAGGCCTGACATTAAAACCCTAACGCCACCGTTTAGTTCGCCCAGTATATTCTCAACCGGCACCTCGCAATTTTCAAACACCAATTCGCAAGTATCAGAACCACGCATGCCCAACTTATCCAATTTTTGAGCGGTTGAAAAACCTTTATAATTACGTTCAATAATAAAAGCCGTAATGCCTTTTGCACCTAACTCTGGTGACGTTTTGGCATAAACCACTAATATATCCGCTTCAGGGCCGTTAGTAATCCACATTTTATTGCCGTTAAGCACATAATGGTCGCCTTTTAGCTCGGCACGCAACTGCATTGATACCACATCTGACCCTGCATTTGGCTCACTCATCGCCAGTGACCCAACATGCTCACCAGAAATCAGCTTCGGTAAATATTTGAGTTTTTGCTCTTTTGAACCATTGCGATTAATCTGGTTCACACAAAGATTAGAATGTGCGCCATATGAAAGACCAACTGAGGCTGAAGCGCGGCTAATCTGCTCATTGGCTAAAACATGTTCAAGATAACCAAGCCCTGCCCCACCAAATTCCTCAGGCACAGTCACACCTAGCAAGCCTAATTTGCCAAACTCTGGCCATAGATCACGCGGGAATTGATTGCTTGCATCTATCTCGGCAGCGCGCGGAGCTATTTTCTCATTGGCAAATTTTTTAACCATATCAGTAATCATATCGGCAGTTTCGCCAAGGCCAAAATTCATACTTGGTAATTCATAAAAGCTCATAATTTTATCCTCCTTAAATTTCAGTTTTTTTCTGGCCAGCTAGGCGCATGATGGTAAACAACCCAGTCGCAACATGCTTTTCCACATCATTAGTTTTTACATAAACGTCTGATCTTACGATTGAAAGTGTGCGACCCAGCTTAACCACCTCACTACGAGAAATCATAAAATCACCCTTAGCTGGGGCTAATAAGTTAATTTTATATTCAGCGGTGACCACGCTGTCATCTTCTTCAAACAAAGTATAAGCGGCAAATCCTGCAACATTGTCTGCCATTGTGCCTGTGATACCCCCATGAAAATACCCATGCTGTTGCGTGAGCTTTTCATCAAATGGTAAGATTGCTTCAACCGCCCCTGGGGATACTTCACCCAGCTTGCACCCCATGCTAAGCATCAAACCTTGTTTGTAAAAACTATCATGTAGCCTTTGCTTATAATCGCCAAAAGTTCTAAATTCACCCATTATCCAACTCCCTTACCCGTTCAACACACCCAACCTCTACACGGTCAAGCTCTGCCAAGGTTTCAACAATATCAGCTTGTTTTTGTAATAGAGATCGCCGCTGCTCATTGATTTTTTGTTGCAAATGTTCCAACTGTTGGCGCTCGCCAGATTTGTCTTCATACATATCTATAATGGTGCGAATTTCAGCCAATGAAAACCCCATTCGCTTGCCACGTAATATTAGATTTAGCCTTGTTCGGTCGCCTTCGCAAAAAATTCTATTGCGCCCGTTACGAGATGGATTTAGCAAACCCTGATCTTCATAGAAGCGCAAAGTTCGAGTGGTGATTTCAAATTCATCGGTCAATTGCCGTATGGTAATATTGTAATTCATACTTATACTTGACTTACGTTTACGTTATAGTCAATGAAATTCAACGTCAATCTAGCCTTGATGAACTTTTAAAGTAGAAACTTAGTTGCGAGGCTTAAAAATGCAATAAAGCCGACAACATCTGTAACGGTTGTTAGAAATACCGAAGATGCCAAGGCAGGGTCAGCGCCTAACTTATCCAACGTAAGCGGGATGATAATACCTGACAATGCAGCAACCAACATATTAGCCAACATAGCAATGAAAATCACCAAAGCCAAGCCTGATGAGCCGAACCAAGCATAGGCAACCGCTGCCACAATTAACGCAAATAAAAAACCATTTATGCCACCTACGAGTACTTCTCGCATGATAACCCTCAACATATTATAAGAAGTTAGCTCACGCGTTGCAATTGCCCTCACCGATACGGTCATGGTTTGCGTACCAGCATTGCCGCCCATTGAGGCAACAATCGGCATTAAAATAGCCAGTGACACCATCTGTTCTATCGTTGCATCATACATTCCAATTACCATTGATGCCAGTATTGCGGTGATCAAATTTACAAACAGCCACACAAAACGCGAGCGACTGGTTTGAATCACCCTATCTGATAAAGACTCATCTCTGGCAACACCAGCAAGCAAATTCATATCCTCTTCAGTTTCCTCACGGATAACGTCAACAATATCGTCAATCGTAATGACACCAACAAGCCTCTCGCCTTCATCAATTACTGGCGCAGAAATTAAATTATAGCGCTGGAATTGCAACGCAACATCTTCTTGATCATCACTTACATCAATAGTCAAGTCACCATCATCCATGAGTTTTTCAATTACTATTTCACTTGAAGACCGTACCAATACATCAAGTGGGACACTGCCTAAATAATGAAAATTTGCATCGGTTATAAAGATTTCAAAAAACTCATCAGGCAAGTCTTCATCCTCACGAATGAATGACATCACTTTTTCTACGGTCCAAAAAGGTGGTACAGAAATAAACGCATTCTGCATCAAACGCCCTGCACTATCCTCTGCATAATCAAGGCCGCGCTCTAAAATTCGGCGTTCATAAACTGGAATATGGGCTAGAATTTCGCCTTTATCTTCTTCGTCCAAGTCTTCAATAACTTGTATCTGATCATCCGAATCAAGCTCTCTTAGCTCTTCTGCAATATAATTATTAGGCAACAACTCAATCAGCTCATCCCGAATGCTTTCATCAAGCTCAGTTAAGACTGAAAAATCAAACAAAGTGCCCATTAGATTGAAAAAATGTGTTCTGGTAGAAGGTGATAAAATTTCAATAAAGTCAGCCAAATCGGCATCATGCATATCAATTAATAGCGGTTTAAGGCTATCAACATCATTATTTTCAATTGATTGAGTAACGGCATCGATAAAATCAGCGCTAAGGCGCTCATCCTCATCGCGAATTTCAATATTAAGCAATATTTCACTCATAAGACACCATTCAACTTTATCATACCATTAAATTCAAATTAATGGAGCAATTATAATATAATATGAATATTTTAGTTATTTCTATTGGATCTTGGTCCTATGATAATGCACACACTGTTGTCACATTCTCAGCATAATTGCACCAATATTAGATTATAATCCTAGGTTGTTCAATTAGTCGACCTTTTAAATTAACCAGAGTGAGAACGCGATGAAGCTTTCAAAATTTATTTTACCTTTATTTATATGCAGTAGCTTAATCGCCCCAGCAATAGCGGCAAGTAAAGCCTCCACGCCTATTTTAGACGCTGCCCAAAAGACAAAGTCATTCAGTCAAAACGCTCAAAAAATTGAAGTTGTTTTTGTTTTAGACACCACAGGTTCAATGGGGGGCTTAATTGAAGGTGCAAAAAACAAGATATGGCATATTGCAACTGAAATTCAAAATGCCAAGTCTACCGTCGAAGTGCGCATGGGCCTAATTGCATATCGCGACCGAGGGGACGCCTATGTTACCAAGCAT
>JADGDI010000126.1 GCA_016744975.1 Hyphomicrobiales bacterium | reverse complement strand
GCTGTCGTTGGTGCTATTCGTGCGCTTGCGGCGCGAAAGGCCAAAGTCAATGTAGTATGTGTTGTTGGTTTGGTGGAAAATATGCCAAGCTCTACCGCAGCTAAACCTGGTGATATTGTTACATCTTTATCGGGCCAAACAATTGAAAATTTAAACACTGATGCTGAAGGTCGTTTGGTATTGGCCGATATTTTATGGTATACGCAAGATCGATTTAAACCAAAAGTTATGCTAGATGCCGCTACCTTAACAGGCGCGATTGTTGTGGCATTAGGTGTACATTATGGTGGATTTTTTACCAATGATGATGACTTAATCGCGACGGTTAAATCTGCAGGGGATGAAGTTGGTGAGCCAATCTGGCAAATGCCATTGCACAAATTTTATGACAAGAAAATTGACACACCCAATGCCGATGTTAAAAATATGGCTGACCGTTGGGGCGGCGCAATTTATGCTGCAGCGTTTTTGCAAAGGTTTGTCAACAATACGCCTTGGGTTCATGTTGATTTGGCGGGTGCTATATTTAGTGATAATAAAACGCCTACTAACCAAGGTTGGACCTCAGCTTATGGTGTGCGTTTATTTGAACGGTTTATAAGCCGTTACGAAAAATAACATTGTAACTGGCCTTAGGAGGGGGAAACTCGCCTAAGGCCATTTTGATTTAAAGTAGATATTTAAGGCCAATAATTGACTGAAATTTTATTTTATCATCTCGAACAAAAACCGCTAGATACTGTGCTTCCTGAGCTGCTAGAAAAATGCTTCGAGCGTGACTGGCGGGTATATGTTGAGTGTGCCGGTAAGGCTGGGGCGCAAAAAATTGATAAATTATTATGGCACTATAAAAATGATGGGTTTTTACCTCACGCTATAGAAGATAGCCCACAGGCCATGCGCAAAAATTTTGATCAACAGCAATTTGCCGAAATGCAACCAATTTTAATTGGTACTAACAAAACCAATATAAACAATGCCTCAATTCGTTTTTTACTTGATGGAATGTCAATTGAAGATGATAATGTGACAAATTATGAACGACTAATTGTCATGTTTGATGGAACTGATGAAGCCAGTGTTTTGCAAGCCCGTAAGCAGTGGAAACAATTTAAGTCTATACCAAATGGTAGTTTGACATCCATTACCTATTGGCAACAAGCCAATTCTGGAAAATGGGAGAAAAAAGCATGAGTTTTTCTATTGTTTAGCTGCTTGGGTTAGATCAAACAAAAATAACTTTTCAAATTCTGCTACCAATTCATAACATAATGTAACTTTATTTGTATTTGGATCCCAAAAAGCATTCGGTTCGCCGCAGCTCATTGCTTCAATCATCACATCCACTGGCAATTTATATTTTTGCTCTATATCTGCCTTAATGATTTCAAATAATTTTGATTTTTGTACGATATTTTTATATTTTTCTTGGCCTTTTTTGGCTTTCTGATATTGAATAAGAAGTTGGTTATTAACTTCATTATTTTTAAGCAACTGTGGTTTTAGGACTTTATCCCAACTCAGCATGGCAGCGCTAAAATCACGTTCACAGTTTTCAATCCGCTCTTCTGGCAAGCCCATTAATTCTACAAATCTTTCAAATTTTTTAGGATCGGCGCCATACATAAAACAAATGGTTTGGAATGCGCGTTGTTCATCTAGACTATGATCATCTGAAAAGTTTAATTCAATACCTTTAACCGCGCCATGTTCAGCCATTAAAAACCAACCATACGCAGTTTCTTCTAAAAAACGATCGGCTTGTTCGGTTTCTTGAAGTAATAATGAAATGGTTGCAAAGTTATCTACTGCATCCTCTTCTTTGGCTAGAATTGGAATATCATATAAGGAAACCAAACCATGACCAAGCTCGTGAAATAGTGTCCACGTTATGTTGCCAGCAATAAATTTGGTTAAATTAGTTTGATCACCTTTGCTTAACTTAGTCTGACCTTGTGTTATCTGAGCTGACATTAGCAAAGCCAAAATGATAAAAAAAGCTTTCTTAAACATAGAAAATCCCTAATTAATTTGAAGCTATATAACTATTTTTCTAGAAGGCGCTTTATTTATGAGAACCACCGCTTGACCACAAATTGTTTTCTTACCGTCATGGCTTAGTTTTGGTTCACCATATAACATATAACCATCATTAAGTGCATCACTCACGCGCTGACAAAATTTGTCATCATCCGTACCTGTGATAAAGCGGTAATTTTTTTTATTTGGGTCAATAATTTTTTTTTGCCAAAACATGATTTACTCCTCAAATTTTGTTCTAAGTTCGCCTTGCATATCGCGCACAAATTCAACCAAGCCAGTTTGTCTTATACGTTTTTGTTTTTCGGCATATAATATAGCTTTTAGCTTTTCTTCAGAAGTTTTTAGGTCATCATTAATGATTATATAATCATACTCCGCCCAATGTTCAAGCTCCCTTGACGCACCTTTCATGCGGGCATTTATAACCTCAATGCTATCCTGCGCGCGGCTGTGCAGCCGCTGCTCCAATGCATTGGCGGTTGGCGGTAAAATAAATACTCGAACCAATTCGGCTTTCGCGGTTGCATGTAATTGTTGCGTGCCTTGCCAATCAATATCAAACAGCACATCCTTACCTGCGTCTAACGCATTGTAAACTGGGGTTTTTGGTGTACCATATAAGTTGCCAAACACTTCTGCCCATTCCAACATTTCGCCATTGTCTATTTTTTTTCTAAACTCTTCTATCGATATAAAAAAATAATCCTTACCATCTATCTCACCTGGGCGAGCTTCTCGAGTTGTTGCGGAAATAGACAAGGTAATATTCTTATCGGCATGCAATAACAACTTTGATAAAGTGGATTTCCCTGCGCCAGAAGGCGATGATAAAACAAACATCACACCGCGATTTATAAATGTATAGTCACTCATAATGTCCCCAATTATTTCTTTTTGCTATTCTTTTCAATTTTACGCCATTTTTTTACATTTTTTTGGTGTTGCTTATAGGTTTTGGCAAATACATGCCCCCCTGTGCCATCAGCCACAAAATAAAGATAATCTACATTAGCAGGGTTAAGAACCGCCAAAATAGAGGCGCGCCCTGGATTAGCAATCGGCGTTGGAGGCAGTCCTTTAATTACATATGTATTATAATCCGTTTTGGCTTTTATTTCGCTCTTTTTAAGAGAACGGCCAAGCTTATATGCACCTTTGGTGATGCCATAAATAATGGTTGGGTCAGATTGCAATTTCATTTTTTGTTTAATACGGTTGATAAAAACCGCTGCAACTTCTGGCCGTTCTTTTGCGAGACCGGTTTCTTTCTCAACAATTGATGCCAAAACTACCACTTGCTCTATATTTTCTAGCGGCAAGTCTTTGGCGCGAGTATCCCATAAATTAGTTATAAAACTTTTCTGTGCTTCCATCATTTGTTGAATAATTACATCGCGCTTAGTGCCACTTTGAAACAGATAAGTTTCTGGCATTAACGCTCCCTCAGCTGGCTTTTGGGTGATTTCTCCGACCAATAGTGGTGCTTTTTTGATTTTTTCGAGAATCATTGCCGTAGACAGCCCCTCAGCTAGGGTAATCTTATGCTGAATGCTTTGACCTTCGACAAAAATATTCATAATATCGCGCATTGTAGCATGGGCAGGAATTTTATATTCACCGGCTTTAAGGCGGGTATCATTGCCTTCCCACGCAACTAAAAGTCGATAAAAGTCTTGGCTTGAGATCAAGTTATCGGCTTCTAAACGTTCGGAAACTTTGGTTAAATTATCGCCCAATTTAACTTGAAATAATGCAGCTTCTTGCTTGTCATTTTTTACTTCAAATACCTGTTTAACACCAAGCCAACTTGCGGCAGTGATAATCGCAATGACTAAAAAAACGGTAAATAAACCGCTTAGAGCTGCTAATACAGAACCGTTACTAGACTTGTTTTTGCGCTTTTCACGCATTGGCGGCTTACTGCTTTGTTGCTTCATTTGAAGCTTTAATTGTCTTTTCATTTTTTGGCGGGCAAAATAGCCTGGGCGGTTATCACCTGTATCAGGTTCTATAGGATATGGGGTTTGATCGTCTGACATTTTATACTCTTTTAAAATCGAACCAATATTATAAGCTTAAGCTTTAAACCTTTGAATCAACAGAGATGCATTGGTACCACCAAAGCCAAAACTATTGGATAAAGCAACATCAACCTGCTTATGCTTCTTAACTTTTGGCACCAAATCAATTTTGGTTTCCATAGATGGATTGTCCAAGTTTAGGGTTGGTGGTACGACATTATCTCTAATGGATAAGGTTGCAAAAATGGCTTCAATTGCACCAGCACCACCTAATAAATGCCCCGTAGCAGATTTGGTCGAGCTCATGGTTAGACCATCGCCTTGATTGCCAAATAACCGCTCTACTGCCCGTAATTCAATCTCATCGCCCAACGGAGTTGATGTGCCATGAGCGTTGACATAATCAATATCACTGGCTTTAACGCCCGCACGTTCAATACATGCTTTCATTGCTCTAAAGCCACCATCGCCATCAGCGGCTGGCGCTGTGATGTGATGTGCATCACCAGACAATCCATAACCTGTTACTTCAGCATAAATTTTTGCACCACGTGCAAGCGCATGTTCCATTGATTCTAAAACAACCACCCCTGCGCCTTCGCCCATTACAAAACCATCACGGTCTTTATCATATGGCCGTGATGCGGCGGTTGGGTCGTCATTAAAAGCGCTAGACAATGCTTTGCAGGCAACAAAGCCTGCAATACCAATGCGGCATATTGGGCTTTCTGCACCGCCTGCAACCATTACATCAGCATCACCAAATGCAATGAGCCGTGCGGCATCGCCAATGGCGTGAGCACCCGTTGAACATGCGGTTACAACACTATGGTTTGGCCCTCTAAACTTATATTTAATGGATATGTGGCCAGAAATTAAATTGATTAATCGCCCTGGTATAAAAAATGGACTTACTCGAGTTGGGCCGCGCTTTTCCATCATTAATGCGGCATCTGCTATGCCGCTTAAGCCGCCAATCCCCGAACCGATCAATACCCCTGTACGGCATTGATCTTCATAATTTTCTGGCATCCAGCCAGAATCTTCAACAGCCTGAACGGCTGCTGCCATGCCATAAAGAATAAAATCATCGACTTTTTTCTGTTCTTTTGGCAACATATAATCATCTGGATTCAGTGTGCCATTGCTACCATC
>JADGDI010000125.1 GCA_016744975.1 Hyphomicrobiales bacterium | reverse complement strand
TGCTAAGGCAGCACCAAAAGCTGCAGAGATTGCAAAACCTGCTGTATCGGCGCCTGAAACTGTTAAAGCCGACACTGTGCCAGCGCCCGCTGCCAAATCTGAAAATGCACATTTTTCATCACCTTTGGCTAGAAGAATTGCTGGGTTAGAAGGTTTAGACATAGCTTTGGTAACTGGAACAGGCCCAAATGGCCGTATCATTAAACGTGATGTGTTAGATGCGGTTAAAAATGGTGTGGCTAAACCACAAGCTGCGGCGGCTACTGGGTTTGTTTCAACCGCGGTTGATGCCATGTCAGTAAAAGCCTTTTATGCCGATGATAGCTATGAAGAAGTTGCTGCAGATGGCATGCGCAAGGTGATTGCCAAACGCATGACAGAAACTGCGCGCGATGTCCCGCATATTTTCTTGACCATTGATTGCGCTATTGATGATTTGCTGAATGCACGTAAAGGCTTAAATGCTTCTGGCGATGTAAAAATATCGGTTAATGATTTTGTGATTAAAGCCACTGCGATGGCCTTGATGAAAGTGCCTGAAGCCAATGCAAGCTGGACGGGTGATAGCATTTTAATGCACAAGCATGCAGATATTAGCATGGCAGTTGCAATTGAAGGTGGGTTAATTACCCCGATTGTTACCAATGCCGATCAAAAAGGTTTGGCAGAGATTTCGGCCAATGCCAAAGATCTTGCAATGCGTGCGCGTGATAAGAAATTAGCGCCACATGAATATCAAGGCGGCACGTTTTCAATCTCCAATATGGGGATGATGGGCATTAAACAATTTACCTCGGTAATTAATTCCCCTCAAGGTGCTATTTTAAGCATTGGGGCAGGTGAAAAGCGGGTTGTTGTGGCTGATAATGGAGACTTTATTGCTAAAACGATGATGACGGTGACAATCGCTTGTGATCATAGAGTAATTGATGGCGCGGTTGGTGCACAATTCTTAGCAGCATTTAAAGGCTATATTGAACAACCTGTTAGCATGTTACTATAGCGCTATAGATAAACTTATTAGTGTAGGAAAGGATCTTACATGAGCAATCAAATTTATGATGTTGCAATTATTGGTGCTGGGCCTGGCGGTTATGTAACTGCAATTCGTGCTGCACAGCTTGGCTTAAAGGTCGTGGTTATTGAACGTGAGCATTATGGTGGTATTTGCCTAAATTGGGGTTGTATTCCAACCAAAGCACTGTTGCGCTGCTCAGAGCAATATCACATGATGGCAGAACGGGCTGAGGAATTTGGTTTAAAAGTCGAAGGTGCAAGCTTTGATTTAGAAAAAATTGTCAAACGTTCGCGCGGTATTGCAGCGCAAATGAATAAGGGCATTCAGGGTTTATTTAAAAAGCATAAAATTGATGTTGTAGATGGTGAAGCTAAAATCAAAGCCAAAGGCGTGGTTGGCGTGATGGCAAATGGCAAAGCATTGGCTGATATCAACGCTAAAAACATCATTATTGCAACAGGTGCTCGGGCACGGACATTTCCTGACATGGCGCCAGATGGTAAGTATATTTGGACCTATAAACAAGCGCTTGTGCCCGATAGTGTGCCTGAACGTTTGTTGGTAATTGGTTCTGGCGCAATTGGGATAGAATTTGCCAGCTTCTTTAATGCATTAGGCTCTAATACGACAGTTGTGGAAGTGATGGATCGGGTGTTGCCTGTCGAAGATAAAGACATTTCAAAAGCTGCGTTAAAGGCCTTTAAAAAACAAGGTTTGGAAATATTAACCAGTACTAAAGTTGACAAGTTAACCCCGAATGAAAATGATATTACCGCAAGCATAACGCTGAAAAATGGTAAAATAGAAGAACGTATTTATGACAGGGTTATTTTGGCAGTTGGCATCGTTGGTAATGTTGAGAATATTGGTCTTGAGACTCTAGGCATCAAGCATGACCGAAGTCATATTGTGGTGGATCAGTGGAGTAAAACCAATGTTGATGGTATCTATGCCATTGGTGATGTTGCAGGCCCACCTTGGCTTGCTCATAAGGCCAGCCATGAAGGCATTATTTGCATCGAGAAAATTGCAGGGGTGAAAGATGTCCACCCACTTAATCCTGCAGGCATTCCAGGTTGTACTTATTGCCACCCGCAAGTTGCATCGGTTGGTTATACTGAAGAGAAAGCCAAGGAAGCGGGCTTTAAAGTTAGAGTTGGCAACTTCCCATTCATTGGCAATGGTAAAGCGGTTGCACTTGGCGAAACCGATGGGTTTATCAAAACTGTGTTTGATGCTAAGACTGGCGAATTACTTGGCGCTCATATGATTGGTGCAGAAGTTACCGAGTTAATTCAAGGCTATGTAATTGCACAAGGTTTGGAGACGACAGAACATGAATTAATGCATACTGTATTTGCACATCCAACCTTATCAGAAATGATGCATGAGTCGGTTTTAGATGCTTATGACCGTGTGATTCATATGTAATTTAAGGTGGCTTTGCTTGAATTTACCTGCTGCATATTGGTTTATGCAGCAGGTTTTTTAATGACTATTTTTTAACCAATGGTAAAATTGCGATTTCTACCCGGCGATTTGCTGCCCGACCACTAGCAGAGCTGTTGCTGGCAATGGGTTGGCTTTCACCAAAACCAAGGATGTGCATTCTACGGCCATCAATATTTTTAGCTGAGATGTAATTACCGACGCTCAATGCGCGTTGCTCTGATAATATTTGGTTGCTTGAGTCTGTTCCAACCGAATCGGTGTGGCCACTTACGTCTAATATGGTTTTGTTATATTTGGCTAAAACCTTTGCGATTGCATTAAGTGGTGGATGAAACTCAGCCAAAACGGCTGATTTTCCTGATGGAAAAGATATGTTGGAAGGTAAGCTGATGATGATTTTATCGCCATCACGGGTAACAATAATGCCGCTATTGTCCAACTCTTTGCGTAATTCCTTTTCTTGGCTGTCCATGTAAATGCCAACACTGCCGCCTATTAAAGCGCCAATTCCTGCGCCTATTAACACTTTGTTGCGTGTGTCTGCACCGCCTTTAGACAATAATAAACCGCCCAGAGCGCCACCTATAGCACCAATGCCAACACCAGCACCAGTTTTGTCTAAATTATTTGGGTTAAATAAATCGGTCGTGGTACAAGCTACTAGTGATGTACATAAAGTAAGAACAATTAGTTTTTTCATGATTTTTTCCGCAAATTATAGTGGTTAATATTTGTTCTATAACACAGAAATAAGATAAAATCATGTCAGGATGTAAATTTTATTATAGGTATTTAATATCAATTCATTTGAAAATTCAATTTTGAGTATTCATTTATATCCTATATGTTCGAACTCCAACTATAAAAATCAATCATTAAGGGCTGAAATTTGACAGGTATCGAAATAATAATATTATTGGGTGGTAATGCGGCGCTGTTATTATGGGGTGCACGCATGGTAAGAACTGGTTTTATGCGCGCATATGGTGCTGAATTACGCCAGGGTTTAAATAAAAACCTTTCCAATCGGTTCGCTGCAAGTTTTGCAGGTTTTTTTGCAGCACTTGTGTTGCAGTCGAGTACTGCTGTTGCGCTATTGACTACGAGTTTTGCTACCGCGGCGTTAATTCCGATCAGCACAGGCTTGGCAATTATGCTAGGTGCTGATATAGGTGCTGCATTGGTTGCACAATTATTATCACTTAATATCAAAGCATTATGGCCATTGCTGATATTAATTGGTTATATAATACATAATATAAACCAACATAAAAATAACAATAGCAAGCAAATTGGACGCATTTTATTAGGGCTTGGATTTTTATTGTTAGCACTTAATGGCTTGTCATTAATTGCTGGTAATATGCAACAGAGTGAGACGTTAAAATATATAGTTGGCGCGCTTGCTTCTGATCCTATTATGACCTTCATATTTGCAATATTAATTACTTATTTTGCACATTCTAGCTTAGCAATTATATTATTGATATCTGGTCTTGCTGCGGCGGGTTTGGTGAATAATAATTTGATATTACCATTTATTATAGGCGTTAATGTTGGTGGTGCTATTCCTGCGTTGATTATGACTTTAAAAGAAGGCGCAACCTCGCGTAGTATTACTTTGGGTAATTTTTTATTCCGTTTGATTTTGGCCATATTAGGTGTAATTCTTATTAACCCATTGCTTGAGGTGAGTAATGGTGTTTTTGTCTATACGGGTTTAGATCAAATTACGGAATTTGCTATCTTTATTCATTTGGGATTTAATATTATCCTTTTTGCTATTTTCATTGGCTTGATTAATCCCGTTGCGAAAATATTAGCTAGTTTTAGCGCCAAGAATAATGAAGCACGTGTCGCTGAGAAACCCAACTATCTACGTAGCTCTGCCCTCGATATGCCAGAAATTGCACTCAACCTTGCAGCGCGCGAGGTGCTGAATATGACCGACAAAGTTGAAATGATGCTTAAGCTAACAGTTGATTCGTTGGTTGAGCGCGATGAATTAAAATGCAAGACCGCCAAGGCAATGGATGAAGAAATTCTAGATATTTCAAGTGGGGTTAAGACATATCTGATTAAATTAAGCCAAACTGAGCTTGAAGATATGGACAGCAAACGGGCTCTTGAAATTATAGGTTTTGCGACCAGCCTTGATTATATAGGCAATGAAGTGGCTCGTAATATTCTACATACGATTAAGCAAATGCTTCAACAAAATAAACGTTTTTCGGTCATTGGCATGCAGGAGATAAAAGATATGTATGCCTATATTGAAGATACAATGCAACTGGCGGTGAAATCCTTTATGGATCAGGATATTGCCAGTGCACGTGAAATTATTAGACGTAAAGAATTATTCAGAAAAACAGAATATGATAACAGGCTATCTCATCTTTCTAGGTTGCGTAAAGGCGACAGAAATAGCCTTGAAACCAGTGCTTTTCATATGGACATTTTGCGGGATTTTAAGAAAATTAATAGCTATTTATCCTCAACCGCTTATGCGATATTAGAAGCCAATGGCGAGTTGCGTCATTCACGTTTGGCCAAAAGTTAACCGCAAAAGGGTTGGAAAAGTCGCTTACAAATGGTAAGTGATTTGGTTTTAATATTAGGCAATACGTTTGCCTATATCATCGAAAATAAATAGGGATGACGCGTTAAAGAAAGCTGATATTTTATCGCCAGAAAGAATTTCCTTTCGACTTCCAGCTTCGAGTATAATTGAGTTTCCTATTCCATTTCGTGCATAGATAAAGGAACTATGCCCAAGGTGCTCAACCATATCA
>JADGDI010000124.1:2566-5447 GCA_016744975.1 Hyphomicrobiales bacterium | reverse complement strand
TAATTTTTTAAAATAAATATTTGCAGTTGATTTATGTAAAATATATTTATATAACATTAAATAATGTAAAATATTTTAATCACGATGGTTCTTCTAGCTATGACCTTGCATAATAAACGAATATTACTGTTAATCAGTGGCGGTATTGCTGCTTTTAAAGCGTTGGAATTAATCCGCTTAATTAAAAAGTCTGGTGGTTATGTAACACCTGTTATGACTAAATCTGCCAAACAATTTGTAACGCCTTTATCTGTTTCAGCTTTAAGTGAAAATAAAGTATATGATGAACTTTTCAATTTAACCGATGAAGCCGAAATGGGACATATAAGCCTTTCGCGCGAAAATGATTTAATTTTGGTGATGCCAGCCACAGCAAATATATTAGCAAAATTAGCCCATGGGATTGCGGATGATTTAGCCACTACATTATTACTAGCAACAGACAGCCCAATAATGGTCGCACCAGCTATGAATGTGCGCATGTGGGAAGCCTCAGCAACTCAAAAAAACATGAAATTATTACGTGATAATGATGTGCAGTTCATTGGCCCTGTCAAAGGTGATATGGCCTGCGGTGAATTTGGTTTTGGGCGGCTGTCAGAACCAGAAGTAATTTTAACCGTGCTTGAAGACTTTTTTAGTCCTGTAACCAAAACATTATCTGGCAAACATGTCCTAATCACCGCCGGACCAACTTATGAGGCGATTGATCCAGTGCGGTTCATTGGTAATTTATCATCAGGTAAACAAGGTTATGCCTTAGCAGACGCCGCGCGGCGCGCTGGCGCGAAAGTGACTTTAATTACTGGCCCCTCAAATGAAGTATTGCCATATGGTGTTAAGCTAAAGCAAGTACGCACTGCACAGCAGATGATGTCAGCCGTACAGCAAAGCTTACCTGCTGATATAGCAGTTTTTGCAGCCGCAGTATCGGATTGGAAAATTGCCAACTATAGCGATGTGAAAATTAAAAAGCAGCAACACCCAGATAAAAATAGCACTGATGAGAAAACTTTAACCTTTGTTGAAAACCCAGATATTTTGAAAACCATTGCGAGTTTAACTAAAAATAGACCGAGTTTGGTTGTTGGCTTCGCAGCCGAAACAGACGATATCTTAGAAAATGCCCGGGCAAAGATTATACGTAAAAATTGTGATATTTTAGTGGTTAATGACGTTAGTCCTGCAACGGGCATTATGGGTGGCGATTACAACAAAGTCAGCATCATGAATAAACACAATCAACAAATTGTTGAGTTGCCCAAAGCAAGTAAAGCGCAAATCGCGCGTAATATAATAGATTATATAGGTAAAATTAATGAATAAAATATCCTTAAAAATATTAAAGCTAGCTCATTTTGAAGGGCTAACATTGCCAAAATATGAGTCAATTGGTGCTGCTGGCCTAGATATAAGGGCTGCAAACCCAGCCGACGAACCGATAGTTTTGAAACCTGGTGAGCGTTGTTTGATCCCCTCTGGTTTAAAAGTAGAAATTCCATTAGGTTACGAAATACAAGTAAGGCCACGCTCAGGCCTTGCGTTTAAGCACGGCATTGCTCTGGTTAACGCCCCAGGTACGATTGATAGTGATTACCGAGGCGAAGTGAGTACTCTGCTGATCAACCTTGGTCAACAGGATTTTGTTATTAGTCGTGGTGAGCGTGTTGCCCAGTGGATATTAGCGCCTGTCATCCAACTTGAATTTGATGTGGTTGAGCAATTAAGCGATACAGCGCGTGGGGCAGGTGGCTATGGGTCAACTGGCGTAAAATAGGAAATTGATATGTTAAGATTAACTCGAAAAACATTATTAGCAATTGAAGCGGTTTTAGACGTTGCCTATAATGCACGCCCTAATCCCGTTCAATCCAAAGACATTACCAAACGGCAGGGCATTCCACAACGTTATTTAGAACAAGTCATGCAACAATTGGTACGCGAAGGCATTTTAAAAGGTGTACGCGGCCCTAAGGGCGGTTATCGACTGGCACGCGAGCGAAGGCGTATAACGGTCGGTGATATTGTACGTGTGGTTGATGAACTTGAACGTCAAGAAGAGCTTGAAATTAATGTCCAGTCTGAATTGGCAACTTTAGTGGTTGAGCCATTATGGAATGATATTCAAACTCAACTACTTAAGCAATTTGACGCAATAACCCTTGAACAATTGCACCAAAAAGCACTGGATAGTAAGGTTTCAACAGGCAGTGAGATTAGTAGCGATTTCGCCATTTAAGTAAGTAAGAATCATTAAAAATTATAAATATAAGAGGATAATATGACTGAGACAATTGGCAATGGAAAAATATACGGCTCAATTACTGAAACATTCGGCAATACCCCTTTGGTGCGGTTGAATAACTTGGTAAAATCTGAGAATATTCAAGCTGAAATCTTACTAAAATTAGAATTTTTTAATCCACTTTCTTCGGTAAAAGATCGCATCGGTGTTGCGATGATAGAGGATTTGGAAGCGGCAGGTAAAATCTCTGCAAATACAATTCTCATTGAACCAACTTCAGGCAATACAGGCATCGCACTGGCATTTGTTGCCGCAGCAAAGGGTATAAAGCTAACTTTATGTATGCCTGAAAGCATGTCAATTGAGCGGCGCAAAATGCTAGCATTCTTAGGTGCGACTCTTGAATTAACCCCCGCAAGTGAAGGCATGAAAGGCGCGATAGCCAGAGCAGAAAACCTTGCTGCGGGTAATCCAAATGCTATTATTCCGCAACAATTTTCAAACCCAGCCAATCCCGAAATACACAAACGCACGACTGCAATTGAAATTTGGAATGATACAGATGGTAAAGTGGATATGGTAATTGCTGGTGTTGGAACTGGTGGTACAATCACCGGCATTGGAACTGTTCTAAAG
>JADGDI010000124.1:0-2556 GCA_016744975.1 Hyphomicrobiales bacterium | reverse complement strand
GTTCTAAAGGCTAAAAATTCAATCATTAAAATGGTAGCAGTTGAACCTGAGGATAGTGCTATCATCTCTGGAAACGCACCTGGGCCTCATAAAATCCAAGGCATTGGCGCAGGTTTTATTCCTGATAACCTTAACCGTGCTATTATTGATGAGGTGATTACCATTGGCAATGAAACAGCATTTGAAACATCGCGGAAAGTTGCCAACAGTGATGGTATTCCAGTTGGGATTTCATCGGGTGCAGCAATTGCTGCAGCACTTGAAGTTGGTAAAA
This sequence comes from Hyphomicrobiales bacterium, assembly GCA_016744975.1. Taxonomy (GTDB): domain Bacteria; phylum Pseudomonadota; class Alphaproteobacteria; order Rhizobiales; family OSC116; genus OCS116. The sequence continues at coordinate 2,282 of JADGDI010000124.1, read as the reverse complement.
GAGCCAATATGAAAGGCAAGCAAATTGTTGTGATTATTCCGTCCACTGCCGAACGTTATTTAACAACTGCTTTATTTGATGGTGTGTAAGGCATTAACCTTTGCCCAAATGACAAGTTAGATTATAAAATTGACCACAGAAACCTAGGTGTTTCTGTGGTTTTTATTTGGAAATTAACTATATTGAGTTATAGCTTTGTTGTTCATTAAGATTGAGGCATATATGCAATATTTGGTTAGAGTTATTTTCATCAGTTTATTTAGCATATATAGCACGATGGCAATTGGGGCAGGTAAAGTTGAAACCATTACCGATTTATTATCATCTACCGAGATAACACCTAAACAAACGAATGGTGACGCCATTAGTGGAAACGTAAAGCAGCAAGATGAAGCAGCTAAAAAAAAGCTAGATATTGGCTCAACGGGATTAGCATTGCCTCGATTTGTATCGCTTAAACGCGATAAGGTGAATGTCCGCAAAGGTCCAAACGAAAGTTTTGATATTGCTTGGACGTATAATCTTAAAAATTTACCGATTGAGATAATTGCTGAATATGATAATTGGCGTAAAATTCGTGATCATTTAGGCTCTGTTGGCTGGGTTTTTCATTCACTTTTATCCGGCACGCGTTATGGCATGATCAACCCTTGGGAAAAGGGAGGTTTTTTCACCATTCATAGCAGCAAAAGCGACAGTGCAAAAATTGTTGCAAAGTTAGAATCTGGTGTTTTGGTCAGGATTAAAACCTGCGACGGCAATTGGTGTCAACTCAATGTAGAAACCCGTCAAGGCTATATCAAGCAAGATTTACTTTGGGGCATTTATCCAGGTGATGAATTTAAATGAGTAAGGTTGGTGTCATGGATATGCCGATTAACCAAGCGGTTGAAAAACTCGCGGCCTCATTTTTATTAAGAAAACCACGCCGCACAGGATCTTTTATCATCACTTTATTTGGCGACATTGTTACCGCGCGCGGGGAGGGGATGTGGTTAGGCAATATTAGTAATATTTTAGATTTATTTGGTATGAATGCTGGCCTAATAAGAACAACTTTAACCCGCTTGGTTGCTGATAATTGGCTAAAACGTGAGCATAAAGGGCGGTATAGTTTTTACAGTTTTTCAGATTATGGTGCAGAACAAGCGGCAAATGCTGCCGCTAAAATATACAGTATATCGGATGCTAAATGGGCAGGGCAATGGCAGCAGATTATACTAATTAGTAATATTGGGCATAATGCCAAATCTCGCCAAAATGCTAAAAAACAATTAGAAGCACTTGGTTTTGGTAGGGTTAATGCCCATATATTTGTTAAACCAGAATATTTTAATTTTATTTCCGAAGAAATGATTAATGGAGCCTGCCAAGGAGAGCCACTGCTTTTTGCCAATGGTGTGAACTATATCAGGAATGGTGGGGCGGTTATGGAGGCTACAAAATATTGGGATCTGAAAAGTTTAAATCAAGATTATAGAGGCTTTTATGAGCTATATAAGCCAATTTTACAAAAGCTACTAAATGGCAGCAAAATTAACTCGAAAAATGCACTCATATTACGCTTGTTACTAATCCATGACTACCGCAAAATTTTGTTAAAAGACCCATATTTGCCACTAGAATTGCACGATATTAATTGGTTTGGTTTTAAAGTACAAAATCTTGTAGCCGATATTTATAACTTAATAAAGTTACAAGCAGATGCGCAGTTAGAAATATTCAATGATAAAAGTCAACTACCCGACTTAAGCCCAGTCAATCAAAAAACTGAAAAACGATTTTAACAATTAGAGATCAAGATGACACAAAAGCTAACCTGTTTTAAAGCCTATGATATTCGCGGTAAGTTGGGCGAAGAGTTAAACGAAGAGATCGCCTATAATATTGGCCATGCATTTGCTATTTATTTATTGTCACAAAGAAACTGCCCTAGTAATAATATTGTACTTGGCTGCGACATACGACCAACCAGCGAGGGGTTAAAATTAGCGCTAGCCAAAGGCATAATGGAAGCGGGCATGGATGTGATTGATCTGGGCATGGTTGGCACCGAAGAAATATATTTTGCAACCTCTGATTTAAAAATGGCTGGCGGCATTGAAATTACTGCATCCCATAACCCTATAGAATATAATGGGATGAAATTTGTACGTGAAAATTCGATCCCAGTTAGCTATGATACTGGCCTTGAACAGGTGAAAAAGCTAGCTGAGAAGGCTGCTTTTCAGCCCTTGAAATTAGCTGACCAGGGTGGGTATTCTCAACATTGCAATGAAGAA
>JADGDI010000123.1 GCA_016744975.1 Hyphomicrobiales bacterium | reverse complement strand
CGGTTAATGCTAAAATAGATGTAACAAATCTAACTGCTATAATGTCATTACCTGTTAAACCATTACTCCATACAAAAAGGCTGCAAAGTAAATCACAGCCTTTAAAAGCAAAATATTGCTTGGCTGCTATACGTCAGAAGCCATATAAGCTTTATTAATGACATCTGGATTGCGTGGTGGCTCGCCCTTAGCAAGCGCATCAACCGCATCCATACCTTCTAATACTTTACCCCAATAAGTATATTGGCCGTTTAAAAAAGTAGCGTCATCTAAGCAGATAAAAAATTGGCTAGAAGCACTGTTTGGCATTTGCGAACGGGCCATAGAACATGCGCCCCTAACATGACTTTCTTGGTTAAACTCAGCATCGATATTTTTACCGCTACCGCCCATACCAGTGCCATCAGGGCAACCTGTTTGTGCCATAAAACCATCAATCACCCGATGGAAAATAATACCATCGTAAAAGCCTGATTTTACCAATTCTTGAATTTGCGCAACATGTTTTGGTGCAACTTCTTTATTCATCTCAATGGCGATAATGCCTTTTGAAGTGTCCAGAATCAATGTGTCTTCTGGGTTGTTATAGTCAGCCATTGGCGTCTCCATTTTCTAAATTATTTTTGATAAACTTTATTCATTTTACTTGGGTTTGCTGGTGGCTCACCTTTATTGATCTTATCTACAGCAGCCATACCATCAACAACAGCACCCCATATGGTGTAATTATTGTCCAAAAATGCCCCATCCTTTAGCATGATAAAGAATTGACTGTTAGCGCTATGTGGCATTTGAGAGCGCGCCATGCCAACAACACCTCGCTCGAAACTATATTTTTTTGTAAATTCGGCATTAACATTTCCTAATTCAGAACCCCCAGTACCAGTGCCTGTTGGGTCGCCCGTTTGAGCCATAAAACCAGCAATTACTCGGTGGAATATAATGCCATCATAAAAACCTTGTTTTGCAAGTTGTTTAATTCGTGCAACATGGTTTGGTGCAACATCAGGTAATAATTGAATTTTTATAGTTCCAGCATCGACATCAATATAGAGCGTATTTTCTTCCGTTAATTCTGGCAGTTGGTTGGCAGAATGGGCAATGGTCGCACTGAATATCAGAGCAGATATAAGCACAAATAGGCTTTTAATGAATTTTACAGTCACAATATTTCCTTTGATTTCATTTTTCTAATTTTTCTGCAATTGCTGAAATAACATTTTTTGGCACGAATTTATCAATCTTACCATTCATTTTAGCAATCTGTCGTACTATAGTCGACGATATGTGGCTAAATTGTGGGTTTGCAAATAAATTGATGGTCTCAATACCCGATAATTCAAAATTCATGGTTGCCAATGTTTTTTCATACTCAAAATCTTGACTATTACGAATAGATCTAATTAAAAAATTAGCACCAACCCGCTTGGCCTCATTAACAAGTAAACCATCAAAAGTCACCAATTTAATTCGGTCTGATTGAACAGACTGGCCAATTAAATTCAACCGTTCTTCTGGTGTGAATAAGGCCGATTTATGATGTTGAATACCAATTGCAATCACCAATTCATCAACAATGTCCAATGCGCGTTTAAAAACATCAACATGGCCAAAGGTAATTGGGTCAAAGCTCCCAGCAAATAACCCAATTTTATAGCTTGTGTTATTCATATCAATCAGTCCGTTTTATCATCGGAAATATTAGAAGAATTGGCATCAGATTGAGCTTCAGCAGTCTCCTCATCCTCATCCCCTTCAATGTCACTGATACGACCAACCGAAACCACTTCTTCCTTTTTAGCAGTTTTAAAGATGGTCACACCTTGAGTAGAGCGCCCACCAATACGAATGTCCGATAATGGGCAGCGTATTAATTGTCCACCATTGGTAACCAGCATAATTTGGTCACTTTCATCAACAGGGAAAGAGGCAATAAGGTTGCCATTACGCTCTGAAATACCCATCGCCACAATGCCTTTACCACCGCGACCAGTCACACGATATTCATAAGCACTGGTGCGTTTGCCAAAGCCATTTTTAGAAATAGTCAAAATAAACTCTTCAGCATTTTTGAGTAATTCAATACGTTCTGCACTCAATTCAACAGCATCTTCACCTGCATCAGTATCGTCTTGATTCTCAGCCTCTATTTCAGCAGGCTCATCGTCACCAAGCCGTCTTAATGCATTGGATTGTTTAACATAAGCCCGCGCTTCAGGCGAAGTAATATCCATATGTTTCAAGATCGCCATCGATATAACTTCAACATCTTTATCAAGCCTAATACCGCGCACGCCAGTGGATGAACGACCAACAAATACCCGAACATCATTCACCGCAAAGCGAATAGAACGACCAGCGGTTGTAGCAAGCAATACGTCCGTTTCGTCGGTACAAATTTGCACTGAAACAATTTCATCATCATCGCCAAGTTTCATGGCGATTTTACCACCTTTATTTACTTGTACAAAGTCAGTCAATTCGTTACGTCTGACATTCCCGCGTTTGGTAGCAAACATAATATTAAGGTCAGAAATATCCTCATCAGCATTTGGCAATGGCATAATAGTGGTGATTTTTTCACCCTGATCAAGCGGCAATAGATTGATCAGTGCTTTACCAACACTGGTTGGGCTGCCAATCGGTAAGCGCCAAACTTTCAGCTTATAAACCATGCCTTTAGATGAGAAGAATAAGACAGGTGTATGGGTGTTCAGCACAAAAATACTGGTTACAAAATCTTCATCACGGGTGTTCATGCCAGAGCGGCCTTTGCCGCCGCGTCGCTGCGCACGATAGGTATTAAGTGCAACCCGTTTTATATAACCTTTATGCGATACAGTAACCACCATATCCTCTTTAGGGATCATATCTTCATCATCAAAATCACCCAACGCACCCAAAATTTCAGTCCGTCTTGGTGTAGCAAATTCGTCTTTAATACTGGTCAATTCTTCGCGGATAATATTCATAACTCGGTCGCGAGAGCTTAAAATATCCAGATAATCTTTAATTTCTTCGCCCAACTTATTCAGTTCATCACCAATTTCATTCATGCCCATCGCAGTAAGGCGCTGTAGACGCAATTCTAAAATAGCACGGGCTTGAGCTTCAGATAAGGTGTAAGTGCCATCATCACTAATCATATGGCGCGGGTCGGCAATGAGCTGAATAAGGGGCGCAACATCACCAACAGGCCATTTGCGAGCCATCAAGCCCTCACGTGCAGCAAGTGGGTTTGGCGCACTTCGAATAAGTTTAATAACTTCATCAATATTGGCAACGGCAATCGCCAAACCAACCAATACATGCGCACGGTCGCGGGCTTTGTTAAGCAAAAACTTGGTACGACGTGTAACCACTTCTTCGCGAAAATCAACAAACGCAGTTAAGAAGTTAGATAAATTTAAAAGGCCAGGTCGGCCATGATTTAACGCAACCATATTGCAGCCAAAGCTAGTTTGCAACTGGCTATAACGGTATAGTTGGTTAATAATCACATCAGGCACACCATCGCGTTTTATTTCTATTACAATGCGCATGCCATCACGGTCACTCTCATCACGAATGTCTGAAATGCCTTCAACGCGCTTCTCACGCACCAATTCTGCAATTTTTTCAATCAATGTAGTTTTGTTTACTTGATATGGAATTTCAGTAATTACAATCGCTTCACGATCTTTGCGAATTTCTTCGACACTCAATTTAGCGCGCATGATTACTGAACCGCGGCCAGTATCATAGGCAGATTTTATACCAGCTGTGCCAAGGATAAATCCGCCTGTAGGGAAATCTGGCCCAGGTACAATTTCATTTAATTCCTCATTGGTTAAACTTGGGTTATGAGAAACGGCAATGGTAGCATCAATAATTTCACCCAAATTATGCGGCGGAATATTGGTTGCCATACCCACAGCAATACCACCAGCACCATTGACCAATAGGTTTGGAAAGCGAGACGGTAAAACTTCTGGTTCTTGTTCACTATTGTCGTAATTTTCTTTAAAGTTAACGGTGTCTTTGTCCAAATCAACCATCAACGCATGGGCGACTTTTTCCATCCGCACTTCGGTATAACGCATCGCGGCGGCTTTATCACCATCGACAGAGCCAAAATTACCTTGTCCATCAAGCAACGGCAAACGCAGCGAGAAATCCTGCGCCATTCGTACCAAAGCATCATAAATAGATTGGTCACCATGAGGGTGATACTTACCGATCACATCACCAACCACACGGGCAGATTTACGATAAGCTTTATTCCAATCATAATTATTCTCACTCATAGAGAATAAAATACGCCGATGAACAGGTTTTAAACCATCTCTTACATCTGGTAAAGCACGACTAACGATAACGCTCATCGCATAATCTAGATAAGACTTTTTCATCTCATCTTCAATATTTACCGGCGTTACATCACTGGGTAAATGAGGAATATTATCATCTGATGGCGTTTCATTATCTGACACTATATATACCAATTGTAATTAATTTGATTCGAACCTTATTATAAGCCAAGGTCGGATGAATTCGAAACTTATAATCGCCTAAATCATCGGTTAAGACTTAAATCTTTGGATTTTCCCCACAGAATCGGTTATTTAATGAATCATCCATATAATTGCTTCATTAAAGGTAAAAACATGTCCGCTCACGGCTCAAAAAAAGTCATTTATGCCGCCCTTTTTGGCAATTTGCTCATCTCAACCATAAAATTTGCTGCAGCCTATGTAACGCGTAGCTCTGCTATGTTGTCCGAGGCTATTCATTCCTTGGTGGACACAGGCAACCAGGTGCTATTGCTTTATGGCATTAGCAAGTCAAAAAAAGCCGCTGACGACAAACACCCATTTGGTTACGGCATGGAATTATATTTTTGGAGCTTTATTGTTGCCATTTCAGTATTTGGTTTGGGTGCAACGGTTTCACTTTATGAGGGGGTGGAAAAAATACTTCATCCAGAAGCCATTCATGACGCCTATATAAATTATATCGTATTAGGGGCATCACTAATATTTGAAGGCGTGGTTTGGTATGTTGCATTTAAAGAGTTTAACAATAGTCGACGTGGCCGTAGTGTTTGGGATAGCATCAAGCATTCAAAGGATCCAATCACTTTTGTTGTGCTGTTTGAAGACAGCGCAGCCATGCTTGGGCTTTTAGTTGCGCTTGTCGGCGTTTATATGGCTGACCAGATGAAAATGCCAATCTTTGATGGCATTGCATCAGTTGTAATTGGCATTATTTTAGCAGCAACTGCCGCTGTGTTAGCCAAAGAAACCAAAGGCTTGTTAATCGGCGAGGCCGCATCGGATGAGTTAGCAGATGATATCCGTAAAATGGTAGAATATGTAATGTCTCTCGATGCGGATACAGAAGGCGATGAAGCGGAAGGTGTTTCGTCAAAATTAGATATGAATGCACAATCACCATCTAAGATTGTGAAGATAGATGGAAAAGAGATGTATATGGG
>JADGDI010000122.1 GCA_016744975.1 Hyphomicrobiales bacterium | reverse complement strand
CAACGCAGTATAATAGTAGGCCCTAACAAATTGGCCTTTATTTTTAAACAAATTCAATAATTGATTATAATCAATTTCAAAATCCAACGCTTTTGCAGTTGCATACAGATTTGATCCATCGATAAAAATTGCAATTTTTTGAGCGGGGTAAATGTGCATAATATATTTATTTTCCTAAACTTAAACTATAAGCTGTGACATACATACAGCAGTAAAAATTATTACTTACTACCGATTTGAATAAACTATAGTAATTCATTGCATTATGCTACCATAATTTGGATGAGATATTATCCAAAAGTCTAAGTTATTGCTATAAAAAACAAAACAGTGTAGAAAATCTATTTGAGATTTCATAATATTTTTTAATTACTTAACTTGATAAGCTTAACATGAATAATCCTATTGATTAATATTGGAGAAATAATGATTATCATTGCATTGGGTTCTAATTTGCCCTCAAAATGGGGCAATCGGATAGAAACATTAAATCGCGCTGTTACAGAAATATCTAAAGTTAACATTCAAATTATAAGCCAATCACACCCCTATTATAGCCGCCCCTTAGACTTACAAACCAAACAATGTTTGGACTGTAATAAATGTGTTGGTAGTGCCAATAACGACTATAATCTTCCACAGAATTATTACATTAACTTAAACATACTCATTCAGTCTCATAAATGCGCCAATCAATTGCTATATTGTTTCAAAAAAATTGAAGGCTCTGCGGGGCGACATGCAGATACTAGGTGGGCAAGTCGACCACTTGATATTGATTTAATCTGCTATAATCGCGTAATTATTGGCGATAACAAATCCCGTAACCATAAATCTAACACTGGATATATTCCGTTAAGCCTACCCCACCCTGCTATTGCAAGTCGTGCTTTTGTGCTTCGGCCAATTATCGACATTGCACCAATGTGGCACCATCCAATCAATGGAAAAACTGCAAAACAGATGATAAACCAGCTAAAATAACCAGAATATTACTGAGTTGGAAATTAAGTCTTGCTATTATGTAATTTTGACCCTAGTTAATCTTATCTAAAAATTTTTGGAGATCGCTAAATGGCGCGCGTTACCGTAGAAGACTGTATCGAAAAAATTGACAACCGATTTGAATTAATTTTATTAGCAGGACATAGAGCCCGTATGCTTGCTGGTGGTGTTGAACCAACTGTAGAACGTGATAATGATAAAAACCCTGTGATAGCCCTTCGCGAAATTGGTGATGGCATGATTTCAGCAGAGGATTTAGAAGAAGAGTTCATCCACTCTATGCAACGTTTTGTTGAAGTTGATGAGCCTGAAACTGAAATTGTACCAATGATTTCAGCAACTGGCGAGGTTAGTAATCTGGGTGTTGACCCTGACAAAATTAGCTTTGACCAAATGGGCGAAGAAGATTTGTTAAAAGCCATTGAAGCATTACCAAAGCCAAAATGATGCATGACAATTTATTTTAAAAACCCTCAAGATTTCTTGGGGGTTTTTTTTATACCAAAATTATGTCTCAAAAAAATAGTTTTGCTGGGCATTGTGATTAACTCAGATAAACTAGTTTCAACAAACAAAAGAGATTCCATTATGATGCGGCAATATGAATTGGTTGAAAAGGTATTGGCATATGACCCCAATGCCGATGAAGCATTGCTTAACAAGGCATATATATACGGCTATAAAAAACATGGCACCCAAAAACGCGCATCGGGGGACCCATATTTTTCACATCCGATTGAAGTTGCTGCAATTTTAGCTGATTTAAAACTCGATGCCACTGTTGTTGCAACAGGGCTATTGCATGACACCATTGAAGATACGGATGCTACGAGAGAAGAAATTGACGAAATATTTGGTAACGAAATTGGTGCGTTGGTGCAAGGTCTTACAAAGATCAGTAATTTAAAGCTCATTTCGCGTGAAACCGCCCAGTCGGAAAATTTAAAAAAGCTATTTTTTGCGATTTCAAAAGACATTCGTGTATTGCTCGTAAAACTTGCAGACCGCTTACACAATATGCGAACTATAAATTTCGTAAAACCTGAAAAGCGCATACGAATTGCTCAAGAAACTATGGATATATACGCACCACTTGCTGGACGCATGGGTATTCAGTTCTTTCGCGAAGAATTAGAAGATATTTGCTTTAGAATATTAAATGTAGATGCAAGGCATACCATTTTAAATCGATTACAGGCAATGCATGAAGATGAAGAAGACTTACTTGCCAACATTGTAGACATTCTAAACAAAAAGCTAAAAGATGCAGGTGTTTCTGCACGGGTTATTGGCCGAGAAAAACGCCCCTATTCAATTTTTCGTAAAATGGAGCGGCAATCCATCTCTCTAGAAAAAATATCAGATATTTTTGCATTTAGAATCATCACCAAAAATGAAGATGACTGTTACCGAGCGCTGGGATTGGTGCATACTGAATGGCCAATGGTACCAGAGCGATTTAAGGATTTTATTTCAATCCCAAAAAGCAATGATTATCGCTCTATTCACACCACCATAATTGGCCCAACGCGCAAACGCATTGAATTACAAATACGCACCGAAGAAATGCATGAAGTCAATGAATATGGTATTGCATCGCATGCTCTATATAAAGAAAACATATATACCAACAACCCAAAAACAGGCGCTATGCCTGGCGATGAGACTGAAAAACCTGGCAGTGTGCCAGTATCAGAAGAATCCAGTGCATTCAAATGGTTGAGTCAAATTATTGAATCACTTGAAGATGGTGATGCACCCGAGCAATTTTTCGAACATACCAAGCTAGAATTATTTGCAGACCAAGCATTTTGCTTTACTCCAAAGGGGCGGTTGATTGCGCTGCCCAAACACGCAACACCCATCGACTTTGCATATGCCGTTCATACCGACATAGGCAACACTTGTGTCGGCTGTAAAATAAACGGCATTACCTCGCGCCTTCGTTCAAGGCTTAACAATGGCGATGAAGTTGAAATTATCACCTCGAAGGGTAGCTTACCGCAAGCCATATGGGAAAATTTTGTACTAACAGGTAAAGCAAAATCCGCAATTCGCCGTGCTAGCCGCGAGGAACGGAAAAAACAATATGCGCATTTAGGCAAAGAAATGTTAATTCGCATTTTTAAGAAATTAAAAATCAAATATAGTGATGATAAATTAACCGCAGCACTCTCAGTTTTAGCATTTAAATCAATCGATGATTTATTGGTTGCCATAGCCCGTAATGAAGTGCGCTTAAAGCAAGTTGCAATTGCCGTTGCACCAACATTGCTAGACAGTAAAGACATTGATTTTCTAAATCAACAAACTCACTTTGAACTCGGTGCAAGTAGTAAAACCAACGCCATTCCAATACGTGGCGTTTCACAAAATCTTGGCTTTATCCGCTTTTCTAAAAAATATCCACCAATTGCAGGTGAGCGTATTGTTGGCATCATTAAAAAAGGTGAAGGCATCATCATCTACCCAATTGACGCAGATGAGCTTGAGATATTTGAAGACCAACCAGATTTGTGGGTAGATTTGGTATGGGACTTGGATGAAGGTGATAAAAACTGGTTTACTGCACCAATCGAGATTACATTGTTGAATGAAGTCGGTGCTTTAGCGCGTATTTCCACCCTAATTGCCGATCAGGGCTGTAATATTTGGAATAGCTTTATGCTATCTAAAGAAACTGATTTCCATCATTTATATATGGAGGTGGAAGTACGTGACATTCACCATTTCAACATTTTAAAAAATTCACTCCAGACACTTTCCATCATCGATGATATAAAACGCGTTGCTGGCCGAAAGTTTGGCGAAATAACTTTATAAATATTGAAAATGTAAATTTATAAACCATATATAAACCAAAAATATGTTATAAGAAAACATCGACGCAACCATAGAGTCTTGGGATTAGTAATGCTGTTTAAGCGGCGAAATAAACTGCAAATAAAGCAGAAAATTGGCAATTTTTTTGTGCCTATAAAAGGCTTGCGACGAAGTTTTATCTATATATGGCGCCGTATTTGGCGAATTAATGCAACACCTTACGCCATTGCTTTTGGTGTGGCAGCTGGGGTTTTTGCATCCTGCACGCCTTTTTTAGGGTTTCATTTTATTATTGCAGCGGCCATTGCATTTTTGTTTAAATCAAACCTACTGGCTTCTGCCCTTGGCACAGCGGTTGGCAACCCCATTAGTTTTCCGTTCATTTGGTATACCATATATCGAATCGGTAATACAATTCTTGGCACCGAGATATTGCCTCGCGAGCAAATTCACTTTGGCAGAAAACTATTTCATAGTGGATATGGTGAAATGTGGGGCATATTTAAACCCATGATTATTGGCGGCATTCCGTTAGGCTTATTAGTCGGCGCCATTAGCTATTTCATCGTATACCGTGCCGTTTCAATTTACCAAAAAGCTCGATATGATAAGTTTAATTCATAATAATTGAACTGATTCATAAATAATTTCAATCATTAGTCAGTCATTCTTACTTGTTTATATTTTTCAGCAACTTATAATTTCAATATATATGACCAAATATAATAGATGAGCGATTGCATAAAATGACTGACTATTTAAGACTTGGGGTAAATATTGACCACGTTGCTACCATCCGTAATGCGCGCGGCGGCATTCACCCCGACCCTATGACCGCCGCAAAAATTGCTACCCAAGCTGGCGCTGATGGTATAACCGCGCATTTACGAGAAGACCGTCGTCACATTAATGACGATGACATTGCAAAACTAAGTGCTGATATAGATTTACCACTTAATTTTGAAATGGCGGTAACCGATGAAATGGGCATTATAGCCATGCGCCACAAACCCAATGCCTGCTGCCTAGTACCTGAAAAGCGTGAAGAGGTCACAACAGAAGGCGGCCTTAACGTTGCGGGTAATGGCAATAGAATCAACGATTTTTCAAGAATGTTGCAACAAGATGGTATGCGTATTTCGCTTTTTATTGACCCCGACGAAAATCAAATTGAGGCATCCGCCAAAACTGGTGCTGACATTATCGAGTTACATGTCGGTCCCTATAGCCACGCCTGTTTGGCAGGCAATCAGCAACAAATTGCAGTAGAATTAGCTCGGTTACGTAATGGCGCTGAGCAGGCCACCGCATTAGGTCTTGAGGTACATGCTGGTCATGGCTTAGATTATGACAATGTTAGTGCGATTGCCGCAATTCCCCAAATTGTTGAATTAAATATTGGACATTTCCTAATTGGTGAAGCAATATTTGTAGGGCTTGAAGCCAGCATAAAAAAAATGCGAAACTTAATGGACAAAGCGCGACCAAAAACCCATTAACGATACGAGACATATAATTTATGATCATTGGAATTGGTACAGACATTGTTGAGATTGCTCGAATTGCTGAATCAATGGCTAAGTTTCGCGATCGATTTTTAGTCAGAAATTTTAGCAATAGTGAAATTGAGATTGGTGAAAAAAAAGGCTCTCCTGCCCAATATTACGC
>JADGDI010000121.1 GCA_016744975.1 Hyphomicrobiales bacterium | reverse complement strand
TACTACGATAGGGTTAGATGGTTTTCCCAAAGGAAGAGTTGTATTATTAAAAAAATACGATGAATACGGATTTTACTTTTACACCAATTATTTAAACCAAGCCTTACAATATTGGTTTGTTTGGCGCCCGTGCGAGCAATACGCCATAAGATGCAATTACAATCGCTGCAATTTCAAACCAGCCTAATGTTTCACCAAACAATAACCAGCCAAATATTGCAGTCACACTAGGTACCATAAAAAATAGCGACGCTACTTGGTTAGAACTTTGCGCTTTAATCAATAATAAAAGCAAAAATATGGTAATGATAGACAGCACAATCACTAGCCAGGCCATTGCCAACATCAACTCACCAGACCATTCAATCTCAAAACTGTCATAAAATAATGCAAATGGTGTCACAACCAATAATCCACCAACATATTGCCAAATGCCCACCACGCGCAAATCCATGTCTCCCTTATGGTGTTTTTGGTAAATTGCACCAATGGTAATAGAAAACAAGGCCAAGGTTGCAAACCCCAAGCCGTAATAACTAAGCCCATCCTGAAGTTCAACGGCGGTAATTTTTGCACTCAACACCATAGCGACACCAATAAGCGCAATAAATATGCCCAACCATTGCGCCCCAGCCAAACGTTCAGAAAATAAACGCCTTACAATTAAGGCGGTTAAAATGGGCTGCAATGATACAATTAATGCCGTCATCCCTGCACTTAACCCATATTGAATGGCGCTAAAAACACCCAGTAAATAAGCACCATGCAATAACCCACCTGTAATCAATGCCTCAATAATATGCTTTTTATTGTTACGCAATTTCACCCTAAAAATCAAAACCAAAGCCGTCAGCAGTAGCAAAACCAATAAAAAACGTATCACTAAAAAGCTATAGGCTTCAATATAAGGCAAACCAAATTTTGCACCAATAAACCCTGTAGACCATAAAATTACAAAAACAAATGGCATGGATTTGACAAATAAATTCACAAATCCTCCTATCTAAACCCAAATCAATATAAATGTTGCAATTGCAACAAACCTATTGTTTAGGCTTTTTTGGTAATAATGTATAGATTGTTCTGAATAATTCTCTAATAACAATCGGCTTAGCGACAAACCCATTAAAGCCTAGCTTTTCAAGTTCAGATGCTGAATCTTGTTTTACATCTGCACTCAAAGCAACAATGATTTGGTTTGGGTGCTTCTGAGAAAATTCTTCACCACGCCCATCCGGTAAATTTAAATCCATTAAAATTAGGCAATAATCACGCATCTTATACAAATATTCAGCCTCAACAATCGAGGCTGCAATATCAAATTCAAAACCAGCACTACTTAACATAGTGCCAATGATATGTTGGTTTAATTTATTATCTTCAACCAATAATAATTGCCCATCAATAAAGTCACTGCGATTATGATCAACCTCAGCCTTATCATTATCAAAATAAGTTTTTTTAACGTTAGATAATTTTAAATTCTGCGGCAACGATACCCTAAAACAAGTACCACCATTTCTATTTTCTGGGTGGTTAGAGACAATTTCAACCGTCCCAGACATAGCAGTTACTAAATTTTTAACAATCCATAAACCTAGCCCAAAACCTTGTTGCGCTTTAGCAGCATCCAAGCGCCTATAAGCGGAAAAAACCCCATCACCATTGGGTAAATCATCTTCCAAACCAATACCACTATCAATAATATCAAATATAATACTCTCAGCTTGATTGTCACCAACCTGTAAGGGATGAACATGAATATGAACAAATCCTTCTTCAGTATATTTAATAGCATTACCAATTAAATTGGATAATATTTGTCTAAGCTTCCGCTCATCAACATTAAAATATTTAGGGCAATTGACATCCACATGCAGCTTTAATAGCAATCCCTTTTCACCCGCAGCCCGTATAAAGGGCGCTGTAAAAACATCCATAAATCGCCCAATAATCACCATTTCATTGGTCACAATGCTGGAATATTGATTTAACTTTTCAACTTGCAAAAACTCTTCTGATAGTTGCACAATCAAGTCCGAAGTCTGTTTAAGTGATATCTTATAAAAGTCATGAGAATGTTTTAAATTATCATCCAACAACATTTCACTCAAATTGCTAACAATACCAACCTGTGAGCGTATTTCATGAATAATACTATTATAAGCTCTACGTTGAAATTTTACTGCTTGGCGTAACTCTTCAAGGTTAGAAATCTTATCAATGTCTTTAATTTTATTTTTATGGCCATCATTCATTTTTGACAATTCTAGCAATTTGAAAGCCAATAGTTGACTGATTCGTCCCTTCAAGTAAATCCATAATAAGGCGAACACCTTCATTTTTTTGCAATAACAAATGAAATGCATCAGCCTGATTAGACTTGCTAAGCTTCATCAACCCTTCATCCAAAATCAATGGATGGTGAAAATATACCAAAGATGGCAAATCTAATAATATCTGTAATAATCGGTGTATATAAGTCGCCTTGGCCAAATCCACCCCTCGAATAACATGGCTAATCTGCTGCGCTGCATCATCAACCACCACGCTAAGATGGTAGCTCGTCCCAATGTCTTTGCGCTTAATCACCACATCCCCCCAAATAGTGGCATCAAAACCCACATCCTTAATTACTTCTTGTTCAAGCGCTATTTGCTTAAAGCTCAAATGCCCAATCTTTTGTTCTGCTAGCTTCACCGCCTTTTGCATATCAAGTCGAAGCGCATAATCTTGCCCACCATTTAAAATCGCCAACTGCGCTTTTGCTGTTTTATATTTATATATTTCAGGGTAAATCAACCCTCCATCGGGGTCATGGCGTGCCTCGCGGCCTTTATAATAAGCCTTAATTTGCCCACGCGTTGCCAAACATGGGTAAAGAACCCCAAGCGATAACAGATGCTTAATCGCCAAATCATAAGCCGCTTGGCGCTCGCTCTGCATCATTATTTCAATGTCTGAAACAACACCAATTGCCGCCAAATCACTTAAGCAAGCACGGTAATATTCGCGCTTGCATCTTAGCCTGTCAATGTCTTCCGTACGTATGATAAATTGCCCACCAACTTGCCGCGCTACATCTTGGTTAAGCAAGGCGCTAAACGCATGTCCAAGGTGCAGATACCCGTTAGGGCTTGGCGCAAATCTTAGCCTGTATTGTTGTTTTTGTTGCACCATTTTCGCCTTTGCTATATCACTCAGCCAATTATAAAGTAATTATTGCCTTAAGGAAATATAATGAGCGATAAAATTATCGAAATTGATGGCCCCCGCCTTGAACCAAAAGACCAAATCAATAAATTGGTTATCTTCATCCACGGTTATGGCTCAAATGGCGAAGATTTAATCAGTTTGACCGAACAATTTTATAAAGCCTTGCCTAACACCGCCTTTGTTAGCCCCAATGCTCCATTTAAGGTTGCTGGCTATGGCCCAGGTTTTGAATGGTTTCCATTGTCGACTTTAAGTTATGAAGAAAAACGACAAGGCACCATTAATAACCATCAGCATTTAGATGCCTTCATAGATGCCCAAAAAGCCAAATATAACATTGAGGATAAAGATATTGCCCTGTTTGGTTTTTCACAAGGCACCATGATGGCACTTTATATAGCCCCCCGTAGAGCAAATGCCTTAGGCGCAGTCATTGGTTTTTCTGGCGCATTAACAGGCGTTGAACAACTTGACCAAGAAACCAAAAGCCGCCCGCCAATCTTATTAGTGCATGGCGATATGGACGATGTTGTGCCGCATAAACATTTAGCCGAGGCAAAGCAACATTTATCCAAAAATGGTTTTAATATCAATACCCATACCAGCAAAGGCATCGGTCACGGCATCGCCCCAGATGGCATTGCACTAGCAGCTAATTTTTTAGTAAAACATTTGCTTAAATAAATTCGCTATTTCGCCATAATCATGCCTTAAACTGCTGCCAAAACACCCATAAAAGCGAGTATTTATGTTCACAATGTCTATATTTACCTACCGAAATAGCCTAACCCTATCTTTAGCTTTGGCCTGCATTGCCATCGGTACCGCATTATATTTTGAACATGTCTTAAATTACCAACCATGCGCATTATGTTATGAAGAGCGCATCCCATACTATATTTTAATAGCTATTAGCGCCGTTGCCTTGCTAACAGATCGCTTAATTGGCAAAATACTCATCATAAGCCTTGGCGTTTTAATGCTTTTTTCGAGCCTATATGGCGCATATCATGCGGGTGTTGAGTGGGGTTTTTGGGCAGGGCCAGCCTCCTGCACCGGCACCAGCAACATCACCGCAGAGATGGATCTACTAGCATTAGTGCAAGATGTCAAAATAGTCCCTTGCGATATTGCCAATTGGCGCATGTTCGGCCTAAGCTTTGCAGGCTATAACGCAATTGTTTCATGGGTCATTTTTGAGCTATTCTGCTTCGCACTCTATATTAACCGAGCTAAGAAAACTTAACTTAAGCTACATATATTTTATAATAAAAAACGAGCCAATCAATAATATACAAAAAATCACAAATAAAGGGCCTAAATATTTTTCAATAAATCCCCTTATTGGCGCACCAAAATAATAAAGCAGGCCAGCCACCAAAAAGAACCGCGCCCCGCGTGCTGCGACGGAAGTGAGCATAAACACCCCAAAATTAAGTTCTGTCACACCAGATGTAATGGTAATCACCTTATACGGAAACGGCGTAACCCCGGTTACAAAAACCGCCCATGCACCCCATTCATTAAATGTGGTTTTGAATATTTCAAACTGCTCTTGATAATGGTAAAACGCCAGCAATGGCTTGCCAATCATCTCATAACCAAACATCCCAATGCCATAGCCTAGCGCACCGCCTGCAACTGACGCGGCAGTTGCCCAAAAGGCAAATTTAAAGGCGCTTGTTCGCATCGATAAAACCATCGGAATTAATAAAATATCTGGCGGAATAGGAAAAAAGCTGGATTCAATGAAAGCAATGAATAACAAACCATAAAAACCATATTTGCTTTCGCCTAAGCGCATTGTCCAGTCATATAAAGCTCTAATCATCTTAATTCCTCTAAAATATCTCAACAACATGCCTATAGATTAAAATTGACTATAAAACCCTAATATTTGAATATTTTTACAGGGATAAGCATAAAATTAAAAAATTGATCACTTGACCCACAAATTTATTGAGCTATATTCGCATTGATTTTCGAAATGTATGCCTCTGTGGTGGAATTGGTAGACACGGTAGATTCAAAATCTGCTGTCCTTCGGACGTGCCAGTTCGAGTCTGGCCAGAGGTACCATATATTTCGTCCAAGAACGCGGCTTAACGGCCGCTTTTTTTATGGCAAAATCAACCCAAATTTGTCCATAATGATATATGTAAAATATTTTCTAAAAATAACGATAACCAAATGAATAGTGAAAATGCCACCATTACACCAACCGCCGCACTGCCGCAATCTTTAGCCGCGCCATATAAGCGTGTATGACGGCCATCTTCATCAATAATGGCTTCAATCGCAGTGTTAACCAACTCTAGCGCAAATACCAAAACCACCGAGCCAGTTAGCAAAATATAATCTACCGTATTGCTCGAAATTAAATGCGCAGCAATCAATGCCATAACAATCGCAACCAGTTCCATACGTGCCGCATTCTCATTTTTAAGCGCAAAGCGAATGCCCATCATCGTATATTTAGCTGCCTGAATTAAATGATTGATATATTTCATAAATAACCTAATTATTATAAATATGTGCGACCTATAATATAG
>JADGDI010000120.1 GCA_016744975.1 Hyphomicrobiales bacterium | reverse complement strand
GCTATAGGCTTTGTATCAAACAATAAAATATCGACAAGTCCTTCATAGGCGTGAGCGGCACTAACATCTTCTGCAGATGCAATGCTAATCGCTTTGATTATCTTTAAATTGCTTGTTGCCTTAATATATCTGCAAATATCAACGCTTTCATGTCCGTGAAGCTGAATATAGTCAGGCTTAATAGCAGCAATTTCTTGTATCATTGCCTCATTAGGGTTGACGGTCAAAACCACACTATTAATTTTATTTTTTGCATAATCAACCAGTGTTTTAATGTTGCTCAATTCAACATGCCGAGGGCTTTTAGCAAAGCTAACAAAACCGATAAAATCTGCACCAGCTTTGGCGCAAATATCTATGAATTGCGGCGTTTTTATTCCACATATTTTAACATTTACAGCCATGGTTAATCCAAATCCGCATAACGCACCGACTGCCAAATTTTTTCTGCAGTAGCCATTGGTTGTTCTGAGCGGGTAATCGCGCGCCCAATCACCAAATAATCAGCCCCTTGCCCGATCGCTTCATCGGGTGTCATAATGCGCTTTTGATCGTCCGCAGCGACGCCTTTTGGCCGTATGCCAGGCACAATGGTTTTAAACGCTTGACCACATGCTTGCTTAATTGCAGCTATTTCATGTGGTGAACATACCACACCATCTAACCCACATTCTTGGGCGAGTTTTGCCAAATGTATCACCTGATCCGATGCATTTCGAGTAATACCAATCTCTGATATATCATCATCTTGCATAGAGGTTACAATTGTAACACCTATCAACATCGGCCGTTCAAAGCCAAGCTTTTCTGCTTCATTAACTGCCGCAACCGCTGCTTCTAGCATCTCACGCCCACCTAAAATATGTACATTTAGCATAAAAGGTTCTAGTGGTAATAGGCTTCGCAAGCCAGCTGCAACAGTATTTGGAATATCAGAAAGTTTCAAATCAATGAATATTGGCATACCAATGTCAATGATTTGCTTCACTCCCTGTGGTCCATTGGCATAGAAAAACTCCATCCCAACTTTCATGCCGCCAACTTTGTCTTTTAACTGCTCTGCTAAATTAAGCGCAGTGGCTAAATTAGCAGTATCAAGAGCAACTAATGTTGGATTATATGGGTTGTTATTGGTCATTTAATGATCAATCTGTGCAATATTTGTTGAAGCTTGGCCCTCAGTAGGGGGTGCTTGATGGGCAGATTTTTCAGCCCTTTTACGCAAACTATCGGCTTCATGGTGCCATTTGTCAGCATTGTTACGTTCAATACGCGATGCCTTGCGATATTTATGCTGGCCTAGCCAAGTTAAAATACCACCAGTGATAATGCCGATGAATAACATTAATAATAGTATGAGATATAAAGGAAATTCAAAGCTCAATGCAGGTTGTTCTGCATTGAATGGATCAAGGGAAATAAAAATATTATGCCGATTGGCAATTAGTAGGAAACTAGCAACCAGTAAAATCGGAAAAACAATAGCCCAGCGGAATAGTCGTTTCATATCTGTCTCATTTAAAATTACAAAACTATTTATTAAATGAATATAAGGCTATATTAGGGAATTTGCAAATAAAACACACCGAAAATTACCACATATTTTCGGCTATTTTGCGATTATCAAGCTTTAAATTAAGCCTTATTTAATCTGTCGCGCAACTCTTTGCCCGTTTTAAAAAATGGAACAAACTTTTCATCAACATTTACAACTTCACCAGTGCGTGGGTTACGACCAGTACGAGCGTTACGATGCTTGATTGAAAATGCACCAAACCCTCGAAGTTCAACGCGATCACCGCGTGATAACGCATCAGTTATTTCATCAAAAATCTTGTTAATGATCCGATCAATATCACGTTGATACAAATGCGGATTGGCATCAGCAAGTTTTTGGATGAGTTCAGACTTTATCATATTTGTGGACTCCCAATGATGATATTAAATATGTTTCGACTTGCCCATGGTGACCAGAATATACCAAATAAATCAAGCCAAAATGCACGTTATAAATACTAAATTCATATTTACGTGAGTAATAGCATAAAGCAAATTAGAATGATTTGTAAAGTGAATACGACTTATACGCGTATTTCTAGTAAGACATTATAGCCATTAAGCCAGTGGTGTGGAGTTTTTTGGTTATTTGTGGATTAAATACTTGTACCCCAAGACCATTATTAATGCTCATTTTCACATATTCACTAAACGGGTTCTCATCAAACTTGTTTGGTGTCCAATCAATAAGGTTTAAATCATTTTGGTTTGCATCGTCTTTTTTCAATTCTTCAACCACCCATTTTTTGGCATCCTCTGTATCGCCAATTGAATCAATTAATTTTTCGACCAATGCTTGGCGGCCAGAGAATATGCGTCCATTTGCAAGGCGTAATGTGGTTGCCATGTCAAATGAGCGCCGCTCCATAACCAAATTTACAAACCAGTCATAGCTATCTTTAACCATTATTTCCATTTGTTTGCGTGCATCATCGGTCATGGCGGTTGCAGGGTTGGGGCTGGCTTTAAGTGGCGAGCTTTTGACTTCTTGCATTTTTACACCTACTTTATTCAGCAATTCGACATATTCTGGCCAGCTATATATAACGCCAATAGAACCAGTTATCGTATTGCCACTAGCAAAAATTTTGTCGCTACCAATAGCAGAAAGATAGCCGCCAGAAGCTGCAACGCTTTGCATTACCGCCGCAACAGGTTTTCTTTCTGCAATTTTACGCAATGCCAAATAAATATCGTCAGAAGCTTTTACACCACCGCCAGGGCTGTTAATCTGCACAATTAGCCCTTTTACATGGTCAGCTTTCTCAATTTTTGTCAATTGTTGGATCAACCGCTCATCACCTTCAATCACGCCTTCAACTTTAATAGTTGCAATATGGTTGGAGCGAAACGAGAAAGTTTTATTATTAATAGTAACTGCCGATACGGCTAGCAAACCAATAATAATTGCAAGCACCGCCATAAATCTCCAAAATGATAGATGCCGCTTTAAGTGGCGTTGCTGTGCAATTTCATGAGCATTTAGTGGCATAATAATAACTTTTAAAATGAGTGATAATCATATCATAATACGCTTTGAAAATATTAAAAGTGAATAAATTGACTATACGACTTTTTTACTGCTAGCGAGGCAAAATGCGTAAAAAAAGAGGCAAGAAAAAACTTGCCTCTCAAAAATGTATAAAAATAAAAACCAAAGAAGAGTTTTATTTTTTATTCAATGCTGCACCGAAAATATCACCCAATGTAGCACCAGAATCGCTAGAACCATATTGCGCGACTGCTTCTTTTTCTTCAGCAATTTCAAGTGCTTTGATTGAAACATTAACACGACGTGAACGGCTGTCAAATTGTGTAATACGCGCATCTAGAGTTTCACCAACTTTAAATGTGTCAGGGCGTTGGTTGTCACGATCACGAGACAAGTCATTGCGGCGAATGGTTGTTGTAAGACCACTGTCTCCAACTTTAACTTCAACACCATCGTCAGATACACCAACAACTTCACAAGTTACGATTGAACCACGTTTCAGACCGCCTGCGGCATTAGCCATTGGGTCTTGACCCAATTGCTTGATACCAAGTGAAATACGTTCTTTGTCTGTATCAACTTCAAGCACAACTGCCTTAACATCTTGACCTTTTTTAAACTCTTTAATGGCTTCATCACCAGAAAGATTCCAATCAAGATCAGACAAATGCACCATGCCATCAACGTCGCCATCAAGTCCGATAAATAAGCCAAATTCAGTGATGTTTTTAACTTCACCTTCAATTTCAGTGCCCGCTGAATAAGTTTCAGCAAATTTAAGCCAAGGGTTGTCAAGACATTGTTTAAGACCAAGGGAAATACGGCGTTTTGAAGGATCAACTTCAAGCACCATAACTTCAACTTCTTGGCTAGTTGCAACAATTTTACCAGGGTGGATATTTTTCTTAGTCCAGCTCATTTCAGAAACATGAACAAGGCCTTCAATGCCGTCATTCAGCTCAACAAATGCACCATAATCGGTAATATTGGTTACAACACCTTTGAAACGATCGCCAATTGGGAAGCGCGTATCAACTTCTAACCATGGGTCAGATTGTAATTGCTTCATACCAAGGCTAATGCGCTGAGTATCAGGGTTGATTTTAACAATTTGAACCTGAACAGACTCACCAACAGTCAGAACTTCTGACGGATGATTAATGCGCTTCCACGCAATATCAGTCACATGCAATAGACCATCGATACCGCCTAAATCAACAAATGCACCATAATCAGTGATATTTTTAACGATGCCTTCAAGCTCTTGGCCTTCAGCAAGGTTTGCTACAATGTCAGCACGTTGTTCAGCGCGGGCTTCTTCTAAAATAGAACGGCGAGAAACAACAATGTTACCACGGCGTTTGTCCATTTTAAGTACTTGGAATGGTTGAGAAATATTCATCAACGGTGCGATGTCGCGAATTGGACGGATATCAACTTGCGAACCAGGTAGGAAAGCAATTGCGCCATCAAGGTCAACGGTAAAGCCGCCTTTAACACGGCCAAAGATAACACCGTTAACTTTTTCGCCAGCTTCAGAAGCTTTCTCAAGACGAATCCAGCTTTCTTCACGGCGGGCTTTCTCACGGCTAAGCATCGCTTCGCCCATGGCATTTTCGACGCGTTCAAGATAAACTTCTACACTATCACCAACAGCAAGTGTGCTTTCTTCGCCAGCAATTTGGAATTCTTTTAGTGGAATACGGCCTTCAGTTTTTAAGCCAACATCGATGATGGCAAGGTCGTTTTCAATTGCAATAACTTTACCAGTTACTACAGAGCCTTCATCAAGGCTTGAATCGGCAAGGGACTCATTTAGCAATGCTTCAAAGTCATCCATGCTTGGATTTAGGGAGTCTGACATTAATGTCTCCAGGTTTCATATAAGGTTGGCCAATAGTTTCTCTACTGGTCTTCAGTGATCTACACCTGTAAATCACAGCATTTACTGATCTACCCTTAAACTTAAGCGTAGATGAAAAAGTTTATCAACTTTGCCCTTCGCCCACACAATCGGCAAGTTTGGCATCAATATAAGTCGATAAGGCTTCAACAACGGCATCTATAGAGAGTTTTGACGTATCAATCAAGTAGGCATTTTTAGCTTGTTTCATGGGAGAGGCATCACGGCTGCTATCTCGCTCATCACGTTGCTTGATAGCAAGTGTTACTTCCGCCAAATTCTCAGTTTTGCCTTTGGCTTGATATTCAGCTAATCTGCGTATTGCACGCGATTCAAGGCTTGCTGTTATCCAAAATTTTAGGTCTGCATTGGGAAATACAACCGTGCCGATATCGCGTCCATCAATTACTGCGCCGAGTTTATCTTTAGCAATATTTCTTTGGATTTTAGTTAAGCTTTTTCGAACTTCGGGAATAACTGCAACTTTAGAGGCTGCAATCCCAACTTCTTTTGAGCGAATGTTATTTGGTAAATTGTCTAAATCTTGCGCTGTAATATTGCTCGAAGCTTTTACCGCTGCGATCATAAATGAATTTTTGGTTTCATCTGTAACATCTTGTTTAAGCAGCTCAAGGCCTGTCAATCGGTATAAAAGCCCAGAATCCAAATGCCGTAAATTATATTTTTTGGCAATCAACCTGGCGACAGTGCCCTTGCCAGAAGCCTCCGGCCCATCAATCGCTATAATCATTAGCATCCCCATTTTTTTAATGTCAATGATAAAACCAACACCACCGTTAAGGGAACACCACAAGACGAGGATGCCCGATGGGCAAAAACGTTTGATAACGGCTGTGATGTAT
>JADGDI010000011.1:17175-40575 GCA_016744975.1 Hyphomicrobiales bacterium | reverse complement strand
TAGTCATTCTTTAACCAGCTATCAAATGTTGTGCTGTCATTGCCAAATAATTGCATATTTGCTGCATCTAAATCTGACCAAATGCTTTTAATGTCCAATCCAGAGCCACCACCATTGGCAAAGGTTAGCAATTCAACAGCATGTATTACATCGTCGCTGGCAGCACCATTCTCGGTGAATTTTAATTTAATTTTGCCTGCGGCTTTGTCTATCTCAAAAACAACCTTTGTTTTATCTTGCGCACTAATCAGTAATGTGTCGCGGCCAACACCGCCATTTAAAGTATCTAAACCTGCTTTACCAGCCAATTGGTCATCGCCCTTACCACCAGTGATAACATTCGCTAAACCATTGCCTTGTAAAATGTCATCATGGTCACTGCCTATGATGTTTTCAATAGAAACATAGCTGACATTATTGGTTAACTCCAAATAAATATAAGTCGAAATAGTCCAAGCGCTTGCATCAACCACATCAACCCCTGCTCCACCATCATATTCATTTTTTGAACCATAATTATAATAGACCATGACATCATCACCCGCGCCGCCAAACAGCTTGTTAGCGCCGATACCACCATCTAGCCGATCATTGCCTTCATCACCATATAATGCATCATCTCCGCCTGACCCAAAAATAGTATCATTACCCTTTTGTCCATGAACAATATCATCACCATAGGCTGCAAAAATAATGTCATTACCATCGCCTGCATTAATTACGTCTTTAATGCTTGAGCCTGCAAAAACATCATCCCCACTTGTTCCTGTAATTGTTACCATTTTACTAGCTGCAGAATAAACATAGGTCACCTTAGAAGCAGAGTTGGTGCCATAAAGGTAATTTAATGCTTCAATATCCCACGCTAACAAACCAGTAAAATGATAACCCGGTGAAATTAAGGAATGCTCATATGACATCACCGTTTGTTGGGCGATTAACGCAGAATCGGTTAGATGAGTTAATGGCACATCACCTTGGAATGGATGCTTTAACCCAACGGCATGCCCGACTTCATGGATTATCGTTTCTTTTAACGATGCACCGGAATGATTGGCATCAATTAATATCATAATCTTAGCCTTTTGGTCAGATATACTAGGCAGTGTAGAATAACCCGTCGTATTTCCACTTATTTTTGATATGCCTGAAAATGTTAGGTCAGCTGCAATACTCGTATCGCCAGGCGCCAATTCAACAAAAGTTAATCCCGTCTTATCTGCGAATTCCTTAATTACTTCACGTGCTGTAATGCGCTGTGCTTCAGTAAATTTGAGAAAATTAGCTTCTTTTGATCCAAATTGATAGTCACCGTTAGCAGCGACTTCATTAAATTTATAAAATAAGATGGTTTCTATGCCTTGGTCTTTGCTGTCTGAGTTCCACCGCGCATACCCATCACCAGAGAGGCCTTGTCGCCCTTCAATAATGTTAAAATATTTGTGATCCGTCGAATTAGGAGTATAAATATTATTAGAATTTGAAGTTGGGGTTGGGGTCGGTGTAGGGCTAGGAGTTGGTGTTGAAGTTGCCCCGCAGGCAGCTAATAAAGTTGCCATGCCAGTCATACTTGTAAGGCCTACCAATTTACCGCTTTTAAATTTTAGCTTAGAATTTGAAATAGTGTCAATTTGCAAAAAATTTTGATAACCCATCATCTATTCTCCCTTAGATTTAATTCGTATAAAATTATTCTGGTTCAGTATTAACGTTACCCTAGCATCAAAAAATTAAAAAAAGTAACCTATTTCTAAAATTAGCAAGCCATTTCTTATTAAACACTAAAACATCAGAACATTATGAAGTGATTTTAATTAAACCTTATGCGTTAACAAAGTAGAATTAAGGCGCAAATGAGCACTAGGTTTCAAACAATTGCTGCTCTATATTCTCAAATGCTTTAAATTCTAACGCATTTCCCGATGGGTCTAGAAAAAACATAGTAGCTTGTTCGCCAGCCTGGCCTTTAAAGCGAACATAAGGCTCAATGATAAATTCAATGCCAGCGACTTTAATGCGGTCGGCCAAATTATGCCAGTCCTTCATTTCAAGCACCACACCAAAATGTGGAACAGGCACATTATGGGCATCAACATCCCTACTATAAAGCGCGACTTTACCGTCTCTGCCAATATTAGGGTTTAAATGAATCACCAATTGATGGCCATAAAGGTTATAATCTACCCAATTCACGTCACTACGCCCCCTTGGGCAACCTAATATTTGCTCATAAAAGGCAACAGATTCTGCGATGTCTCGGACTTGAATGGCAAGGTGGAATGGGTTGATTTTCATATTAGTTCCTTTTTTGATTTAAATTCAGATTAGTCAAAAGCTTCCGACTGTAAAGTCAATAAATTTGATATGTTGATCTAAAAAAAGTAAATTTGGTTGATTTCAAAACAATAAAAAAACCCCGACCAAATTGATCGGGGTTCGGAGATTTAAGTTTGTTTTTTGGCTCAACAAGCTTTAAAACAATCCATAATAATATGTTATAGATCAGCCCTTTAATATAGAATCAGCCCTTTAATATAGGATCAGCTCTTTAATATAGGATCAGCCCTTTAATATAGGATCAGCCCTTCGGCGCTACTGCCAAAACGGCGTCGCTTACACGATCTTCATATTTTGCAAAATTCTCGCGGAACATGCCTGCAAGTTTTTTGGCTTGAATGTCATAAGCTGCTTTATCTGCCCAAGTTTCGCGCGGCGCTAATAACGCATCATCAACATTTTCAACAGATATTGGCACTTCTAAACCAAAATTTTCGTCAATCCGCATGTCAGCATCATTAAGCTCACCACTTAATGCAGCATCCAACAAAGCGCGCGTGGCTTTGATTGGCATACGATTACCAACGCCATATTTACCACCAGTCCAACCAGTGTTAACCAACCAACATTTCACATCATGTTGTTTGATCAACTTTTGCAATAAATTGCCATAATCACTCGGGTGGCGTGACATGAAAGGTGCGCCAAAACATGTTGAAAATGTTGCTTGTGGCTCTGTTACACCCTTTTCAGTACCTGCAACTTTGGCAGTGTAACCTGATAGAAAGTGATACATGGCTTGCTCTGGGCTTAATTTTGCTAAAGGCGGTAAAACACCAAAAGCATCGGCCGTTAGCATGATGATGTTTTTAGGCATGCCAGCCGTGCCGCTTTCATTGGCATTAGGAATGGCACTCAGCGGATAAGCGCTTCGAGTATTTTCCGTCAGGCTACCATCATCAAGGTCAAGTTCACGGGTGTCTGGATCCATCACCACATTTTCCAGCACAGTTGCAAATTGTTGTGTGGTTGCAAAAATTTCAGGCTCTGCTTCGGCCGAAAGTCTGATAACTTTTGCGTAACAACCGCCTTCAAAATTAAATATACCATTGTCTGACCAGCCATGCTCGTCATCACCAACTAAAATACGGTCAGGATTGGCAGATAATGTAGTTTTTCCCGTTCCAGATAAGCCAAAGAAAACTGCAGAGCCTTCATCGCCGATATTCGCACTACAATGCATTGGCATAATGCCTTTATCAGGCAGTAAATAATTGAGCATTGAGAAGACGCTTTTCTTGGTTTCGCCTGCATAGCTTGTGCCGCCAATTAAAACTATTTTGCGGGTAAAATCACAAGCAATCACTGTTTCGCTACGGCAACCATGGCGTTCTGGATCTGCCTTAAAACTTGGCAGGTTAATAATGGTCATTTCTGGTATGAAATTTTCGAGTTGTTGCGCCGTGCCTTCACGAAGGAGGTGCTGGATAAACAACGCATGCCACGCATATTCAACAAAGATGCGCGTTGGTAAGGTGTTTTCTTGGTCAGCGCCACCAAATAAGTCCTGGACAAAGAGTGTTTTATTTTCTGCATGGTTTAAAAAATCCTCATGTAAATTGTCAAACTGCTGGGTCGTCATTGACTTATTACTATCCCACCAAACATTATTTTCAGTGGTTGCGTCACGCACAATGAATTTGTCCTGTGCACTTCGGCCTGTATGTGTGCCGGTTTTTACGACAAGAGCGCCGCCTTTTGCAACATTGCCTTCACCGCGCTCTATTGACATTTGGAATAATTGCGCTGCACTATTGTTCATATGAACCGTGTCGAGATTTCGAAAGCCCGACTTTTCAATCGGAAAATTTGAGGTATATTGTCCAAGGATATTCATATCCTGACTCCTAAAGAATGTATTGGTCTTAACCAATCATTTGCGCCCAATGGCAATAAGAAACAGGATAATCTTCCAATAAATCTTTCAAGACTCATCAAATTTGCTGTATCGCCCTAAAAATTCCCCCGCCCAGGAGAATGGTTTTTTACCTAATTTATAGAAATAATTTCCTTCAATTAAGCAAATAACGTAAATATTCTTTATGCCATCGGCCTATAAAGTGCAATCAGAAATTAGTGCTAAAGTTAATATTAGCAAGGTATTTTTGTATAAGATGAATTGCCGCTAAATGAATCTATGCCTTGCGTTGGCAATATCTCTCTTTGTGTAAAAATAGGTAATTTATTGCGTTCTTGAAACAAGATATTACCGCCAATCCCACAATTTGCATTTAAGCCTAAGTTGAATAACTTGCCTTATTTTATTCATCTTTTATGATTATTGGCTATAATTGACTAAATTTATGCCAGAGAGGGTTTTATGCCAAAAATTGCACTCGTCGATGACGACACAAATATCATCACATCCGTTTCAATTGCGCTTGAAGCAGAAGGGTTTGATGTTGCCACTTATAGCAATGGTGCCGATGCGCTTGCTGGATTCGAAAATAACAAACCTGACATCGCAATATTTGATATTAAAATGCCCAGAATGGATGGCATGGAGCTGTTACGCAGGGTAAGACAAAATAATCAGTTTCCAGTTATTTTCCTGACTTCCAAAGACGATGAAATAGATGAATTATTTGGCCTTAAAATGGGCGCGGATGACTATATCACCAAACCATTCTCGCATCGACTGGTTATTGAACGGCTTAAAACCATATTACGCCGCTCTGCAGCGCGAGAAGTTGCGGTTACTAATAATGGCCAAAGCAGTGAAAATATCGTAGAACAGGGCGAATTGCATATGGATCGCGAGCGCCATGAAGTATTGTGGAATGACAAACAAGTGGTACTTACAGTTACTGAGTTTCTTATTTTAGAAGCACTGGCTTTAAGGCCCGGTATTGTAAAAAGTCGCGACAGCTTAATGGATGCCGCCTATGATGAGCAAATATATGTCGATGATCGAACCATAGACAGCCATATAAAACGTTTGCGAAAAAAGTTTAAAAGGGTTGATGATGATTTTGACAATATCGAAACGCTTTATGGTGTGGGTTACCGCTATAAAACCAATTAAGCTTATCCATATTTTACGGTATAATTTGTGAGCAAACTGCAACCAACACAAAAAGAAATAACTGGCACCACAGATGGCTGGCTGACAAAATTGACAGCCAACAGCTTAGGGCTTTTAAAATCTTTTGGCTTTTCCTCAATTTATGCCCGCATCATTGGCTTAAATATCATAGCCTTAGCTGTACTTTTATCTGGCATTCAGTATTTTGACCAAACCAAAGAGGGTTTGATTGATGCTAAGTTAGAAAGCCTTATCACCCAATCTGTGGTGATTGCAGGTGCACTTAGCGCCAGCGCCAGTGAAGATGATTTTTCCGACCTTATTTTAGACGTGGATGAATTGTTAGATGAGCAAGCACTGGTAAAACAATCTAATGATGAGAGCTTTTCGACGATAAGCGTACCGATTGACCCCGAGAAAGCCGCAAAGATATTACGCCATTCTTTGCTTACCAAAAAAACTCGGGCTCGCATTTACGATAGTGATGGTATTTTAGTGCTTGATTCGCTTTCTATATATGCTGGTAAAGAAATATTGCAAACCAGCCTAGCACCGCTTGGGCAAACTCAATTGCCTTGGTATGAAGGCCTGTGGCAATGGGTAAAATTGGCATATTTACGTCAAGATTTAGCTTTATATAAAGAATATAATGGTGAAAACGGGCGGCGCTATAGCGAAGTTGCAACGGCTTTAAACGGTGAAGCTGCACGCGTGGTGCGGGTTGATAAAAATGGCGATTTAATTTTATCGGTTGCAGTGCCAATTCAAAAATTGCGGTCTATTTTAGGCATATTATTTTTAACCACTACAGGCAATGATATTGCCGCGATGGTCAATGCAGAGCGCATTGCTAGCTTTAAACTATTTGGCATTGTGGCATTGGTCATTGCCATTTTATCATTCTTTTTAGCCCATACAATTGCTCGGCCAATGCGCAGCCTTGCCAATGCCGCTGAGGAAGTTAGTAAAGACATTTCTAAAGGCGATTTAATCCCCGTCTATTCCAAACGTAAAGATGAGATAGGTCACCTTTCAAGCTCATTAAGCAAAATGACTGAGGCTTTATATAACCGCATTGAGGCCATTGAGCGTTTTGCAGCAGATGTGGCGCATGAGCTAAAAAACCCACTAACCTCCTTGCGCAGCGCCGTCGAAACATTGCCAATCGCCAAAAGTGATGTCAATAAACGCCGTTTATTGCACATTATATTACAAGATGTGCAGCGTTTGGACCGGCTAATCACAGACATCTCTGATGCGTCTCGGTTGGATGCTGAATTGGCACGTGAAGAAAAAGAAATGGTCGACCTTAAGGCACTGCTTGAGACCTTATGCCTTATTGCCAATGAAACCAAAAAAACCGATGAAGCAGTAATTGAATTGACTGTTGCCGCGCCCGAAACTGCCCTAACTGAAAATGACAACCCGTTTATCATTGCTGGACATAACATCCGTTTAGGCCAAGTGATTCAGAATATTATTGGCAATGCCCAGTCTTTTTCTCCTAAAAATGGCCTTATTAAGGTATCCATGCAGCGGCTAAAAGACAATATATTGATTGAAATTAGCGACCAAGGCATGGGCATTCAAATTGATAATATTGATCGAATTTTTGAACGATTTTACACTGATAGACAACATATGTTAGAAGTCGATCAAGCGCTATACAACAAACAAGATTTTGGTAATAATTCAGGCTTAGGCTTGTCTATTTGCAAACAAATTATCGAAGCCCATCAGGGGCAAATTATAGCGAAGAATATAATTGTCGAAAAGCAAATTATGGGTGCAAAATTCTCAATTTTTCTACCATTTGATGTTGTTATTCCAGATTCTGAACCAAAAAGATAAAAAATGTCAAATTCTACAAAATTAATGCATGCCACTACCATTTCACTTGAAGGTTACGGTATCATGATTTGCGGTGCGGCTGGCATTGGAAAGTCAGCCTTAGCACTTGATTTATTAAATGATGCGCATGGTTTTGATTATGTCCTAGTTAATTCGTGTAATAATTATTTAGTTGCTGATGACCAAACTTATGTTGGCATAACAAAACTTGAAGGCAAAAACCAACTAATTGCGCGATGCCCAAAAACCATTGAGGGCCTGTTTGAGGTTAGAGGATTGGGACTTATTAACTTGCCCTTTAAATCACCTGCAGCCTTACATCTTTATATTGAAATAATTGATCGATTGCCCGTTCGCATGCCAGAACCAAGTGACTTATCACGCCAGATATTAGGTGTTGATATTGCATTTTTACAAATTTACAAAGATGACAAAAATGCTAAAGCTAGGGTAAAAGCAGCGCTCTACGCACTCTTAAGAAACAAGGTAATTTCGACATAAATGGGCAATCATTTGCATGCTAAGAATTGACGTTTGGACCATTATTTACCAAAAATTCTACTTGAATATTATTCAATGTTAGTGTAGCTGTTTAAGAAATTGGACATTAAATATATTTGCGCCAACAACATAAAAGCCAATAAATATGTGGTCTGCAACGCGTCATCAGAAAATATTAGCAATTTTAAAACAGCATAAGCAGCTTAGTACTGATGGTTTAGCGGCAGAATTTAATGTTTCTCGAGAAACCATTAGACGAGATTTCTTACTGCTTGAAGCACAAGGCAGTATTGACCGCATTCACGGCGGGGCAGTTCTCGCTAAATCCGTAAGTGAAGAGCCATTTTTGCAGCGTATGAATGCCAACCAAAAAGAAAAACGCGCCATTAGCAAACTTGCAACAGAGCTAATAAAACCCGGGCAAAGTATTTTTGTCGACGCTGGCACAACCACCACTTTATTGGCGTCTGAACTCCGCAAAGTGCCGGAATTGATGGTGATCACCAATTCAATTGACATTGCCTCAAACCTGTTTAATGCCAAGAGCCAATCCAAAGTTTTTTTGGTTGGCGGGCAGATGCTAACGGACGTACCTGCAACTTATGGCGAGCTTACTTTGGCCGAAATAAAGCGCTTTAATGTTGACATCGCCTTTATCGCCCCTGTTTCAATCAACAGTCAAGATGGCGCGGCTTATTATGAATTACATGAAGCAGAAGTCGCCCAAGCTATGCTCAAGCAATCTGACACTAAAATAATTTTGGCTGATCATAGCAAGCTCGGCAAAAAAGGCCGTGTGACCTGTTGTTTTTGTAATGAGATTGATATACTCATATCTGGAAATGCAGCCAACCCAGACATTATTGAAGAATTTCGCAAATCTGGTATTAGCGAGATTATATTGGCCAAATAAAGCGTTGTTAGCTCTAAACTTTGTTGTTTTTCAACAAATTAAAATATTTGCCAATTCTGTTTTTGAGTAAGTAACAAGCCACTCAAATAGGTCTATGGCAGCCATATTATATATATTTTTTAATGTCAATTTAATATATTTTCCATCTATGCAATTAGAATAATTCTTAATAAAAACTTGAAATGTGGATAAATATGGACTATTGGATAATTGTGCATATATTAACAAATCACTAAATTGGGCCATATTTGGACGGAGGACAACTTATTAATGGGTATTGAATCACCAGTTTCAGCAAGTCAAATGCCTTCATCTGAACTTAGTAATATCGTTACTTTTGCTACTGAGCTGGCCGATATAGGCCGAAGTAATTGCATGAAATATTTTCGCCAACCACTTGAAATTGACAGCAAGGCCGATCTTTCACCTGTTACCATTGCTGATCGTTCTGTCGAATTGCTAATGCGCCAACAAATTGAAGATAATTACCCCGCGCATGGGATTTTTGGAGAAGAGCACGGCCAAGAAAATATTGATCGCCCTGAGCTATGGGTGCTAGACCCGATAGATGGCACAAAAAGTTTTATCACTGGCATGCCAACCTTTGGGTCACTAATTTCGTTTTTAAAAAATGGCAAGCCTATCGTCGGTATACTAGAAATGCCAGCACTTAATGAACGCTGGGTCGGAGTGAGTGGACAACAAACCACCTTTAACCAAATTAATTGCGACACTTCTGACTGTCAGGAGCTGACAAAAGCTCGATTCTACACAACATCGCTCGATGCTTTTGATGGTGAAGAAGCAAAAATAGTCGAAGCGGTAAGTAGAAAGGCTGCAATTAGGCGCTATGGCGGTGATTGCTATAGCTATGGGTTATTGGCTTCAAGCCATATTGATATTGTTTTAGAATCATCATTGGAGCCATATGATTATCTATCATTAGTACCCGTTATAGAAGGCGCTGGCGGTGTTATTTCTGACTGGTCAGGCAACGCTTTGGGGCTTAAATCTAGCGGTCAAGTATTGGCATGCTCTACAGCTGAATTGCACCAACAAGTATTAGAGATTATTAATTCATAGAAATAAGGAACATAAATTCGATAACAGTAGATGATCTAAAAAAACAATAATGTCATAAAAACTTCATTAAGAAAAGTTAGTTGTTACTCGTTAAAAAAATAGATTACAAAACAAAAAAGAGGGAAGAATATGAAAAGACTATTATTATCTGGCGTGGCATTTGTTGCGCTCACCAGTTCGGCATTTGCAGCATGTCCTGCAGTTACCGTTTCTGACCCAATGGGCGTTGCCGCTGGCGCATTTCCACAACAATATGAATTGGCTGAATTTCAAAAAATTGCTAGTTGTACGCTAGAGTTTAAAGGCAACCCAGCTTCTGATGCATTAAATGCTCGCATTCGCGGAAATGGTGCATTGCCTGATATGGCTGCAAGATTGCCATCAGAGCCATTAGTGGTTGCCCCCTATGATTCAATCGGTAAATATGGTGGTGTATTTGATGCATTGTCAAATGCAACAGAGGCTGGCACATCTGACTTTATGTCGACGCGTCATGTAAACCTTGTGCGCTATTCTGATGACTTACAAACCATTGTACCAAATGTCGCTAAAGGCTGGGAATGGAATGACGACTTTACCCAATTGACCTTCTTCCTACGCAAAGGCCACAAATGGTCAGATGGCGCACCATTTACTGCCGAAGATGTAAAATTCTGGTATGATAACTTGGCGTTGGATTCAAAAGTTCGTGAAAAACCAAAAGATTATGTCTTGGTTGGTGGTGAACGTATGGATGTTGTCGTGGTTGATGCTGAAACCATTCAGTTTAACTTACCTTCACCAAAACCGGGCCTGTTGTCGCATTTTGCCAACCATTATGCCCAAGCATTCCAACCTAAGCATTTCCTTGGTCAATTCCACCCAGATGTTAACGCCGATGCCGATAAAAAAGCCAAAGCACTTGGGTTTGATGATGGCCGTGCCGTAATTGCAGCATATTATGGTAACTCAGATTGGATGGACACCCCGTCTCCATTACTTTCTGCTGTAGATAAAGTTGCTGGAATGCCTGCCGACACAATGCCAACACTTGAAAGCCATATCATTGTTGCTGAAAATACAGAAGGCCGCCATTTGGTAGCAAATCCGTATTTCTTCCAAGTGGATACTGCTGGCAACCAATTGCCATATATCAATGAGCAGGATGAGCTATATGTTGCTGAAAGCGAAGTGCGTTTGCTTAAACTGATCAATTCAGAAGTGGATTATAAATCACAATCGCTTAATTTAGACCATGCACCATTGATGATGGAAAGCCAAGAAAAAGGCAATTATACGGTCGATTTGAAGCCAGAGATTGCAATTCCAACCTTCTCATTCAATGTTACGTCAGCAGATTTAGAAAAACGCAAAGTATTTGGCGATCTTAAGTTCCGCCAAGCGATGTCCGTTGCCATGAACCGCGATGAAATTAACGAAGTGGTATTCTTTGGCCTTGGCGCACCGCAACAATATATTGCATTCTCACCAACACCTTCATTTGTAGATAAAACAACTGAGCAGCATATGGCGCAATTTGATCCAGAAATGGCTAAGAAATTGCTAGATGAAATGGGTGTGGTGGATAAAGACGGTGACGGCATGCGTGAATTGCCAAATGGCGATCGACTTGTCCTTAACATGCAAGTTGCAACACAAGCGATGTCCATTAAACTGGTTGAACTCGTTGGGCAAAACTGGAAAGATGTCGGCATTGACAATACGGTTAAAGAAGTTACGACCGATGAATATCGTAGCGCACAATCTGCCAATAAGCTTGACGTGATGATGTATGCAAAATCACAACCCTTGGCGGTGATATTGGGTATTTCCGAGCTGTTCCAACCACCGTTTGATAATTATTTCAACTTACGTTCAGGTATGCTTTGGGGCGAATATGTCGACTCAAACGGTTCTGCTGGCGTTAAGCCACCGCAATATGTTTATGACATGATGGCCGATATTGATAAATTCCAAGCCGCAATTGTTGGCACTGATGCATCCAATGAAATTGGTGAACGTCTGGTGAAAACCATGGCCGAAAGCCTATTATTTATCGGTACTGTTAAAGCCGTTGCACCCATCTATCATAACAATGACTTGAAGAACTTCACTCAGTTTAAAACTCAGTCATATGCATATTATAGAAGCTATCCATACCGCCCAACACAGTGGTTCTTAGACGAATAGCCTATTGCAAAAACAAACACACTGCGGTTGCTTTGCAGCCGCAGTTCCCCACTATAAGTTATTCGATAAAGCCTAGATTCTGAACAACGGTAATTTTAATTTATCTACAGCTTAAGATCAATATGAGTGATGCTTACATGCCTCAAAATAATGATTCTTCTTGCAAATATTAGAATTTTCTCACCTAATAATCATAGTTCACGAATAGTAGCCTAATTAAAATATCGATTGTGTAAGGATAATATGTTTCAGTTTATTAAATTTGCTGCAACACGCGCAGCATTATCAATATTAACCTTAATGTTGGTTTCACTCATTGTATTTACATTAATGGAACTGGTTCCTGGTGACTGCGCCGAGCGATATGTAGCCTTTAAAAGTTCTCAAGGCAGCGTTATTACGCAAGCCGATATTGATGTCGAACGCGTAAGACTTGGCCTTGATAAGCCTTATCTGGTTCGTTGGGGCGGTTGGATTGTCAACGCGTTCCAAGGTGAATTTGGGCGGTCTTGTATTTTACGCATGGACATTGCCTCATTATTAGGCGAAAAATTCTGGTTCAGTCTTGGCCTATGTTTATCAGCATTATTATTGGCTTATGCCATCGCAATTCCGGTTGGTATTCTTGCTGCAACTTCAAAAAATGCGACTTTAAACAACAGCCTACGGTTTGTTAGCTATTTAGGTTTGGCACTGCCAAATTTCCTATTAGCCTTAATGATAATGCTATTTTCAACCGTTTATTTTGGCGATAGCTTAACTGGGCTATTTTCAAAGGAATTCCGCGATGCCGCTTGGTCATGGGACAGAGTGAAAGATTTCCTTGGTCATGCTTGGTTGCCAATATTTGTATTGGGCTGGTCTGCCACCGCCTTTGCCATCCAAACCGTGCGGGCTTTGATGTCAGATGAGATTGGTAAATTATATGTAACCGCGGCCGAAGCACGTGGCGTATCTGGCAGTAAGCTTTTAATGCGCTACCCAGCAAGGCACGC
Organism: Hyphomicrobiales bacterium; assembly: GCA_016744975.1. Classification (GTDB taxonomy): domain Bacteria; phylum Pseudomonadota; class Alphaproteobacteria; order Rhizobiales; family OSC116; genus OCS116. The sequence goes on along the minus strand of JADGDI010000011.1, from coordinate 27,701 downwards.
GTTAACGCCAATTATTAATTCTCTAGGGTTTGACCTTAACCGTATTTTCACCGAATTGCCAATTGTTGCGCTAATTTTATCCCTTACTGAAGCTGGATTTTTACTGATTGAGGCATTGGCACGCTCTAACGACCAGCAGCTTGCGGGCGCGATTATATTCATGTTAACGGCATCTATTGTTACCATTAACTTTGTGACCGACTTGATATTGGCCATCACCGACCCACGGGTCAGACGTGGGATTATAGGGTGAAACATGACAGATATAACTGACAAACAAGCAACTGCATTAAAAAAATCTAAAGAAGCCTATTTTACAGCCTCACAAGGCCAGTTGATTTGGCAACGCTTTAAACGCAATCGTTCGGCTTTAATTGGTGCATGGACTTTAATTATATTAATTTTATCAGGCATTTTCGCACCTTTTTTAACGCCTTATGATGCAACGATTGCGGGGCGAGATAAGGGTTATTTAAACGGCGCACCTCAAATTCCAAGTTTTTGTGATGATAATGGATGCTCATTAAGGCCGTTCATTTATAGCTATGAGCGCACGCGCTCTATTAAAACCAATTTTAGGTGGGTAACTGAGATTAAAACAGGCCTTGAAGACCGCCGATACCTGCAATTTTTTACAAAAGGTGTTGAATATAAATATTTTAAATATCGCATCAATTTACCTGGTAAAGCTCTAGATTTTACCATTCCAGGCATTGAATTTGAAACCCATTTATTTGGTGTAGACAAGGGTAAAATTCATATTTTTGGAACCGATTCTACGGGTAAAGACATTTATTCTCGAACCCTAACGGCCATCAATACCTCATTGGCGGTGGGTACAATTGGCGTATTTATTGCCTTTGTGATGGCACTAGCCATTGGCGGCATTGCAGGTTATTATGGCGGATGGATTGATAGCGTGCTGCAAATGGCAACCGATACAGTGAGAACCATCCCAAGCATTCCATTATTTATGGCACTGGCGGCTTTCATTCCTGATACTTGGGGGGCGGAAGCGCGGTTCTTCTTTATTTCGATGGTGCTTGGTTTTATTGGTTGGCCAACTTTGGCACGGCGTATTAGAACCCATTTACTAACCGAACGTAGCCAAGAATATGTGTTGGCAGCCGAGTTAAGCGGCGCGTCATCAAGCCATATCATTCGGCGGCATTTGCTGCCAAGTTTTACATCGTATATCATTGTCGATCTGGTGATTTCCTTCCCTTACATGGTGCTATCTGAAACGGCGCTAAGCTTTATCGGTTTGGGGTTGAAAGACCCTGTAAACTCCTTGGGTGTGATGTTGCAAAATGTAACCTCGGCCGATGTATTGCTCAATTATCAGTGGTATTTTATTCCTGTTATATTCTTTATTGTTTTGGTTTTAGCCTTTGTATTTGTAGGCGATGGGTTGCGCGATGCTGCCGACCCATACGGAGGTAGTAAAAAATGAGTGCATCAAAAAAATTAATTGAGGTTAAAAACCTAACCCTGCAATTTAAAACAGATGAGGGGCTGATTACCGCTGTAAATAATGTCTCATTTTCTATTGAACCGGGTAAAGTATTGGGTTTGGTTGGCGAAAGTGGGTCTGGAAAATCCGTTACTGCAAAGTCACTAATGAAGCTTAATCCGAGCAATGCGGTCTATAGTGATGATACAAAAATTGCCCTACATTTAGAAGATGACTCCGTAGACATCATGCAATTGCGCGGCTCCAAACAGCTGCAAATTGCGCGTGGTGGTGCTATTTCTATGATTTTCCAAGAGCCGATGGCAAGCTTTGCACCCGCCATTAGCATTGGCGATCAGATGGTTGAACAATTGCTAATTCATACCGACTATGACAAGCAAAAGGCCAAAAAACACTCTATCGAAATGTTAGATAGGGTTGGTATTTCTGACCCAGACAAACGCTTTAAACAATTTGCTTTTGAACTGTCTGGCGGTATGCGACAACGGGCGATGATTGCCATGGCATTATCGACCAAACCTAAATTATTAATTGCCGATGAGCCAACCACGGCGTTGGATGTAACCATCCAACTACAAGTAATTGATTTAATGAAAGATTTGGTCAAGGAATTTGGTATGGGTATTTTATTTATCACCCACGACCTTGGGGTCATTGCCCAAACGGCCGATGACATAGCGGTTATGTATTTGGGTAAGCTCATTGAAAAAGGCACCGTGCGCGAGGTATTGCGCAACCCAAGCCACCCCTATACTCAAGGTTTGATTGATGCATTGCCAAAGTTAGATGATTTGGATGTCCCCTTAAAGGCCATTCCAGGGGACATACCCTCACCACTTGAACGGCCATCAGGTTGTGTTTTCCACACACGTTGCCATGCCGATTTAGGCGAGCAATGCCATCAAAAAACACCAGAATTTACCAGCCTTAAGGCCGACCACCAAGTCGCCTGCCACTTAGCTAGTAATGCGGAGGCAAGCTCATGAGTGAAAAAAAAGCATCTGAAACACCATTGATTGTCACCAAAGACCTTTCTGTGCATTATAGATTGCGTAACAATAAACTATTTGGCCCACCGCCTGTGGTTCGCGCAGTTGAAGGGGTAAACATTGAAATTGCACCCGGTAGTTTTTTTGGTTTAGTGGGTGAAAGCGGCAGTGGAAAAACCACCCTTGGCCGCGCATTACTGCGTGCCGCACCCATTAGTAATGGAGAAATAACCTATAATGATGGTGAAGTTGAATATGATATTGCCCATTTAGACAAAGTTGATTTGAAAGAATATCGCAAGCGCGCGCAATTAATCTTTCAAGATCCATATGCCGCACTTAGCCCACGCATGACAGTTAGGGATATTATTGCCGAGCCACTTGAAGTGATGGGCATTACTTCAAGCCGTGAGGAGACCGATGCAAGGGTGCGTGAGATTGCCACCAAATGTCGTTTAAATCTCGAACATTTACGCCGCTTCCCGCATGCCTTTTCTGGCGGTCAACGCCAGCGTATTTCAATTGCTCGGGCGTTGGTATCGGCGCCAAAATTTGTGGTTGCCGACGAAAGTGTCGCAGCTTTAGATGTATCCATTCAAGCCGATGTGCTTAACCTTCTTAAAGAAATTCAGCAAGAAATGGGCTTAGCATTTTTATTCATTAGCCATGATCTAAGTGTTGTTGCCCATGTTTGTGATCATGTCGCGGTGATGTATCTTGGCCGTTTGGTTGAAACTGCACCAACCCGAGAATTGTTTGATAATCCACGCCACCCTTACACCCGCGCTTTACTTTCGGCCATTCCATCAATCGACCCTGATGATCGCGGCAAAGCCCAAAAGCTAGAAGGTGAAATCCCATCGCCTACCAATCCGCCACCCGGTTGTAAATTTAATACCCGTTGTCCTTATGCTGTTGATATATGTAAGCAAGAAGAGCCTAAATTAGATCAATCCGATGACCATGCTGTGGCATGCCACCGTTGGCAGGAACTGATGCCAAGCTAGCTTATGTTTATAAAAATTGGAATTATTATAGGATTTGCAAATGAAAAATCAGCAAAATGTTTTATTTGTGATCATCGATCAACTACGTGCGGATTGTGTTTTTGGAGCTTTGGCGCAACATGTTGACATGCCGAACCTTCGCAGCTTAATGAAAGATGCGGTAACATTTAAACAGCATTACTCCGTTACCAACCCTTGCGGTCCTGCCCGTGCTAGCATATTAACTGGGCAATATGCAATGAACCATCGCTCTGTCCGCAATGGCACACCCATGGCGCACCATATTCCAAATATTGCCCGCGAAATGCGTAAAGCGGGTTATGAGCCCATGTTATTTGGCTATACCGATACCAGTTTAGATCCTAACTTTTATCATCAGAATGACCCTGCTATTAAGGAATATGAGCAAATATTACCTGGCTTTAGCGAAATGGTCGAAATGCGACTTGAGACAAGCTATCCATGGCGGGCATATTTAAAATCAAAGGGCTATGAGCTGCCAGATTATCAAGATTTCTATATTCCAAAATCAGCAGCTGGCCAAAAACCGCAATTGGATGACCCAGCTTTTTACGAAGCAAAACATAGTGATACGGCGTTTTTGACCGATAAAACAATCGAAGCATTGTCTGTTAGATGCGATGAAAATTGGTTTGCTCATGTTACTTATATTCGCCCGCACCCGCCGTTGGTAGCGCCTGAACCCTATAATAAAATGTATCGCGAATGTGGTATTCCTACCCCCCTACGCCAAAAGGATTTGGCAACAGAAGCAAAGGTTCATCCGTTTATAGAAAGCTATATCAACCAAAATAAAACAGGCTATTTTCTATATTGTGATCCTGACGGATTTGATAAAGACAATCCAGAACATGTTAAAACCGCCCGTTCAGTTTATATGGGTTTGGCAACTGAGGTTGACCATCATGTCGGTCGTCTGGTTGAATTTTTAAAGCAAAGCGGGCAATATGATAACACATTAATCGTCATTCAAGCGGATCATGGTGAAATGTTAGGCGATCATTATATGTGGGGCAAACAAACAATTTTTGATGCCGCATTCCATATCCCGCTGATTATCCGTGATCCAAATGCAACCAAGATGCATGGCGATAATGTTAATGCATTTACAGAATCAATCGACATCACACCAACCATATTAGACTGGGTGGGGCTAACGCCGCCGCGTTCTATGAACGGTAAATCATTAAAACCATTTTTAAACGGAAACACCCCCACTCATTGGCGACAACATGTCTATTTTGAGTTAGAATTGGGCGAGCCTGCCAAACCAACAGCATATCAAAGCTCATTTGGCTTAGAGTTACGTGATGCCAATGTCGCTATATTGCGGGAAGATAGATATAAACTAATTCATTTTAATGGCGGCATAGCACCACTTTTATATGATTTATCCAACGATCCCAATGAAATGAAGAATCTCGCACAAGACCAACATTATGCAAAAATCATGCTAAAAATGACCCAAAAGCTGCTCAACCACCGTATGACACATGCCAATCCTAGCCTATCTGACATGATGGTTTCATCCGAAGGCGTCATCAATTTTCCGTAATTATTGGCGACCCCACGCTAAAAACATCTAGAAACCTAAAGCCATTGCTCAATCAACCACGCCTGTTACCAATTTAGTGACATAGTCAATGGATAATGTGCCATTGGAGCTGCTATATTTGGCGATCAGCTGCACTAATTCTTGCACCACTATTTGACCATGCGCTTTAATCGCTGACTGCATTTTGGTAGAAGATTTACTCATTTGAATAAAAGCATCTGGGTGCATTTCACGGGTCCAAATATGTTCAAAAATGCTGACTTTATCAAACCCATAATTAGTCATTTCGCCTGCGTAATCATGATTACGATAATGGCGGGAGTAGTCTATTGAATATTTTTCAAGTAACGTTTCATAGTCACTCAAGAAATCGCAATTCTGCCATACACGGTTGTTTTCTATCAACGCTAAAATACCGCCAGGTTTTAAAAGGCGCATGGCTTCAACATAGAATAATGGCCGATCAAACCACTGTACTGCTTGAGCGACAGTGATCAGGTGAAACTCCAGATCAGGAAAGGGGAGCTGCTCAGCAATGCTAACTTTAAAATCAGTTTTAGGACTTAAAATCTCTCTGGCCCTCGAAATCATATCCGCATTAATATCACAGCCTTGAATTTTAGAATCCATAAACATAGTGGCAAGCTGGCGGGTAAAAATACCAGTACCACAACCAACATCCAATAGGTTCAAACCCTGCGCATCACCTAAACAGTTTTTTAAATAATCAAGCGCCGCATTAGGGTAGTTTGGTCTCGCGATATTATAATCATCTTGAAGGTTGCTAAATGCATCGGCTGTTTCCATCGGCTAAATCACTTTTTCTAAAAACTCAGCTAAATCCTTGGTTTTATGTTCAATATGTGAGTGATCGCCTTCAAAAGCCCATTTACTATCGGGATGTTGCACCTCAGAGGGTTCTACTAAAACAGTAACCATACCGCGCAATTTTGGCTCAATAAGGTTAACCGGTAAGTCCTCAAACATCACACTGGTTTTTGGATTGATATCCACCAAATCAAAAAAACTATCAAAAGCTTGCTTTTGGGGTTTGGGCGTAAAGTCGGTTTCTCTGATGCCAATGATAATATCAAACAGATCGGTTATTTCCAACGCGTCCATAACATTGATGGCATGTTTGCGCGTGCCATTTGTATATATAATGCGCCTGTTAAAATCCCGATCCTCAGTAATGCGGATTAGTTGTTCGCGTAGTTCTGCATCAGCAGGAATACCGCTCACATCAATATGATGCACATGGGCTAAAAATTCATCAGGGTCAATATTATGCTCGCTCATCAGGCCGTTTAATGTCGTGCCATAGGTTTTATAAAAATATTTTTGCTTGGCATAAGCTTGGTCTTGAGGCAGCTTTAGATATTCCATAATGAAACCCGTCATATTGACATCAATCTGATCAAATAACTTGTAACGCGGCGGGTAAAGCGTATTGTCTAAATCAAATACCCAGTTTTTAATATGCTTGAATTTTTCGCGCATTATGGCCTCATTCATTTTGCTTTATTTAATCAACGTACCTGCACCATGGTCGGTAAATAATTCTAACAACACCGCATGTTCTTCGCGGCCATCCAAAATAACCGCAGCTTCAGCACCTGCTGCAACTACCTTTAGGCAAGTCTCCACTTTTGGAATCATCCCACCTGCAATCGTGCCGTTATCAATCAGTGTCTCGGCTTTTTCGGTGGTTAACTCACGCATTAAGTTTTTATCTTCATCCAACACACCTACAATATCGGTCAGCATTAAAAGTCGTTTGGCTTTCAAGGCCGAGGCAATTGCACCTGCCGCTGTATCGGCATTAATATTATACGTTTGCCCATCATCAGAAGTGCCAATCGGTGCAATCACGGGAATAATGTCGCTTTGTTTGAAAGTCTCCAAAATGCCTATATTGACTTTTTTAACATTGCCAACAAAACCCAGATCCAGAACCTTTTCAATATTACTATCTTGATCAAGCGTCGTTTTTTCCAATTTCTCAGCTACAATTAAATTGCCGTCTTTACCGCAAATACCAATTGCACAACCGCCTGCATCATTAATGCCTTGCACAATGTTTTTGTTTATTTTGCCAGCCAATACCATTTCAACAATCTCAATTGTCTCCTCGGTTGTAACACGCAGCCCGTTCTGGAATTCGCTTTTAATGTCTAATTTTTCAAGCATTTCGGCAATCTGCGGCCCGCCGCCATGCACAACAATTGGGTTCATACCACTTTGCTTTAACAATACAATATCATGGGCGAATTGTTTGGCTAGGCGCGGGTCGCCCATCGCATGACCACCATATTTAATGACCACGGTTTTATCATCATACCGCTGCATGTAAGGCAAGGCTTCAGATAAAATATGCGCCATTTCAAAATATTTATTCTTGTTATCACTCATTCATTAATCGCCAATTTTTTAAGTCTGAAAATTCACTTATACCGCCAAAGCGTTAAAATTAGCTTGATGCGCTTTTATAGTATAATCCATTTAAACGAGACGCAACATTTCAGCACGTAATTCGGCCAAACCCCACCCCTTAGCGCTTGAGGTTGCCAAAATAAATGGGTGACAAGCTGGGCGTTTTAGCAATATATCATGGGTTTTATCAAATAATTTCTGCTGCTCATCTTTGTGAACTTTGTCCAACTTGGTTAAAACAATCTGATAAGAAACCGCTGAGGCATCCAGCATTTTCATAATTTCTATATCGTTTGATTTAACCCCATGTCGACTGTCGATCAACATGAAAACCCGTTTTAATTGAACGCGGCCACGCAAATATTCCCGAATAAGTGCATTCCAAGTTGCAACTTCGGTTTTACTTGCCTTTGCATAACCATAACCTGGCATATCAACCATTTGCAAATGTTGGTTCAGGTTAAAAAAGTTAAGCTCTCGAGTACGCCCAGGGGTATTGGATGTGCGGGCTAATATCTTACGATCCGTCAAAGCGTTGATAAGGCTAGACTTGCCAACATTAGAGCGGCCAGCCAATGCAATTTCAGTCACACTGGTGTTTGGCAGGCCTTCCATATCGACCACACCTTTAACAAATTCACAATCAGCCTTAAAGCTAACCCGAGCTGTTTCTAACTCGCCATCTTCATAGCTGTCAAATGGCTGCAATTTGAAATTCTCAAGTGACATGCTGTACCTTAACTTATTCTAATTTGTTATTAACTAGCGTCTTTATCAGCTGGGCTTTTAACAAACACACTTTTAATATTATCAACCAATGAAATTTCAACACCATTTTTTTTCATGATATAAGCCTGTTGAATAACCCCTAAAAAGTTAGACCATGTCCAATAAATCACCATCCCTGCGGGGAATGAGGCAAGTAAGAAGGTGAAGAATACTGGCATCCAGCCAAATACCATTGCTTGTATTTTATCCGTCGGAGCAGGGTTTAAGCGCATTTGTACAAATTGTGTGATGCCCATTAAAATTGGCCATATACCAACCATTAAGATATCTGGCAAGCTAATCGGAATTAGACCAAATAAGTTAAATACCGATGTTGGGTCAGGCGCAGATAAATCTTGAATCCAACCAAAAAATGGTGCTTGGCGCATTTCAATGGCAATATACAACACTTTATAAAGTGCAAAAAACACAGGAATTTGCAACAGCATTGGCCAGCAACCAGCCATCGGGTTGACTTTTTCAGTTTTAAACAATTCCATTTGTGCTTGTTGTTGGCGGGTTCTGTCATCCTTATAACGCTCTTTAAGCTCAGCTATCTTTGGTTGTAGCTTTTTCATCTTACCCATTGAAGCATAGGACTTGCTTGCAAGTGGGTAGAATAAGGCTTTTACAATTATGGTTACGCCTAAAATGGCAAACCCAAAATTGCCGATATAGGCATTTAATAGGTTCAACAACCAAAATAGTGGCTTGGTAATGAAGTAAAAAATACCCCAGTCAATCAATAAATCAAATTTTTCAAACCCGTTTATATCACGATAAGCTGTGATAACATTGTCCTCTTTTGCACCAACAAAAAGATGGTTGCTAATCGATGTTTCACCGCCAGCTGCAATATTGCGCGCGGTTAATAAATAATCGGTTTGATAATTTGTATTGCCAACACCTGAGGCAAAGAAACGTGCGCTATATTGCTCGTTTTGATCAGGGATAAGGGCTGAAGCGAAATATTTATCGGTAAAGCCCAACCAGCCTTTATTTGCATCAAATTTAGTCTCGTCTTTAACCAAATCCCTTGCGCTTAACATATCATCATAAGCAAGCTCTTGCAGGCCAGCTTCGCCCATAACACCAACAGGGCCTTCGTGCAGAATATAAATTCCAGTCGTCTCTGGTGTGCCATGACGGGCAATTAAACCATAGGGTAATAAAGCAATACTAGCGCTGCTGGTATTTTTAACGCTTTGAGTGATGGTGATTAAAAAGTTTTCATCAATTTTGAAAGTTCGGCTAAATAGCTGACCTTGGCCATTATCCCAAGTGATGGTAACGGGGGTGGTTTCACTTAAATATTTACCTGCACTTACTTGCCATAAACTTTTGGCGTCTGGCACTTTAACATCGCCTTTAGCGACCCAACCAAAATCTGCATAATAGGGGTTACCAGTACCAGACGGCCTGAAAATCGTAACTTTGTCGCTAGTTTTATCCAGCTCGACCGTGTAATCTTCCAAGGAAATGTCATCAATTCGGCCACCAATTAGGGAAATAGAGCCGCTCATACGTTTTGACTTAACTGCAATGCGCAGGTTTTTAGAAAAACCTTGCTCAATGCTCAAAGTGCTTGTTGCAGATTCATTTGTAATTTGTGGGCTGTTCGCATTATTCGCTGTCGGTAAGTTATTATCTGTAGCTTGAGGAATGCTGGTATCTACATTGCTGCTGCTATTTAATGTGCTTGTCGTAGACTGCTGGCTGGTAATTTCAGCTTGTTTGGCCAATTCAACTTCACGCTGTGGCCCAACAACAAAATATTCCCACCCAAACAGAAATACAATGCTTAATATAACCACTAGAAATAAATTCTTATTTTCCATTCGGATTTCCTACAGATTAGGGGGATGGTGCTCTATTTACCATCTAAAATAATGTTAGAACATCTTATAGACATAAATAACTTTTAATTAAACTCTAAAGTGCCGTAAATTGAAGATTCATACCTATATAAGTTGCAATTTATAAAACTCAAGATAATTTGCCATTTTTATTTGGTTTTCGGCTGACCTTTGGTGCCGTATGAATTTTATTCATCGCGGTTTGAACATCGCTGATTAGCTGCTCATGCTGCATCTTAAGAATGTTCTTACGGGCAATGAATACATAATCAAACCCATCATAGGTAAAATTTAAAGCAACCAGCCTTGCCAAAGCCCGCAAACGACGTTTTGCACGGTTGCGACAAACCGCATTACCCACTTTTTTTGAAGCCGTGAAACCAATGCGAATTGTTGGGTTTATATCGATCTTATGTTTTAATG
>JADGDI010000011.1:0-17165 GCA_016744975.1 Hyphomicrobiales bacterium | reverse complement strand
CAAGACAAAACCGCGATAAACATATTTATGTCCCTTCGCGGCTTTTAAAAAGTCTGATCTTTTTTTCAATATATACATTTTCGCAATCAATTCTCATTGCTAAACGCGATTGACATTGCCTAAGCAGATAAACGCTTACGGCCTTTAGAACGGCGACGTGATAGCACTTTAAGGCCACCATTAGTTGCTTGACGTGCGCGGAAACCATGGCGACGTTTACGAACCAAAACACTCGGTTGATAAGTACGTTTCATTATATTGCTCCAAAATTTGGAAATCTAAACACAAATAATTGCGATAGATGAAATTAATAAATAGTTGGATGTTTTATAATGGATGTTTTGCTAAAGTCAATGAATAAAGCACCAGTTTAAACATGAATCTATAAATTATTTGAGCATATGTATGATTTCAAATGCCCACTATCGTGAACTTAGTTTTAAAAAACACTGGCTTATTTGCCCTCGCTCACGGAAATATCACAAAAAAGTTTCAAATAGTGAGAGATAATCAGAAGCCCTTGCATTATATTAACAACAACTTGACCTAAATAGAATGAAATCTATGCAACAAAAATTTAAAACATTTATGCCGTTGGGTATTTTTATCGGAATTTTAGCGATGGTATGGATTACTGGCTTACACCAATATATCAGCTTTCAAACTATTGCTGAGCACCAAATGACGCTTGAGAATTATGTCACCGATAATATTGTGATTGCCATTTTAACATTTATGCTGGTTTATATTGCTGCAGTAGCTTTATCATTACCTGGTGGTACAATTTTAAGCCTTTTAGGCGGTTTGTTATTTGGAGGACTATTTGGCGGCATAATCAATGTGGTTGCAGCAACCATTGGTGCCGTGATTTTATTTTTAATCGCAAAGACCAGTATCGGCGATACATTGCGTAAGAAAACTGGGAAATGGATGGAGAAAATCGCTGCCGAATTTAACGATGGCGCTGCAAGTTATCTATTATTTTTAAGGTTGGTGCCAATTTTTCCATTCTTAGTGGTTAACCTTGCGCCCGCATTATTAGGTGCAAGATTTTGGACATTTTGTTGGACCACTTTCATTGGCATTATTCCTGGGACTTTGGCATTTTCATTTGTAGGGGCGGGAATTGGCTCAGTATTAAGCAATGAACAAATACGGTTTCAACAATGTATCGGTAAAAACGGTGTTGATGCCTGCGAGTTTAGCATTAATATTGGCTCAATTTTTAGCCAAGAATTGCTAATTGGACTAAGCGTAATGGGTATTGTAGCATTGATCCCGATTATTATAAAAAAATTCAAAAAACCACTAAACATCAAATGATATAATCAAATTAATTAATAAGGTAAAATATGACAAAGAAAATTTTAACCCCTGACCTTTGTATCATTGGCGCTGGCTCTGGCGGCTTAAGCGTCGCTTCAGCTGCTGCACAAATGGGCGTTGATGTGGTACTGATAGAAAAGCATAAAATGGGTGGTGATTGCCTAAATTATGGCTGTGTTCCATCCAAATCACTGCTTTCTGTCGCTAAAAATATCTATAATCACAGCCAAGCAGAGCAATATATTGATAATTATACAGCAGCCAAAGTAAACTATAAAGCCGCGCAGCGCCATGTTGCTGATGTGATTGCGCATATTGAACCGCATGACAGCGTCGAACGTTTTGAAGGCCTTGGGGTAAAAGTTATCGAAGCCGGCGCTACATTTATAAGCAACAATCAAGTTGATGCTGGTGATTATAGCGTTAAAGCCCGCAGATTCATTATCTCTACTGGCTCTTCGGCTTTTATCCCACCAATTGAAGGCCTTGAAAAGGTATCATTCCTGACCAATGAAAGTATTTTCAAGCTGGATGAGGCGCCAAAACATTTGGTTATCATTGGCGCAGGGCCTATTGGGCTTGAAATGGCACAAGCCCATAAACGTTTGGGCTGTGAGGTCTCGGTGATTGATATGTTTAGGATTTTAGGCAATCAACCCGACCAATTCTCTGAAATTATTACCAATCAGTTGAACAAAGAAGGCATTGACCTATTTGGTGAAACACAAGTTATAAATATCGAACAAGAAAATGCTAATACAACCATAAACATTCAAATAAAACAGAGCGATGGCAGTAAAAAAACCCTGTCTGCCAGTCATTTACTCATTGCCACGGGTCGCAAAGCCAATATTACAGGGCTTGGATTAGAGCAAACAGACATTAAATTTGATCATAAGGGTATTTTAGTTGACAATTCTTTGCGCAGCGATGTTAAAAACATTTACGCAATTGGTGACGTTGCACAAATAAAAAATGCAACCTTCAACCCACAATTTACCCATGTTGCTAATTATCATGCAGGTTTGGTCATCAGATCTATCCTGTTTAGATTGCCAACCAAAGTGAGTTATGACGCTTTGCCTTGGGTTATCTATACCGACCCAGAACTCGCTCATGTGGGTTTAAATGCCAAACAAGCCAAACAAAAATATGGCCAAATAAGTACCCTCTCTGCCAATTATGATGGCAATGACCGCGCCATTGCAACCAATAAAACAATCGGCAAGGCAGAGTTTTATGTAACCAAACAAGGCCATGTGGTTGGTGCAACTATTTTGGGCGAAAATGCAGGAGAATTGATTGGCATCCTGACTTTAATGATCAGTCAAAAAATAAAAATATCAAAATTGGCAACATTGACCGTTGCTTACCCAACCTTGGGCGAAATTGTCAAACGTGCCGCTCAAGACCATTATAAAGATTTTGCTAAAAACAAAACATTACGGTTTGTAATAAGCATATTGCGTAAATTTGGATAGCTTTTATCATTAAATAGATTAAAATCACCACCATGTCTGATAAACCAAATAGAGTTAAATTCTGGGGAATGGGCGGCCTTTCTGGTCGACTGCTTATTTTGACCATTTTCTTTGTATTATTGGGCGAATTTTTAATATATGTGCCATCCTTGGTTAATTTTCGTAATAATTGGTTGAATGACCGTTTAGCCAAGGCCCAAATTGCTACTTTGGTTCTTGAAGCCACGCCTGAAAATATGGTAGATGAAAAACTAGAGCAAGAATTATTGATCAATGTTGGCGCTAAAATTGTCGCCTTAAAACGTGGTAATATGCGGCAATTAATCTTGCAGTCGGCCAATTTAAACAAAATGGTCGAAGCGGAATATGATTTACGCAACGAAACCGCAATGCAACAAATTATCGCAGTGTTTGACAGTTTATTTGCAAATGGTGATCGGCTTATTAAAGTGAAAGGCCATACAAAATTTGACGCTGGCGATTTTATTGAGATTATCATCGAAGAAAAGATGATGCGCGATGCCATGCTGGTATTTGGGTTAAATATCCTCACCCTTTCCATTATTTTATCGCTCATTGTTGCCGCAATGATCTATTTGGCGCTAAACTGGCTTTTGGTTAAGCCGATAAAGCACATCACTCAATCCATCGTAGATTTTGGCCATGACCCAGATCGTGCAAGCAATATGATTATACCATCTAAACGCAATGATGAGATTGGCATTGCTGAACATCAATTGCTACAAATGCAGCTTGAGCTACAATCTACGTTAAAAGAAAAAAACCGCCTTGCCGCGCTTGGGTTGGCCGTGAGTAAAATCAGTCATGACTTACGAAATATGCTCTCCTCTACACAAATGATAAGCGATCGGTTGCAAAATATTGAAGATCCAACGGTGGTTAGACTTGCGCCAAAATTAGAAATTGCACTTGACCGAGCAATCAATTTTTGTGTCCGAACTTTAAAATATGGGCAAGCTAAAGAAAAACCACCTCAAAAATCATTTTTTTCGCTATTGCCACTAGTAGATGATGTAATTGAAAGCCTCGGCAATGCCAAGGCATTGGGCGGACAGAATATTATTTGGTCTGTTAATATTAATGCCGATACGATTGCTTATGGCGATAGCCATCAGCTATTTCGAATTATATTAAACATTTGCCGCAATGCTGCAGAAATTCTAAAAAGCTCAACATCATTTGCTAAGGACGAAAATAATATTGAAAATAAAATGTCCAGCATTTTCATAGACTATATGGAAGATGAGGCGATGCAATATTTGCTAATTGCCGATAATGGCCCAGGGGTTGCAAAGCGCGCCAAACAATCGCTATTTTCCGCATTTCAAGGATCTTTACGCCCAGGTGGCACTGGTCTTGGCTTGGCAATATCTCAAGAATTGGCGGTTGCCCATGGTGGTAACATAAAACTATTAGATGTCGTAAATTCTAATAATAACGATGTTAACAAATCATTTGCCTATATGAATATGGTCGATACCGCCCAAATGCAAGGCGCAATATTTTTAATAAGCCTACCAAAAGCAGAAAACTCAGAAAAAACATAGATTTGACGGGGTGAAGTAGATAAAATTTGGGATAAAATTAATTTCCCAAAAAAAACTATTTGCCTTTTAAGCAACAAGGGCTTAGAACCCACTTATACGCACCGGTAGCTCAGCTGGATAGAGTACCTGACTACGAATCAGGGGGTCGAGGGTTCGAATCCTTCCCGGTGCGCCACTCCTTCTGCCATCTAAAATACTATCTAATACCTTGAATGGTAACGATAAATTCAGTGTTCGAAACCCTGTTTCTCGACAATATGTAATTGATTCATTTTTATTCAATGAAGCGTAATAACTTTTCTTTGAGGATTTCAGTGTATCTTTTAACGAAAATGATATATCGCTATCTGCCCTGCCCGTTACAACGGCATATGCCCCCAATTTTTTAGGATGTTACAAGATATGGCTGAAAGCTACGAGCACATACGTTAGCCTATGAATGGCTGTATAGCAAGGTTTTAAGGACTGTGTTGGACTTTATGGGACGGGGAAATGGAGGAGAGGATGGGATTCGAACCCACGAGACGGGAGAACCGCCTACACGCTTTCCAAGCGTGCGCCTTCGACCACTCGGCCACCTCTCCAACAAAGCGATAATTAGAGCTGAACTATATATCGCCTATTTTCTGTTTAGACTTATATATCATGCAATAGACTGTGCAATATGTTTTTCAATAAGAATTGTATTCTTGCACAAAAAATACAAAAAATCTGGCGATGAAATCAAACCTCAATTCAATATCGCCGCCCGTTAAAGCGTCGCATCTTCAAGGCTTGCTAACAATTGGTCATTAACTTCACCGGTAACTTTTAGTTTATGCCGAGTTTGGAACTCTCTAATAGCCTTGCGGGTTTTACCGCCCATTACACCATCTATAGCACCAACTTTCCAACCTAGAGTTTTCAACATTTTCTGAGTGTCTTTAATGGTTTTTTTATCCGCTTTAATATCATTGTCCAATACACCCGCCTTAATATGAATATTTTTACTAACTTTTGCGGCCTTTCCATTTCCTTCATGTTTCAGATAAGCCAAATTTGGCGCAGTATTGGCATATTTGGGCAGCTGATTAACTTGCCATTCCTTAACCTGTTGCTTGGCTTTAGAAATTTGCGCTGCAGACATTTCCAACTTGATAGATTTTGCACGGTCTTTGGCTTGTTTATCACCTTTTTGAGCAGCAAGAGAATACCATTTATAAGTGGCAACCAAATCAACATCGGTACCGTGGCCCTTTTCATATAAAATTGCTAAATTATACTGTGCGTCAACCAAGCCAGCATTTGCAGATAAATTAAACCATTTTAAAGCAGTTTTAAAATCTGGTTCAGCATTTTTTTCAATTGGCGCAGCATTCATCATTGCTAAGCGGTAAATGGACATTAAGTTACCCTGCTTAGCAGCTCGCTGGTAATATATACGTGCATATTGCAAGTTGCGCTCAACACCCTTGCCATGCTCTAACATCATCCCAGCACTAAATTGAGCAACAGCAAGATTATTATCGGCCGCTTTAACAAACCACTTGTAAGATTTTGCCAAATCAACCTCAACGCCAAACCCTAAAGCATAACGGTTTGCAATTTCAAACTGTTCTGCAGCTTGGCCCATCAACGCATTATCACGCAATAGTTGCGGCCCAATTTCAACTGGCAATTTACCGGTAATATTTGACATTCCATAAGCAATTTTAGGCAGGTTTTTAGTATTTGCTTTTGCCGTGTTAGATTTGCTCAATGAAGACATGCCGTTTTGCTGATCGGCCATCTTACTTAAACTTGGTGAGCGGCTTGTAAATTTACTGCTATTGCCAAGCAAACTTGTATTATAAGATTTCCTGCCAACAGGTTCTGTTGTCACAGATGTTGGGCTTGGTATCGAGTTGGTAACCAATTGTTGTGAATTTTGTAATGCCTGATATTGTTGCTCTGTCGGTTGATATATTTGACCGTCATTTTCAGGAAATTGTTCAAATTCTGAAGGGCTAAATGTGTCACCTGTTGGTGTTTGGTTTGCTGGCGTTACCTGCTCAGTTTTGTTTAAACTTTGCGTCGACAAACTATCGGAAGGGTTTTGCTCCAAATTTGCCTGCTGGCTGGTTTCTTGGTTTCCAGAGCTGGCATATATGGTAACTAAAGTGATAACAACGGCCACTATAATAACCGCAGCAATGATCGGCGCCGCGCCTTGGCTTTTTAACGTTGATAAAATAGACCGCCGCTTTGAGCCATCTAAGTTTAATTGGTTGCCGCCCGTTTCTTCATCGGCCACTTGCGATGCAACATCTACATGACCAAAGAAATTCTCTTCAAACATATTCTCTGGAAAATCATCAACATTAGTCGCCATGGTAGGCTTAACCTGCCCAGTGCTGCTAGAAGATACTTCATCACTAAGTGACTTATCCTTTTTCTTAGAAACCCCTGTTAGGTTTGCCAAAGAAAGCCCTTGTTTTTTTGAAATATTTGCAATTTCAGACTTATCTTCCGTAGGACTCATAACTGGCATGGCTGCAATATTTTCAACAGTTGAGTTTGCAATAGAAGGCTTATTTTTAGTCGCCGCTTGTTTAATACGCGAGAAAAGAGATTTGTTATCCTTTAAAGTTTTATCATTCTTAGAAGTGCCAGCACCATCATCAAAAGTTTGTTGCGCAGCACGGCGTGCAGCAGCAATAAAATCAGTCGAACTGCTGGTTTGCGCAATTGGTCTTGGTTCATCCTGTTCAGAACCAATCGGGACGCTTTGCGCCGTCATATCCATATTGCTGATCGGGTCTATTGTCTCGACGGGTCGCATTTGTTCGGTTTGCGTGGTTTTGGCTATTGGCATTACTGGTTCGGTAACGCCCTGGTTCAGCATATCCTGAGCCAGCTCTTGATCCTGCGGTCGTTCTTGCGAAATTCCCTGCAGTGCCATATCCTGCATTTTCTGCTGGGGAACTTTCGGCATACCCATTTCGCCTGGTGCGGTAAGGCTCCTGCTGAGCGTTTCTTGAGCGTTGGTAGCTGGCGTCGTTTGGCTCGTCATATGACGGGTATTGTTGCTCGGTGTTATGATGGCCTTGGTTGCTGTATCCTCTGGCACCATCATATCTGGGCTGATGGTTTGCATTTCTGGACTGGCGGTGTTCTCCTGGGGCTGCTCCGCGATTGTCTCTGCCCCAGGTTGGATAAAATCCTGCTCGGCCATTGTTTGATCTGCCGAGTCAAACGATTCTTGCTGATCAGGCGGTGGGCCATTGCGGGGCGCCGCTGGTTTATCAGTCTCAACTTTTGTAAGACGATCCATGATAATCTCTAAAGTTGACTGTACGGTTTTAAAACCTGACTTATGGTCCTGTTCTATCCGATCATTTTCTTTAGACAAATTAGACAATTTATCATTAAGCAGAGCGGTTAATTGTTCATTATCCACTTCAGCAACATTTTCAGCCTGCGTTTTAGCAAAACTAGCAACTGCTGCACTAGCAGCTTGTGCCGCTATGTCACTGCTAGAATCACGAATTTCTGCTACAGAGCCGACCAATTTATCCATATTCTGTTCAAGTCGGTCAATGCCTTCCAAGCGTTTTTCAGTATTTTCTAGCCGGTCATTTATTTCAGCAATATTCGCTTTCAAAGAGGCTATTTCTGGCGAAGGTGCTGCTTTTTGCTGGTCATATTGTTTGAACTGGTTTACCGTTTTTTCATTGGCACTCATCAGCCCTGTTAACTGGCCTGACAGATTACCAATCTGCTGTTCAAGTTCCAGAATTTGTGGGTCAACTTTTTGACTTTTCACACTATAGTCTAGGCGTTCTGCCAAATCAGACAAGCGATCATCCATATTGTTAATGTCATCGTCATAATTTGGATATTCTGAGCTATCTTGTTCCTGCAATGAATTTGAAATAGAATCCAATTGCGTTTGAAAGTCTTCTTCTAAATATTTAAATTGTTCACCATAATTATTTTGGTTATGGTTCAGGTTATCCAGCTTAACAAACAGCTCATCAAATCGGCTTAACATGTCTGACTGGTCAAACTGTTCGCGGTGTCTTTGTTCTGTTTGTTGTTCGCGGTGCCTTTGTTCTGCTTGCAACTTTTCTTGTGTTTCGTGCGTTGAGCTGTTTATGTTTTCATTCAGTTTGTCAATGCGGTCGGCAATGCTGGATAATCGCTCACCCATCTGGTTAAATTCATTGCGAATATTATTTAGATTTGGGTTCGCATGTGTTTTGCTAGATTTATGCAAATGTACAATCTGCGCCTGCATATTTCGCAATGCTGAAACATTCTTTTTATCAGCCAATTCTATATGGTCAACAATATCAGTTAGCGCATTTTCAATAACATTAAACCCACTAGATACATGGCGTTCAGACCGATTTGAATAGTCGTAATTTGTCCGCTTATCATGCCTTGTTCTTGTATTATTAGAGGTGTTATTTCTTGAATATTTCATAGTTTCAGCAGTCTGCTTGGCATTAAAGTCGTTAAAATTTTGCAATTCCTCACCAGCTAGATAGAAACTATCTTCTGGGCAATCTTGAATTTGGCTTGCTTCCAGATTTTCAGTCATTTTAAATGACTCATTATCCAGTTTTATACTTTGTTCAGCATCTTCAGAGGCTTCCGTCTCGTCTATGGCGATATCGACCGCCGTTGAAAGCCATTCGCCCATGGTTACACCAGCATCATTTGCATGCTGCTTAACCTTTTTGCGAGTTTCCCGATCAATACCCTTGATACTCCAGGGCGTTGCTGATGTCATAATCGTTTACCACTTCAAAATACTAACATTCATGGATTCGATTTAATTATCACAACCCATTAGTCTTTCTAAAAATTTCAAATTATGGTAAATATATCGTTAACAAATTGTGTTTTATTAATATTTTCTATAAGTACAAAACCCTCTTGACATCACTTGCCAAGAGGGTCGGTAAATTTCACTTCTAGAATCTAGTGTTTATCAAACAGCTTTTACGCCTTTAAGGAATTTTGAAATATATTGCTCTAAATTCAAAACCTGTCCATTTAGCTCATTTGCTAAAGAGTAAACATCGTTAGATACGGTTTTCGTTTGGTTTATAGAGACCCCAACTTCATCCATAGAATTTGCGCTTTTACTCGATAATACTGACGCATTGGTAACATTAGCCGCAATTTCATTAATCACAGCGCTCTGCTCCTCTACTGCCGTCGCAACCCCCATCGATGCATCTGATAATTTACTAATAATTTCTTCAACATCAATAATAGAACCATTGGCCTTTTTACTATCTGACTGTATACCAGCAACCCGCTCAGCAATCTCCTCTGTCGCCTTTGCTGTCTGATTAGCAAGATTTTTAACCTCACTTGCAACCACCGCAAAACCTTTACCAGCATCACCTGCTCGTGCAGCCTCAATGGTTGCATTAAGTGCCAATAAGTTGGTTTGTTCAGCAATTTCTTCAATTAACTTTACCACCTGTTCTATATGTTTTGCACTGGCTGCTAGATCAGCAATTACATTGACAGTTTCACCCGTTTTAATTCGGGCTTGGTTCGCAATTTCTGTTGAATGAGAGGCTTGGGTTGAAATCTCTGTAATAGACGCAACCATTTCCTCAGTTGCAGATGCTGCCGAAGTAACATTCTCTGAGGTATCTTGAACATTTGAGGTGACAATTTGGCTCTGATTTTGCATTTCACTGGCCGAATCATTTAAGTTCTTTGATACATCTTCCAATTGGTTAGATGCGCCATGAACTTGTTTAATACTTTCGGTTGATGTCTGTTGAAAACCTTCAATTAATTGGTTAATGCCTTTTGCACGTTCAAGCTGAGCTTGGTTTAAACTATTTTTCTCATCTTCAGCTTTGGCTCTAGCAAGTGCATTTTGCTTGAATATCAATAAGGATTTTGCCATATCACCCAATTCATTTTTAAATTCTGTATTTGGTATTTCTACTTCCGTATCACCTTCAGCAAGGCTTTTCATTCTAACATTCAACTGTTTAATTCTCTGGGCAATATTATTTGCAATAATTAAGCTAATTAGCGTAATCACAAGGCCAATCACACCTGATACAATACCCGATATTAAATTGGACTGATTCTGAGTATCCGTTCTGCTAGCATTTGCCTCACTACTTTTGAGTGTGTATAGCCTCATCATATGATCAATATTCGGTGCAAAACTTCCGTAAATATCCCCTAAAGCCGCTATTTCTCTGTTATAGGTTTCCCGTGCCTTGCTCCATTTTTCAAAATTAATCTTATAGTTTGCAATTGCTTGTCCAATGGTTTTCTTTTGCTTGCCATTTAAAAAGGAAGCTTTTACTGATTGGTCTAAAAGCTTAAGACCATTTGAATAATCTTTAAGAAATACAGCGTCACCATTTAACATAAAGTCTTTTTGGTGGAGTCTCAGCGCAAATAGCTGAACCGTAATGCCGTTCAATACCGAAGGATCAAACATTTTTTTCTTCATTTGCGCTATCGTAATATCAATCGTTTCGACCGATTTATTCAATCCACCCAATAAACCTGAAGCGACATCTAGCCCGAGATAATTTCTAATCTCAACAATTTTATCAAATTGCGCGGTATGTTGTCTAAAACCAGCAACAATATCATTTAGTTTTTGAATATTAGCGTCATCCGTAATGATTTCTTTCAAGTTAGCGGATGATTTGTGAGAAGCATTAACCGCTTGGGCATAATCATCGACACTTTTGTTATTTGGCTGGGCTATATATCCCTTTTCGCTTTGGCGCATTTCTAATGCATATTTACCCAATTCGCTAAATAAACTGGCTTTTTTTGTTGCAAAAATAGAATTATCAGTGGCTGTTGCAACCAGTGTCGAGGCAAAATATGCACCCCCAGCAATGGATATTATGCCTATTAGACTTAGTAAGGTGATTGAAATAACCTGAGTTTTTATTGAAAACCGATTTATTTTTGTTGCCAATGATTTGAACATATATACCCCACACATAAAACTTTAGTAGTTAGCCTTCATATTAGTCATAAGTTATTAGGCTTAATAAATATTAAACATCTATATTTTCAATAAATTTAGGATTTTAAGATCCAAATTTTTATTATCTATACATTATTACATATCTATAACAGATTGTTATTATAGTGATTTTCTCTTTCGTTTAAAAAGTGGGTGTAATTTATTTTATTCCCGCATTAAGTGCCTTACGTTCACGTCAGTTTTATCTTGACGTTCACGTAAGGTAGATATATGATTTTTGAAATATAGGAATTAAAACATGACGAATGATATTATTGAGCTTGAAGAAAATTTCACCATTTCAGAGCTTAGCGCCAAATTTGGTTTGACCTCGCGGGCTTTGCGATTTTATGAAACCAAACAGCTTATTTCACCGCGCAGAATTGGTGCCAAAAGACTATATTCAAAACGTGACAAAGTGCGCTTGGCATTAGTGATACAAGGTAAAAATGTTGGTTTTTCACTCGACGAGATTAAAGAAATGCTCGACCTTTATGATGTGAGAGACGGCCAAAAAACCCAACTCGCTGTTTCAAGTATAAAGTTTCGCGCCCAAATCGAAAAACTTAAAACCCAAAAGCAACAGATAGAAAAAGCCATTGGTGATTTAACCATGTTATGTGACGAGGTTGATAAAATCATCGGCGGCGAAAAACAAGAAAAAGATTTTGCTGAAATAATCTACGCACCCAAAACAAGTTAATATGCGTATAAAATAATGAATGGAGAAAATATGCCAACCTATAGAGCGCCCGTTGAAGATACATTATTTGTGTTATTTGATTTACTCAAAATTGACGATGAAAAACATGGCGATATTTTTATTGATATTGACCGCGAAACGGTTAGCGCAATTGTTGATGAATCTGCTAAATTAACGGGGCAGGTTATCGCACCGTTAAACATTACTGGCGATAAGCAGGGGTGCCAATTTAAGGACGGTAAAGTTACAACTCCCGATGGCTTTATTGATGCTTTTGAGCAATTTAAAGCAGGTGGTTGGTCTGGGCTGATTTGTGACCCTAAATATGGCGGGCAAGGCCTACCAACTACATTGGGCACGATGATAAGTGAATATTATAACAGCGCCAATATGGGTTTTGCAATGTATTTTGGCTTAACTTTAGGCGCTTATGCGGCCATTCATACTTGTGCTTCAGATCATTTAAAGGCTAAATGGTTGCCAAAAATGGTATCCTGTGATTGGACAGGAACAATGAACCTAACCGAACCACATTGCGGTACGGACTTAGGGCTTATTCGCACTAAAGCCAGCGAGAATGCCGATGGTTCATATAACATTACTGGTACTAAAATTTTCATCTCGTCAGGTGATCATGACTTGGCCGAAAATATCATCCATTTGGTATTGGCAAAAACCGACAATATGCCAGATGGCGTCAAAGGTCTTTCTTTATTTTTAGTGCCTAAAATATTGGTAGATGATGATGGTAATTTGACCGATGCTAACCATGTTAGCGTTGGCTCGATTGAAGAAAAAATGGGCTTACACAATAATTCCACCTGCGTTATGAATTTTGATGGATCAGAAGGTTACTTGATTGGCGAAAAAGGTAGGGGCCTTAAAAACATGTTCATCATGATGAATGAGGCGCGCTTAGGCGTGGGCGTTCAAGGCCTTGCTCTTTCAGAAGTTGCATTCCAAAATGCGCGTGATTATGCTCTAGATCGCCGCCAAGGCAATTGCGCCTCTGGTAAAAAAGATGAAGGCGATGCTGCTGATCGGATCATCCATCATGCTAATATTAAAGCATCGCTCATGTCAATTAGAGCCTTTAACGAAGCAGCTAGGGCGCTGGTTGGTGAAATTGCAATGCTAACTGACATTAGCCATTTAAGTCAGGATAAAGCAGAAGTTGAAGCGGCTAAAGATCGGGTTAACTTACTCACCCCAATTGTTAAAGGTGTGCTAACTGATAAGGGCTTTGATAATACGGTTATCGCCCAACAGATTTTTGGCGGCCATGGTTACATTCAAGAACATGGCATGGAGCAATTTGTAAGAGATGCGCGAATTGCAATGATTTATGAAGGCACCAATGACATTCAGGCGCTTGATTTAATTTCACGTAAATTACCTGCCAAACATGGCCAAACCGTGATGGCATATTTACAAGATATTGGCGAGTTTATCCAAAAAAATCAAGATAACGAAGCCATTAAAAATGTGGTAACAGCCTTGCATAAAGCCGCCGAAGCACTGCAAGGGGCACTTGAATATTTAATGCAACATGGCCAAAAAGACCCCGATGCTGCCGTTGCCGCCGCGCATGACTTTATGCATTTAATGGGCATTGTCACTTTCGGGCATATCTGGGGTAAAATGGCAGTGGTGGCACAACAAAAGCTGGTCGATGACCCAAATAATCAATTTTACCAATCCAAAATCCACATGGCAAAATTTTACGCCACCAAACATTTATGTGACGCCAAAGGCTATCAAGTAAAAATTACTTCAGGCGCGGATGCGATAAAAGCCATGCCATTTGATTGGGTATAGATTTATTGATTGAATATTAAACCGTTCAATTTCGCAATTAGCAAGATTTAAGTAAGAGGAAAAAATATGACCGATTGTTTCATTTATGATCATGTCCGCACCCCACGTGGTCGCGGCAAAAAAGACGGAAGCTTACATGAAGTAACCGCACTTGAACTAGGCGCAACGGTGCTACGATCATTACGCGATCGCAACACCCTAGATACGGCCGAAATAGACGATGTCGTATTTGGTTGCGTTGATCCTGTTGGCGAAGCTGGCGGTGATATCACCCGCGCAGCGGTACTGGCTGCTGCTTATGATGAAAGCGTTGCAGGCATTCAGATCAACCGCTTTTGTGCCTCAGGTTTAGATGCCACCAATTTTGCCGCAGCCGAAGTGATGGCTGGCATGCATGAGCTGACCATTGGCGGCGGTGTCGAAGGCATGAGCCGTTTGGGTATTTTCTCGTCAGGCGGCGCTTGGCCGTTAGACCCATCGATTGCCCTACCCTCATATTTTGTACCACAGGGCATTAGTGCCGACCTGATCGCTACCAAATATGGTTTTGACCGCAATGATTGCGACAGCTTAGCGGTTGAGAGTCAAAAGCGTGCTAAAATCGCTTGGGATGCTGGTTACTTTAAAAATTCTATTGCACCAATTATTGATGTCAACGGCCTGACAATCCTCGATCATGACGAACATATGCGCCCCGACACCAGTGTTGAATCACTCAGCGGTTTAAAACCATCTTTTATTCAGCCAGGCGAAATGGGCGGGTTTAACGCTGTAGCAACCCACAAATATCCAGAAATTGAATCCATTGAGCATATGCATCATGCTGGCAATAGTTCAGGCATTGTCGATGGTGCAGCTGGCATCTTAATGGGCACTAAATCTGCGGGTAACATCATCAATATGAAGCCCCGTGCGCGGATTAAATGCTTTGCCAATATTGGCACCGAGCCGTGTATTATGCTGACAGGGCCTTCAATCGTTGCCGAAAAAGCGTTAAAAAAGGCGGGCATGACGGCCGCTGATATTGACCTTTGGGAAATTAATGAGGCCTTTGCTTCAGTGGTGCTCCATGCGGTAAACCAGCTAGGCATCAACCATGATATTGTCAATGTAAATGGCGGCGCAATCGCCATGGGTCACCCACTTGGCGCAACTGGCGCAATGTTGGTTGGCACAGTGCTTGATGAGTTAGAGCGGCGTGATTTAAACACCGCGCTGATTACACTTTGCATTGGTGCAGGCATGGGCACAGCAACCATTATTGAACGCGTTTAAGAAGGGATGAAAACATGAAACTCAATGATTTTACATTTGAAATAGATGCCGATGGCATTGCCATCATCACTTGGGATCGCGCTGATAAAAGCATGAATGTGATGAGCGAAGCAGGCTTTGAAGACCTGATTGGCATTATCGAAGAAATTAAAAACAACGCAAAAGTGCTAGGCGCTATCATAACCAGCGCTAAAGATAGCTTCTGCGCGGGTGCAGACATTAATATGATCAATGACATATTGCATGATGGGCCCAATGTTGAAGAGCAAATGCGTCTCGCCAGCATGTTCTCCTATAAATTACGTGAATTAGAAACCTGCGGCAAACCCGTAGTTTGTGCCATGACAGGCACAACATTAGGCGGTGGATTTGAAATAGCGTTAGCATGTCATTACCGCATTGCAGCGGATAATGAAACGGCTAAATATGGCCTACCTGAAGTGCGCATTGGCATATTACCAGGGGGCGGGGGCACACAAAGACTGCCAAGGCTTATTGGCGCACAAGAAGCTTTGGGCATGATGTTAACGGGTAAATTAATTAATGCTAAATCAGCATTAAAGCTTGGCATTATTTCTGAAATTGTACCAGCTGATGCATTAGTCGCGACGGCTAAAAAACGTATTTTTGAGCGAAAAGTGCAAATGGCACCTTGGGATCAAAAAGGCTTTCGCATTCCAGGTGGCGCAGTTTATTCTAAAGGCGGCATGATGGTATTCCCACCTGCTAATGCACTATATCGCAAGTCAACTTATGACAATTACCCAGGCGCACGCAATATCCTAAAATGCGTTTATGAAGGGCTTTTGGTTGATATTGACACTGGCCTGCGCATTGAAGCACGTTATTTCACCAATTTATTGCGCACGGTTGAAGCCAAGCATATGCTGCGCTCTATTTTTATCTCTATGCAAGAGCTAAACAAAGGCTTAAGGCGTCCAAAAGATGTTGCACCATCTGAGATAAATAAAATCGCGGTCATTGGCGCAGGTCTTATGGGCGCGGGCATTGCCTTTGTCTCAGCCAAAGCTGGCATTGATGTGGTGCTGCTCGACCAGAATATCGAAGCGGCTGAAAAAGGCAAAGATTATAGCGCTAAAATATTATCAAAAAATGTTTCTAAAGGCCGTATGTCTGGCACAAAGAAGGATGAGATTTTAGCCCACATCAAGCCAACCAACAATTATGACGCTTTAAAAGATGTCGACCTAGTGATTGAAGCGGTGTTTGAAGATCCAAAAATCAAAGCTACCGTAGTCAAACAGTGTGAAGCAGCCATGCCTGAAGGCACAATATTTGGCTCAAACACTTCTACATTGCCAATTAGCGGTTTGGCAAATGCCAGTTCTAAGCCAGAAAATTTTATCGGCATTCATTTCTTCTCGCCAGTAGATAAAATGATGTTGGTGGAAATTATCAAAGGCGACAAAACAGGCGATGAAGCCATTGCTAGAGCGCTTGATTATGTCGCAAAAATCAAAAAAACACCGATTGTAGTCAACGACTCGCGTGGTTTCTATACATCAAGAGTGGTAATAACCTATATCACCGAAGCGTTGCATATGATGGAAGAAGGTGTGCCACCAATTATGATCGAAAATGCAGGCAAGGCCGCGGGCATGCCCGTTGGACCTCTTGTATTGGCCGATGAAATTGGCCTCGATGTCGCCCATAAAATCTCGGTTGCCAACCGCGCAGCTGCTGGTGGCGATTTCATCGAAGGCCCGCGCGATCGCTTGCTAGATGATTTAGTGGTAAAAGCTGAGCGCTTTGGCCGCAAAAATGGCAAAGGTCTGTTTGATTATCCAAAAGATGGTAAAAAACGCCTATGGCCAGATTTGGTAAAACTGCAAGACAAACATCTTAACCCGTCAGAAGTTGATATGGCAGTTTTAGGCCAAAGGTTTTTATCCATCCAAGCATTAGAGACCGCAAGATGTTACGAGGAAAATGTACTAACTGACATCAGAGAGGCAGATGTCGGCGGTATATTAGGC
>JADGDI010000119.1 GCA_016744975.1 Hyphomicrobiales bacterium | reverse complement strand
ATTACTTAAAGTATGACTGATTTTTAGTCAAGATTTATTGCCGTTGGAAAATAGGTTTGCTTATCGGGTGGGGACGGGGTTTTCGCCTGAATAGTCGTAGAAGCCTTTGCCAGATTTAACACCAAGCCAGCCTGCTTCGACATATTTAACCAACAGAGGACAGGGGCGGTATTTGCTGTCTCCAAAACCGTTATGCAATACTTGCATGATGGCAAGGCAGGTATCAAGGCCAATAAAATCGGCCAATTGTAGTGGCCCCATAGGGTGACCCATGCCAAGTTTCATTGAGGTATCAATCGCCTCTACGCCACCAACCCCTTCATATAGCGTGTAAAATGCTTCATTTAGCATTGGCATTAATATGCGATTGGCAATAAAACCTGGGAAATCCTCTGCGGTGGCAACGATTTTACCTAATGATTCTGCAAAGCTTTTACTGAGCTTAAACATGTCATCGCTGGTGGCAATGCCAGAAATTAACTCGACCAATTTCATCATCGGAACTGGGTTCATGAAATGCAGGCCGATAAACCGTTCTGGTCGGTCGGTAGTTGCAGCCAGTTTGGTAATAGATAGGCTGGATGTATTGGTGGCAAGTAGACACTCAGCCTTAACATGGGTGAGGGCATCGGCAAAGATTTTAACCTTTAAATCAAAACTCTCGGTTGCGGCTTCGATCAGTAGGTCTACCTCATTTAGCCCAGCCATACTTGTATTGCTGCTGATGTTACCGATGGCTTTATCCATATCGGCTTGGCTGATTTTGTCTTTTTTGACCTGGCGCGCCATGTTTTTTTGGATGGTTGCTAAGGCTTTATCTAAAGCTGATTGTGCAATATCAACCAATATGACTTGATAGCCTGCTAATGCGCTGACATGGGCGATGCCATTGCCCATTTGACCTGCGCCGATGATGCCTACTTTATTGATTTTCATACTCTGTCCAATTTTGTTATTATTTTATTCAACGCTTGTTATTGTTTCTTATGGTTGAAATTAAAAATGCGCTTGGCTTTAAAAAGGCAAACGCATTGATTGTTGGAAATTTTAAATGCGCTTAATCCAATGCTGCTTCTAGCTCTGGTAGTGCTTCAAACAGATCAGCAACAAGGCCAAAATCAGCCACTTGGAAGATGGGTGCGTCCTCATCTTTATTAATCGCCACGATCACTTTACTGTCTTTCATGCCTGCCAAATGTTGAATGGCACCAGAAATACCGACTGCGATATATAAGTCGGGTGCAACCACTTTACCAGTTTGACCAACTTGGTAATCGTTTGGCACATAGCCTGCATCAACCGCAGCGCGGGATGCGCCAATTGCTGCGCCTAATTTATCGGCTACCTTTTCGATCAGTGCGAAATTTTCGCCGCTGCCCATACCGCGACCACCAGAGATAACAATTTTAGCACTTGCTAATTCAGGACGTTCGGATTTGGATAATTCGGCCTTAACAAATTCGGTTTTACCAGTATTACCTGCAGCTGCTGCTTCGGTAATTTCAGCACTACCAGTAAGCTCTGCGGTAGCAAAGGCGGTGGTTCTGACTGTGATGACCAAAACTTTATCGCTTGTCTCTAAGGTTTGGATTGCATTGCCTGCATAGATAGGACGGGCAAAAGCATTGGCTGATTTCACTTCAATAATGTCTGATATTTGCATGACATCTTGCAAGGCAGCAACGCAAGGCAAAAAGTTTTTTGCACTGGTGGTTGCTGCTGCAATAAGCGCTGAATAATTGCCCATCATTGGGTTAATTAATGCGGTTAGATTCTCAGCCAATGGATGGGCATAAGCGGCATCATCTACCAAAATTACTTTTG
Source organism: Hyphomicrobiales bacterium (assembly GCA_016744975.1). Classification (GTDB taxonomy): domain Bacteria; phylum Pseudomonadota; class Alphaproteobacteria; order Rhizobiales; family OSC116; genus OCS116. Next base: position 4,018 of record JADGDI010000119.1, on the reverse strand, counting down.
CAACACCGTCTATTTTTGCGGCTTGCTCGGCCACAGTGTTACAGTTATTACCTGCTACCAATGCATGGACTTCTTGACCATTAAATGCGGCCAATTGACTGGCGGCGGTGGCGGCTTTTAATGTGGCTTCATTGACAGTTTGCCCATCATGTTCAACATATAATAAAATGCTCATTATAAGGCTCCCACTTGATTTAATTTTGATACTAATTCTGCTACATCTGCAACAATGATACCTGCTTCGCGCCCCTCTGGCTCTGCTACATTGCTGATGGTGTGACGCGGGGTTAAATCGATGCCATAATCTGCTGCTGATTTTTCGTCCAGCGGTTTGCGTTTGGCTTTCATGATGTTTGGCAAGCTTGCATAACGTGGTTCATTAAGGCGTAAATCGGCAGTGATGACAGCTGGTTTGCTGATTGAAATGGTTTCTAAACCGCCATCAACCTCGCGGGTTACTAATATTTTTTCGCCCTCAAATGCAACTTCTGATGCAAAGGTTGCTTGGCTACGGCCTGTTAAAGCTGCTAGCATTTGGCCTGTTTGGTTGCAATCATCATCAATGGCTTGTTTGCCTAGAATTACTAAATCTATGGCTTCTTGCTCGGTGATTTTTGCCAGTATTTTGGCGACTGCAAGCGGTTCAACTAACGCATCACTCACCACCAATATGGCACGATCTGCACCCATTGCTAAGGCGGTGCGTAATGTTTCTTGGCATTGTTTTACACCGATTGATACGGCGATAATCTCTTCTGCATTACCAGCTTCTTTAATACGCAATGCTTCTTCAACAGCGATCTCGTCAAACGGGTTCATGCTCATTTTTACATTTGCAATATCGACGCCGCTGCCATCGGCTTTGACACGCACTTTAACATTATAATCAACAACCCGCTTTACCGGGACTAAAATTTTCATAGCGCTTCCTAACCGACACTCTTATTGTCGTCTTATGCCATTTTATATTGTTTAATGGCGGTTCGAATTAACATTCATTTATTTCTGGAATTAACATCCATGGGGTGGGTAAACTTAGCGTTAACGCATTGCGCTGTCAATCACTGAAACTGCGTCAATCTGAGGTTTATTTTGGCGGTAATTGTGTATTCTAGGAAGCCCTAAGGTTAGCGGGGATTGTTTTTTGAACCGCGATTTAATAGGCGGTTAAAATCTGTGCTGATTAGGGCGCGGTTAAACCAAATGATATAAACAATACCAAAAACAAAACCACCAATATGCGCCCACCATGCAACTGTTTGGTCACTGCCTAAGGCGGATTCGTAAATCTGATAGGCGAACCATGCGCCAATGGCTGCCCAAGCGGGGATTTTAATCGGGATAAACCAAAATAATAATAGCCAAATATGTGAGCGAGGGTGAAATAACAGATAAGCTGCGCCAATAGCAGAAACTGCACCAGATGCGCCAATTAATGGCCCGTCAGTAGCACTCATTATAATTGCATGCAGCAGGCCTGCGGCGACACCACCTAAAATATAAAATAAAAGGTAGCGAAACTTGCCTAAAGCTTGCTCGATATTATCGCCAAACACCCATAATATTAACATGTTACTGATTAAATGCATTAGGCCGCCATGTAAAAACATGTAGCTGAGTAGACTGAAATCACTGGGGATGGCAAATATATCATTGGGTAAGACTTTATCGCCCCAAAAAACACTGGGAATTAAACCAAAGCCGATAATTGACTTATCACTTACCATGACGGATAAGCCGTCGCGCCACAAGTTGCTTAAATCAATTTGAAAGATAAAAAATACAGTTACATTGATTATTATGAGCCATAAAGTAATGTGTGACTTATGATCTTTGTGGGTTGGATTCTCGTCAGCGATTGGGATGGGCATATTATATCCTAGAGTGAAGATCTGTTTTTGGCAGGCTTCCATAAGATATCGCCATTACCATCATGGATGTTATCATAACGGCTTAATACAAAAAACAAATCGCTTAACCGATTAAGATATTTAAGGCTTTCGACATTTGTGGCTTTTTCCTCATGCTCTAACAATTGCGCAACAATACGCTCGGCACGGCGCGCTACAGTGCGGCATATATGCAATTGGGCAGCAAGTTTTGTACCGGTTGGTAAAACAAAGCTTTTTAGCGGGGCGAGCTTGTCGTTAAATTGATCAATATTTTGCTCTAGCGCGGTGACTTGTGATGGAATGATGCGTAAGGCTGGTTCTGCTAATTCATTCTCAGTTTTAGGCATCGATAAATCGGCGCCAAGGTCAAATAAATCATGTTGTAAATATTCGAGCAAAATAGCTATTTTTGAGTTTTTATTAGCCATTAATGCGGCCATGCCAACATGGGCATTTAGCTCATCAACCGTGCCATATGCCTCGATGCGCAAGTCAAATTTTGCCACACGCACACCTGAGGTTAGCATCGTAGTGCCTTTGTCGCCTGTTTTGGTGTATATTTTATTGAGTTTTACCATGATGAAATTTTAACTTTATGCGCCTTTATTGAAATAGAATACAAATATTGCAACCAATATAATTAGCAATGCCTGTATGGCCAAACGCCAACGCATCATACGCTGTGATTTGTTTTTATGACCGCCTTTTAGCATGGTCCATAGGCCAACGCCAAGCACTAGTGCTAGTAAAGCCATTGCAGCGTAAACAACCCAAACAAAGTCACTCATATTATTCACCTTTAAAAAGTTATATTATTTTTACCAATCTTTTTAATGCTGCGCAAGGGTTGATGTGTCTAATGCATGGCGCTGATGATTTTACGAGCAGCGTAATGTACGGTGATGGCGGCAATTAATGTTGTGGATAGTGGCACCAATAATAAATATATATATTGGTAAGGTGACAGGGTTATTTGGCCAAATAATATGCGTGCTGCGGCCAAATTTTCAAATTGCGCAGCATATATAATATTGATAATTAACCCTAAACTTAGTAAAAAGCCAATGCAAATGACAGCGCCAATTGCGCCTGCTTTTAGCCCCATCCATAAAAAATGATGGCGCACCTCGCGGGTGATGAAACTTTCTTCAGCGCCAACTAAAAATAGAATTTCAATGTTGTTTTTATTGCTGTTCAATGCTGCATCTGTTGCAAAAACAATGATGCTTACGGTGATGCCGACCACCAATAATAGGACTGCAAAAGCAGCAATTTTTAGAATATTACCGATGGATGAAAGATGCGATAGCCAGACTTTGTGGTCATCCACACTAATGCCCGGGATGATGTTTTTTAGCGCCACATCTAGTAGGCTTAGATCAACTTGATGTCCTTGTTCAAATTCGATGGCGATTAGAGCGGGTATTGGTAATTCATCTAGGATTGAGATGTCTTGATTGCTGCTATCTTTGCCAATAATGCCGTTGCCTATCCAAGGCTCTAACAATTTTGCGGTTTCATTTTTGCCTAAAGGCTCTGCCTGTGCAATGCCATTGGTGGCGCGAATAAGTTCAAGTGCTGCTGCTATGTCTGCTGTTATATCACGCTCGGCACTGGGAATGATTTGTACAGTGGCTTGTTTGCCGATATCGTTGGTCCAACTATTAACGCTGGATTGCACTAAAAGCAGCGCAACAATTGATAGGCTGGCTAAAAAGCACATGGCAATGATGATGAAGAGGATGCTTTTACCAACGATTGTATTACGAGGGATGATTGGTGATAATTTTGACGGTGCGGTGGGTATCTTCTTTTCGTGATTGCCAAAAGTTGCAATAGAGCCAACATTATTTATTAAGCCCTGATCTAAATCTTGATCATTATTTGTGCCTTCTTGTTGGGAGGTGTTTTGAATTTCGGTCTGGTGAATTTGTTGATATTCATTGCCTTGTACAAATTCTGGGCGCAAAAAACTGGCGCTTTGATTATGCCTCTGTGCATCATATTGGGCTTGTTGTTCGAGGGATAAATAGCCTTCTGGATAATCTAGCTGGTGGGGTGAATATGGCTCAGTATATTGGCTGTTAGGGTCTTGATGGGTTTGATTTTGATCTATGGGTTCATAA
>JADGDI010000118.1 GCA_016744975.1 Hyphomicrobiales bacterium | reverse complement strand
TACCAAAGTTGGGCGGTTTATTCGCAAAACCAGCTTAGATGAATTACCACAATTATTAAATGTATTAACTGGTCAATTATCACTAGTTGGCCCGCGGCCGCATGCCGTTCAGGCTAAGGCCGATAACCGCCTTTATGATGAAGTTGTAGACACATATTTTGCCCGCCATAAAGTTAAACCTGGTATAACTGGGTGGGCACAAATTAATGGCTGGCGCGGTGAAACCGATACTGAAGAAAAAATTCAACAAAGGGTTGAGCATGATCTTTATTATATCGAAAACTGGTCAATTTTCTTTGATCTTTATATATTATTCATGACCCCATTCTCTTTAATTAACACCAAAAATGCTTATTAAAGAAGCGTATAATATGACAAATTATAGCCAAACTGAAAATCTGCCATTAAATGCTTCAAAAGCGCAGAATCCACTTAGTGCTGTGACGTCTTTTTTACTATTCATTGCTATGCTTTCTAGTGGATTTGTGTTGTTTGAGCCCGCACCTTTTGACCTTTTAATATTAACCACTATTTTTGTGGCTTTTGTAAATGATATTAAATTTCCTGCTCAAATTAAATGGGTAATTTTCTTTGCTGCTATTCACCTTATCGGCAGCTTTCTTGGGGTTATAATGTCCGAGCGAGTTGGCGACTCTCAGATGCATGTCATCATTACTGCTTATATGATATTATTTGCCATTGGGCTGATTATTTTGGTATATGATAATCCGCATAAAACACTAAAAATCATTATGATAGCCTATGTTGGTGGCGCCTTAATTACCACCTTGTTGGCTATTATGGGTTATTTTCATATTGGCTCAACTTATGATTTATTCACGCTTTATGGACGTGCCAAGGGCGGTTTTAAAGATCCAAATGTATTTGGGCCATTTATTATACCGCCACTTCTATATTTGATGGAAAAGGTCATCAGTAAAACATCATTTAAAAAAATCATACCTTTGGTATTATTTTCATTTTTAATGATTGGATTATTGTTAAGTTTTTCTAGAGGAGCATGGGGGGGATTTTTCTTTGCTAGTCTCATGGTCTTTGCGTCTTTATACTATTGCGCTCCGAACAATCGTTACCGAGTGAAATTGTCATTAATTATTTTTGTAGCAATATTTGTTATGCTTATTGCTTTGGTAATCGCTGTAAATATACCAGCGATTAGCGTCATTTTTGATCAGCGAGCTTCTTTATCACAATCATATGACGTTGATGATGGTGGTCGGTTTTCTAACCATCTACATGCTTTCAATTTATTGGTCGAGCGGCCTTGGGGAATCGGTGCTAAAGAATTTGGGTGGACCTATGGCGAGGATGTGCATAACAGCTATCTAACAACTTTTTTAATCGGCGGTTGGATTGGCGGGTTTAGTTTTATATTTATTATATTGGCCACATTAGTTGCAGGCTTTAAATATTGCTTTATGAATTTTTCTTTACGCTTATACTTTATTGTTTTTTACGCTTCATTTTTCTCGTTAGCCATTGAGGCTTGGATTATCGATATTGACCATTGGCGGTTGCTCTATGTTTTAATCGGCTGTATCTGGGGTATAATTTTTTATCAAAAATATAATATTCAATCAAAAAGCTTTGAGCCACAGTTGCAAAATGAACCACTATGACAGAAATAGACCTTACCCTTAATATTACGCTACTTTTACTTCTAGCAGGTGCAATTGCAGGCTTTGTAGATGCATTGGCAGGCGGGGGTGGCTTAATATCCTTACCCGCATTGCTAATGACTGGTTTGCCACCTATTAACGCAATTGCTACCAATAAATTACAAGGTAGTTTTGGCACATTAACCTCGTCGCTCACCGTACTTAAAAAAAATATCGTTAGCTTAGCTGAAATAAAGTTTATGTTCTTCGCATCTTTATTAGGCTCGTCTCTTGGCGCATTTATTTTATTATTCATTGACGTTGACGCCTTACAATTTATTATTCCTTTGGTTCTAATTTCTATCATTATTTACTTTAGCTTTTCACCCAATTTGGATAAACAAAAAGCTAGAACGCCCAAAATTAGCCGAAATCACTTTCGTTACTTAGCCGTGCCCTTCATTGGTTTTTATGACGGTATATTAGGTACTGGCGCAGGTTCATTTTTTGCGACAGCAGGCGTTGCGTTGCGTGCTCAAACTTTGGTTAAAGCAACCTCTGTGGCTAAGTTCTTAAATTTGGCCTCCAATTTTGCTGCTCTAGTGGTGTTCATATTTTCTGGGAAGGTTATTTGGATATTTGGTTCTATTATGATTATTGGGCAAATTTTGGGTGGATATCTCGGCTCATTGGCTATTGTAAATGGTGGTACAAAATTCATTAAGCCAATGATTTTGATTATGAGTTCTGCAATGACCTTAAGATATGTTTATGAGATGTGGTATTAAAAATATCTGCAAATTCAGGATAATGTTGAAAAACTCAAAATTAATTTTGACATGCTAAGCTAATCAATTTATACACCACCTCATCAAGTTGAAGTAATGTTATTGCTTGCAACGCCGGTTTAGCTCAGTTGGTAGAGCAACTGATTTGTAATCAGTAGGTCAGGAGTTCGAGTCCCCTAACCGGCACCACTTAATCTAATGTTATTATTATGCTTTTCTAATTATGATATTTTTTAATTGGACTGTTTTACAGTTTTAGGGCAATTGTTTTACACTTGATGTTTTTTGTTCGTTCTTATTTGCTATTTTCAAAGATAGAAATGATATTTTTCATAGAGCGCATATCATTGTCTTTTTTTACCGTAGCCGTAGCTTTTTGTTGTTTTTGTTGAGGCATGTCCTAATGCAATCGCTATATTTTCATCAGACACCCCTTTTGACCTTATGATGGCGGTTAACGTATGGCGCAAACCTTGGAAGGTTAGGGTATTATCTACTCCAATTGTTAAAACAGACTCTACATAAAATTGGATCGGTTTACAGGGGCAAGGTCACTCACCTTCGACATAAGCAGCTGTCATTGCCGCACTGGCAAAAGCATTATTTTTGTTAACCGTTAAGCGGCTATTTTCTTGTTGAAAGGTTTTGCGGCGTCTATCGTTTGAAACAATTACAAATGCCGAGCAGCATGCTGCAATATTAAAACTTTTGGCGGGAGAAAGGCAAATAATGGCATTATCCGCATAGGCAGCACCAAGGCTTGAAAATGGTGTGTATTTATGGCCTGTAAAGGTGATATCGCCGTGAATTTCATCTGATACAACAAGAACATCATACCGTGCACAAATATCGCCCAGCGTTGTGAGCTCGTCTTTTGTCCAAACCCGACCAACTGGATTATGCGGGTTGCACAGATATATCATTTTGGCTTTTGGGTCAGAGGCAATTTTTTCTAAACCTGCGAAATCCATCGAATACCGACCATCCTTTAAGATAAGAGGGTTGGGCAGAAGATTACGATTATTCTCTTTTAAAATATTGTAAAAATCGAAAAATACTGGCGGTTGAACAATAATACCGTCGTCAGTATTGGTGAAAATGGACGCCGCAATTGCCAAGGTATTTAGTATGTTAGGAGAGCGTAAAATGTGTTTTACATCAACTTCCCAACCATGACGTTTTGCCAACCAATTGGTCAAGGCAGGTATGAGCTCGTCGGGCATGGTTTCATACCCAAACACCCCATGCTCAAGGCGTTTTTGTAATGCTGACAAAACTGGTGGTGGTGCCAAAAAATCCATATCAGCAACACCTGCGGCAAAAAGATCTGCGCCATCCTCGCCCAGAACCATCTTGTGTGTCTTGAGCGCAGGAACTGCTCGCCGATCAATAATGACATCAAATTGGTTAGTCACAATTATTCCTCCAGAAGCCATTTAAAAGTGAAGGTCGCAGTAACTGCTGCAAGTAACTGCACCAGAATAAATGCACCGACATGAGAAGGGTCAATGCCAGCAAAGCTATTTGAAAACCCACGCGCAATTGTAACCGCAGGGTTTGCAAAGGATGTAGATGCCGTGAACCAATAAGCTGCAGTGATATAAAGCCCGACAGCAAAGGCAATGGCTTCAGCTCTAGTTTTAAGGCAACCCAATATGGTCGCTACAAGACCAAAGGTCGCCACAAATTCACTGATCCATTGACCTGTGCCTGTGCGGGCGTGAGTTGAAGGGTCAATCAAAGGGTTTTCAAACATCAAATGCGCTATAAGTACACCTGTAATGCCACCAACCACCTGCGCCAGTATAAATAATCCCGAATCCAGTGCGCTGATTTCTTTTCGAATGTAAAATACTAAAGTTACGGCGGGGTTGAAATGAGCGCCAGAGATGGGTCCAAAAACCAAAATTAACACCACGAGTATGGCACCTGTTGGAATTGTGTTTCCCAAAAGCGCAATCGCGACGTTGCCGCCTGCCAACCGCTCTGCCATGATGCCAGAACCAACGACTGTGGCCAATAAAAATAGTGTCCCAAGCCATTCGGCAAATAGTTTTCTTTGCATGATTTTCCTTTAGTTCAAAATTTAATTATCATTACGGTAATCGCCGAACTATCAATTTAATACAACATACGCGTTAAATATTGTCAAGCTTTGTTATTACGGCTATTATCGAATTGTTAGAAATTCGACCATTATGTTCCTAAAAAATCGGCAAACAGACAAATGACAAATATATTTAAAGGCCAAGATGCCCTAAAAAACTTCTTAAACCCTGAAAAGCATCCGAATCTTCCAATGGTGGAGCTTTCGGCATCCTTAAACCCCTTTACAGGCGACAATGTAAGAATTTTTGCAAAAATGATGAGCCTGTCTCCACTGGGAAACGTCAAGGCGGTTCCTGCATTTAATATGGTCCAGGAAATGTTTTTGCGCGGCGACCTTGAAGGTGTTGAGCGGTTGGTGGAAAACTCCTCGGGCAATACGATTTTCTCGATGGCGGTCGCCGCTCGGCAGTTTGGTGTGGAGCGCACTCAGGCATATGTACCCAGTGAAATTTCTTGGAATAAAATGTTAATGTTGCTGTTTTTTGGCGTCGAACCGATCGTCAATCAAGAACCACAGAAGCCTGCTGAATCTGACCCAGCCAGTGGTGTATACAAAGCGCGAAAAGACGGTGAAGCTTCTGATGTCCTAAACCTTGGACAATATGACAATATCGACAATCCTGGAGCGCATAAAAAGTGGATTGGTCCACAAATTTGGGAACAAACAGAAGGCAGAATCGACATTTTTTGCGCTGGATTGGGCACTACGGGCACTCTGATTGGCAATGCTAAATTCCTGAAGGATAAAGACCCTTCTATTAAGGTGGTTGGTGCATTACGCGCAGCCGACAATTATGTACCAGGTGTTCGAACTGAAAATCTATTAAGCGTTGTTGGGTTTGACTGGCGAGAATATGTTGACCAGATTGAACCCGTTGAAACCGCAGCTTCATATGCTTTAAGCATGGCGCTTAGTCGAAAGGGAATTATGGCTGGGCCAAGCTCTGGGCTCGCCTTGGTTGGGTTACTCAATCAACTTCAAACATTGAAAGACAGTAATCGACTGGATGATTTACGCCGCGCATCGTCTGGTGAAATTACATGTGTTTTTATTTGTCCTGATGGGCCTGTGCCGTATTTGGATGAGTATTTTAAATATTTAGACAGCAGCCATTTTCCTAAAATTCAAAATGAAGATATTCTAACAAACAAACCATAAAAATATGCTCTTTGACGAGCAGCAACCCTAACCAAGGAAACTATGTGAACCAAATTACTGCAATAGAAGCCTTTGCCGCACTCGCTCAGGACACTAGGATGTCTATCTATCGTCTGTTGGTTAAGCAGGAGCCTCAAAGCCTGCGCGTCGGCGACATATCAGAACGGTTGGAAATTGTGCCATCAACTTTATCGGGCCATCTAGCAATATTAAAACGGGCAGGTCTGTTGAAATCAGCTCGCCACCAGCGAGAGATTCACTAT
>JADGDI010000117.1 GCA_016744975.1 Hyphomicrobiales bacterium | reverse complement strand
GTGTCATTGGTATTAAATAGCCAAGATCAACAATTTGAAGCGGAAATCTTGCTAAAAGGCCAGTATATAATATCTTCAGAACGGATAGCGGCACTAAAATCATTACCACAAATTCAAAACATCGTTCAGAATTAACTAAGATGAATAAGAACCAATTCAATATGTTACAAAAACTAAATACCAAAAGCCAACATGAGCCCGGTTATATTGAACTAAAAAATATCACCCATGCCTATGATACAAAAAAAATTTTGGATGATATTAGCTTTTCAATGAAAGATGGGGAAATTATATGCCTGCTTGGCGCTTCTGGTAGCGGAAAATCAACTTTATTGCGCTTAATAGCAGGGGTAGAAGCTCTAATTTCAGGCTCAATTAAAATAAATGGTAACATTATTGTCGATAAAACCACGTTTATTCCGCCCGAAAGACGTAATATCGGCATGGTATTTCAAGATTATGCCCTATTTCCACATTTAACGATTATCAAAAATATCATGTTTGGCAACAATAGAAATGGCAAAATCACCCGCGAGCAAGCAATGACGCAACTGGAATATATTGACCTGGTAGCATATGCTGATGATTACCCAAATATGATCTCAGGCGGTCAACAACAGCGCGTTGCACTGGCAAGAACTCTAGCAACAGAGCCAGATATTTTATTGCTAGATGAACCCTTTTCTGGGTTAGATTCTAAGCTCCGTGAAGAGCTAAGGGTCGAGACAAAAAAGTTAATAAAAACAAAAAATATCAGCGCGATTTTTGTAACTCATGATGCCGAGGAGGCACTCTATTTAGCCGACCGAATCATATTGTTAAACGATAGTAAGATCGAACAAATTGATAGCCCAAAAAACATGCTAAAAGCCCCTAGCAGCATATTTGCAGCGCAATATTTGCGACGGTATAATATTGTTGAGGTAAGTGTAAAAGACGATATAGTAGTCTCGCCTTTTGGTAGTTTTAATATCAAAAACCTATGTTGTTGTCGACATACGAAATTAAAATCAAATCACAAAATTGCACATATGTTAATTGCCGAAAATGACATTCATCTCGAAACACATGACGCCCCAGATAAATTTGATCATCAAATGGATGTAAAAGTTTTACAAATCAACCATTATAGTGAGTTTTCGGAGCTGCAATTATCAGTAGAAGGTTTAAATCAGCCATTAACTTTGCGTACTAGTCTGCGTGAAAAAGATGTAATGATTGGAGATGTTTATCAAGCCCATTTTAATTACAAAAATATACTGATATTTTCGGGAGATCAGTAGCTCATAAACTAGTTTTATTATAAATATTGCAGTTAATTTGGTGGTAATCTCCGCCAAATGGACTATATTATTATTAGGTAAAAAATATTAATTTGAAATAAAAGCATTATTTCATTGTAGGGAGTTTTAAAATGCCAGGTTGGACACAAATTTTAATCGTTGTTGTTTTAGTGTTTTTATTGTTTGGTCGCGGTAAAATTGCCGATGTTATGGGCGATTTTGCAAAAGGCATTAAAAGTTTTAAAAAAGGCATGGCTGAAGATGAAGTGCCAAGCAATGATGACTCCAAAACGATTGATCATGATACGGCAACTCAAAAAGTAAAACAAGCCGAGTCAGTCTCAGAAACTACAAAATAGTTGGCAACCTCAGGGTAAGTTATGTTTGATATAGGTTGGAGCGAAATTATGGTAATCATCGCGGTTGCCGTTATAGTCGTGGGTCCAAAAGACATTCCAAAAATGTTACGCTCTGTGGGTAAATATATCCGCAAAGCCAAATCAATGATGCGCGATTTCCAAAATCAAATAGAGGAAGTTGCGGACATTAGCGAGTTAAAAGAGCTAAAAGCCGAGGCAGATAAGTTAAAGAATTTTGATTTAGAAAAAACCATAGGCGATATGGATAGTGCTACTAATACACCCAAAGATACTGAGACAGACACGCCACAAACGGACACGTCTCAAGAAGAATCGCCATTAAAAGAACCTCCAAAATCAAAAACGACTACAAAACCAAAAGCTAAGATGGTAAAAAGCCAGTAAAAGAAACCTCATAAATGATAAATGAACCATTATGCCAGCAGATCAAGTGATAGAAGAAGATACCAATCAAACAGAGGTTGATGAAAGCCAAGCACCGATTATGGATCACTTATATGAGTTGCGTAGCCGTTTGGTCAAGTCACTGATCGGGTTGGTGGTTTTTGCTTGTATTTGCGGCTTTTTTGTTTCCGATATTTTTAATATACTTTTAGTTCCATTTGTTAATGCAACCGACCCAGATGAGACAGCAAAAATAATTTTAACTGGCCTCCCAGAACTGTTTTTTGTATATGTGAAACTAGCGTTTTTTGGAGGCGTAATCATCGGCTTTCCATATATTTCATTTCAAATTTATGCCTTTGTTGCGCCTGGGCTTTACAAAAATGAGCGCGGCGCATTTATCCCTTATTTAATCGCAACCCCAGTGCTATTTATCATTGGTGCATCTTTGGTTTATTTCCTAGTCATGCCGCTTGCTATGGGCTTTTTCTTATCAATGGAACAGGTTGGTGGCCTTGGCGAGGCATCCATTCAATTGGAGCCACGCGCCGCAGAATATCTCGGTTTGGTGATGACACTTATATTAGGCTTCGGCTTTATTTTTCAACTACCTGTAGTTTTAACATTGCTAGCACGCATTGGCATCGTGTCATCAAAATGGCTTAAAACCAAACGTAAATTTGCAATTGTCATTGTGTTTGCAGTAGCGGCAATTCTTACCCCGCCAGACCCTGCAAGTCAGCTTGGCATGGCTTTGCCAACTCTATTGCTCTATGAGTTTTCTATTTGGGCAGTAAGGTGGATAGAACGATCCCGCGAGAAGAAACGCGCCCTGCAAGATGCAGAAGATGAAGACGAAAATGAATAAATTGGTTGAACCCCCCCACTTTTTTCATTAATCACAAATATATAATCAAAAGCAGATGATTCTACATCTGACTTATATCGGGAGGCTTTTATGCACGATATTAAATGGATTCGCGACAATAAAACATTGTTTGATAAAGCAATGGCACGTCGTAAACTAAACACAATAGCCGATCAAGCGCTAGAAATAGATAAAAACCGCCGTGACTGTGTGGTCGAATTGCAAAAATTGCAGACTCAACGAAATGAGGCCTCTAAAACCATTGGTAATGCACGAGCTAATGGTAATGAAACTATGGCCAATTTTTCTATTAATTTGGTTGCAGATATAAAAAAAACAATCAAAGAGGGAGAAGTTCGTGAACGTGAATTGACCAGTCAATTAAATAACTTTCTACTCCAATTGCCAAATATTATGTTTGATGATGTGCCAGATGGCGCTGATGAAGACGAAAATATTGAAATGCACAAAGTTGGCACGCCTAAAAAATTCGACTTCGAACCAAAACAACATTTTGATATTGGTGAAGATCTTGGCCAGATGGATTTTGAAATCGCCGCAAAAATGTCAGGCTCTCGTTTTGTAGTGCTAAAATCAGACTTGGCGCGGTTAGAGCGTGCACTGGCGAATTTCATGCTAGACTTGCATACTCAAGAATATGATCGCGAAGAGGTGGTTGTACCGCTTTTGGTCAATGATCATGCTTTGGTTGGCACAGGTCAATTGCCAAAATTTGAAGAGGATATGTTCAAAACCACCGATGGTAAATATCTAATTTCTACCTCAGAAGTATCATTGACCAACTTGGTGCGCGAAACCACCTTGGCCGAAAGTGATCTACCTAAGCGCTATACTTCTTACTCATATTGTTTCCGCTCAGAGGCAGGCAGTGCAGGGCGCGATACCAGAGGCATGATTCGCCAACATCAATTTTCAAAAGTTGAAATGGTCAGCATCACCCATCCCGATCATAGTGAAGCCGAACAATTACTAATGCTTGAAGCTGCCGAGCTGGTGCTAAAGCGTCTAGATTTGGCGTATCGAGTGGTCAAACTCTGCTCTGGCGATACAGGTTTTGGTGCAAAACGCACATTCGATATTGAAGTTTGGCTACCAGGTCAAAACCAATATCGTGAAATCTCATCCGTTTCAAATTGTGGTGATTTTCAAGCCAGACGTATGGGTGCAAAATTTAAAGATACCGAAGGAAAAACGCGGTTTTTACATACATTAAACGGTTCGGGTTTGGCAATTGGTCGCACCATTGTCGCAATATTAGAAAATTATCAAACTAAAAATGGCGATGTAGAGATACCAAAGGTTCTACAACCTTATATGGGTGGGAAAACCATCACCAATGCCAAAAAATAAGTGCATAATTACTACATTAATGAGGATGCTGAAATGAAAAAAATCAATAAAATCCTCATTGTAAATGATGACGGCATCAATGCCATTGGCCTTAAAAGCATGATAAAAATTGCCCAAACTATCTGCGAAGATGTTTGGGTGGTTGCGCCTATGTATGAACAAAGCGGCGTTTCGCGCGCCATCTCCATTCACGACCCAATATATGTCGAACAGTTAGATGAGAAAGTTTTTACCATTAAAGGCACCCCAGCTGACTGCGTTATTATGGCCGTAGAAGTCCTCATGCCAGTGGAGCCAGATCTGATTCTGTCAGGTGTTAACCGTGGCCATAATGCCGCTGATTTCACACATTTATCGGGTACAGTGGCAGGAGCAGGTATGGGCTCAAGTTTAAATATTCCATCAATGGCATTGTCCTTAATGGGTAATATTAGTGGCGATGCAAGCGCTTTACAGTGGCAAATGGTAGAAGATCAAGCACCAAAACTTATTCAAAAACTATACAATATGCAATTAGATATATCCAGCATCATAAATCTAAACTTTCCCAACTGTAATTCACAAAATTTACAAGGTGTAAAAGTTTGCAATATGGGCAAGCGTCAAGACCGTTTTGTGATTGTGGATAGTCGTGAGAATTTAAGAGGCTCCAAATATTATTGGGTTAATTTAAAAGCAACGGATAAACGACCACAAACAGGTAGTGAGTTAGAAGCCTTGCAGCAAAATTATATTGCTATTACAGCATTAACCCAAAATTTAACCAATTTCAAAATGAATGAAGATATTAAAAGCCATATATAATTCAACAAATTATCGCACCTAAAACGGCTATCAAATATACTTAAAAACTAACATATATCGTTAATTCTTGGTTAAATATTCTACTCTATAATGTCGCTAAATATTTGTATTTTGTTGAGTAGAGGCTAGAATGGCTTTTTTGAATGCGCAGCGCGCAGAGTTAATGGATGAACTTTCAGAAGAATTACTGAAAAAAATTAAAATGATTATGAATTTGCGCAATCTAGGCATTTCATCCAATAAAATTTTAAAAGCTATGGAAACGATGCCTCGTGAACAGTTCGTCACAGCAGCCTTTGCAAATCGCGCTTATGAAGATCGTGCGCTGCCAATCGAGTGCGGACAAACCATCTCTCAACCTTATATTGTAGCCTTTATGACGCAACAATTAGAGCTTACAGATAGAATGAAAGTTTTAGAAGTTGGTACGGGCTCTGGCTATCAAACATCAATATTGTCAAAGTTAGTACGTCGCGTTTATACGATGGAGCGCTATCACACGTTGCATAAAATCGCCGAGTCTCGCTTCAAGTCGCTTGATTTATATAATATAACAGCAATCACTGGCGATGGCCTTTTAGGTTGGCCACATCAAGCTCCATTTGATCGTATAATTGTAACAGCCGCAGCAGAGCGCATCCCAATGCCATTGGTTGAGCAGCTAAAACCCGATGGTATATTAATATTGCCATTAGGCCCAAATGGTGGCGATCAACGCCTGATTAAAGTGATAAAAACCAGTAGTGGGATTAAATGTGAAGCGCTTTGCCCAGTAAGGTTTGTGCCATTGGTTAGCGGCATTGCCAAACAATTATAAAGTATACCCATATACAAATTCATACATTTACTAATTTTTAACCAAGCTTGATCATTACTCCTTCATAC
>JADGDI010000116.1 GCA_016744975.1 Hyphomicrobiales bacterium | reverse complement strand
CGATAGACAAATAAAATAATATCTGCATCCTGCTCAATAGAACCAGACTCGCGCAAGTCAGAAAGCATTGGCCGCTTGTCTTCTCTTTGTTCAATGCCACGGTTAAGTTGAGAAAGGGCAATGATTGGCACTTCAAGTTCCTTGGCTAAAGATTTTAAACCCATGGTAATTTCAGTAATTTCCTGTACGCGGTTTGTGTTGGATTTTCCGCTACCTGCAAGCAATTGGATATAGTCTAAAATGATTAAATCAAGCCCATTTTGGCGTTTTAATCGTCTTGCGCGTGCCGATACCTGTCCAATGGTCAATCCGCCCGTGTCATCAATGAATAATGGTTTTTCTTCAAGTAATTTAGTGGTATCGACCAAACGATCAAACTGTTCAGCAGTAATATCACCCCGTCGAATATTGGATGATGATATTTCTGACTGCTCTGCAATTATTCGCGTTGCCAATTGCTCAGCCGACATTTCCAAACTAAAAAATGCCACCACACCACCATTGGCTGCTTTTAAGCTACCATCGGGCGCAACTTCCTGCTTATAGGCCTTAGCTACATTAAACGCAATATTAGTGGCGAGTGCTGTTTTCCCCATTGAAGGTCGACCAGCCAATACAACAAGGTCAGATTTTTGCAGACCGCCCATCATTTTATCCAAATCATTCAGACCAGTGGATATGCCCGACAAATTGCCATCGCGTTTATAGGCCGCTTCAGCCATTGTTATTACTTCGGTTAATGCTTGCGAGAAATTTTGAAATCCACCACCATATTTGTCGGTTTCGGCAAGCTTATACAATTCTTGTTCAGCCAATTCAATTTGTTTTTGTGGTTGGGAATTTACATCAGCTTCATATGCATTATTGACAATTTCTTCACCAACGCCAATTAATCCACGTCTTACAGCTAAGTCATAAATGGTATGACCAAAATCTTTGGCATTAATCACACTTGTCGCATCAGCAGCAAGGCGTGCTAAATATTTAGTGCCGCCAATTTCTAAAATAACTGGGTCATTCTCAAAATGGGTTTTCAAAGTAACCGGTGAGGCAGTCTTACCCATTGCAATTAACTGTGCACATGTGTCAAAAATTCGGCCGTGCAGATTTTCAAAGAAATGATCTTCTTTTAAGAAGCTAGAAACGCGGTCATATGCATCATTGTTAATGAGTATTGCACCCAATAATCCCTGCTCAGCCTCAATGTTATTGGGCATATTACGATATTCCAACTCATTTTCTTGCTTGTCATATGTATCAACCAAGCTGTTGAGTGGTATTGGGCTGTTAAGATTAACGTCAGACATATTTGGCTTTCATGCTTTCACGGCTACACTAGCCCGAAATTTTTTGAAGACGGAGAGATTTATTTTATTTATTTGAACGACGTTGGCTTTTATTAACAATTATGAATAAGTCATAAAAAAGCCAAAAAAAAGAGGGCAGCAAAGCCCTCTTCAATTTGTTTTATCAGCCAGGTTATTCGTCTGACTTAGTGTCTTCATTTGAAGTTTCAACAATATCACCAAGGATATCATCAGAATCTTCATCAAATGCTTCAAATTCATATTCATCTTCAAATGTTTCAACAGTGATGTCTTCACCAGCAGCTTGGCGCTCAGCTTCATCTTCACTACGTGCAACATTAACAGTTACATCAATTTTTACTTCAGGATGCAAAGTAACTGTGGCGGTTGAAAGACCAACTGTTTTAATCGGTGCAGATAAGGAAATCTGCGTGCGTTTAACCGCAATACCTGCATCAGAAATAAGCGTTGCAATGTCGCGTGTAGAAACTGAGCCATAAAGCTGGCCAGATTCTGAAGCAGCACGAATTGCCGTGACACTAAAGTTAGCCATTTCAGTTGCTGTTGTATCTGCAGATGTTTTAAGTTCAGCATTTAAAGCGATCAACTCTGCTTTATCAGCTTCAAACTTTGCCATATTCGCATCATTAGCGCGTAAAGCTTTAGCTTGTGGGAATAGATAGTTACGTGCAAAACCAGGCTTTACATTAACAACATCACCAATATTACCAAGTTTGGCAACACGTTCAAGTAGAATAATTTTCATATTTTTGCTCCTTGCATTTTAAAATGCATGTTTGAGCGGAATGAGGGCGTACCCTCAGCTGTCCCGCGTAACTGCGGTTAGAGATTAAGTTATCCCAACCAAAAGTCGCCGCCTTGTTAAGGGCGGCGGTTTAATTATTTAATAACATATGGCAATAGACCTAAGAAACGTGCGCGTTTAATTGCTTTAGCAAGCTCGCGTTGTTTTTTAGCAGATACTGCAGTGATACGACTTGGTACAATCTTACCACGTTCAGACATAAAGCGTTGTAGCAATTTAACATCTTTATAATCTATCTTTGGTGCTTTATCACCAGAGAATGGGCATGACTTTTTACGACGGAAGAAAGGACGACGTGATCCACCTTGACTAGACATAATAATATTCCTTTATTGCCAACTAGCGGCGTGTTTTCTTTTCGTTTTTACTAGTAAGAACAGCGCTTTGGCCTTCTTCAAAAGTATCAACTTTAATGGTCATAACGCGTAAAATATCTTCGTTGATAGATTCTAAACGCTCAAGTTCCGCCATTGTAGCAGGCTTACATTCGATATTCATCAAAGTGTAATGTGCTTTACGGTTTTTCTTAATTTTATATGCAATGTTGCGTAAGCCCCAGCTTTCAACTTTTTGCACATTACCTTCGCCATCTTCAATGACTTTGGTGAAATCTTCAAGTAATGTTTCTACTTGTGCAGTAGAGATGTCTTGACGAGCAAGAACAATATGTTCGTATTTTGGCATGTTTAGCCTTTCCTAAATAATATATCTCTAGCGCATAGCCCCTTTTAAGCCGATTTTTGGAAAGACCTAAGAGGAAGTCAAAAGAGCGAGGACACGAGAAGTTAAAACTGATAAATCAGCAATCTTAGACATTTATTATAAAATAAATCACTAAAACCTTCCGTTCAGCCCCCAACTAGAGCTTCATAACAGGCGTTTTATAGCGAATCTGATAGTTTATGCAAGCGTTAAAATAGATTTAATATCAAATAATACCTGCTTTTTTTGGTGTTATTTATTGGATGCTATATTTTTAAAGTCATTACACTCGTTTTGAAAATATATGCATTTAGAATAAGAATCATTTGGCCTAAGTCAAAACAATCGCTACGATTATAAAATCGAATCAAAGTAAAATAGCAGAGTAATTATGACATTAGCATTCACATTTCCCGGCCAAGGCAGTCAAAAAGTCACCATGGGGCAGCAATTAGCACTCGATTTTGTTCAAGCCAAAGAGGTTTTTGAAGAGGTGAATGATGCATTGGGGCAAAATCTCTCAAAGCTTATGTTTGAAGGCCCTGAAGATGAATTAACCCTGACAGAAAATGCCCAACCTGCTTTAATGGCAGTTAGCATTGCAATTATGCGCGTGCTTGAAGCCAATGGGGTTAATATTGCTGATAAAATAAAATATATTGCAGGCCATTCGTTAGGCGAATATTCAGCATTAACCGCTGCAGGTGTGTTTAGCTTGGTAGATACTGCCCGATTGTTAAAAATTCGTGGTCAAGCCATGCAAAAAGCCTGTCCTGTCGGGCAGGGTGCAATGGCGGCACTTTTAGGGCTGGATTTTGAAACCGCGGCCGAAGTAGCAAAAGAAGCCGAAGAAAATGATATTTGCC
This sequence comes from Hyphomicrobiales bacterium, assembly GCA_016744975.1. Classification (GTDB taxonomy): domain Bacteria; phylum Pseudomonadota; class Alphaproteobacteria; order Rhizobiales; family OSC116; genus OCS116. The sequence goes on along the minus strand of JADGDI010000116.1, from coordinate 2,540 downwards.
AAGCAGCAAACGACAATGCCAATGGCCAAGTGGTTATTTCTGGTCATAAAACTGCGGTGGATAGGGCATTATTAATTGCCAAGCAAAAAGGTGCAAAACGTGCGATCTTGTTACCAGTTAGCGCGCCATTCCATTGCTCGCTTATGGCACCAGCAGCAAATGTGATGAAAGATGCGTTGGCAGATGTAAATATGCAAGCACCAACTGTGCCGATAATTGCTAATATTTCAGCAATTCCAACCCGTGATGTTGAGACCATCCGAAAACAGCTTGTCTCGCAAGTCACTGGCACTGTCAGATGGCGCGAGTCGGTTCTATTTATGGGAGAGAATGGTGTTGAAACCGTGTATGAAATCGGTTCAGGTAAGGTATTAACTGGTATGGTAAGGAGAATAGACAGAAACATAACAGGTAAGTCATGTAGTGATGCTCAGGAAATTAATCAACTGTTGGAGCAATTAATCTAAATTAGCTCGACAAATATCCTGAATATAAACAATGGGGGTAGGCTATTTATTATGAATATTTTATATTTCGCATATGGTTCCAATATGCTGACTGAAAGATTATTAGACAGATGTCCAAACGCCAAACCAAAAGGTGTGGCTTTCGTAGAAAATCATTATTTGTCATTTGGTAAAAAGGGTCGAGATGACTCAGGTAAAGCTACATTGGTTAAATCGAATGATAAGAATGACCGCGTATATGGTGTTTTATACGAATTAGGGCGCGAAGATAGTCTGAAACTAGACAAATATGAGTATAATTATATTCGAGATGACGTATTTTCTGTGAACTTTGAAGGCAAAATAATTGAGGTTTTGACCTACTATATTTCCGAAAAAGATATAGAAGTCGGCTTGATTCCAATGGATTGGTATAAAAACATATGTGTCGCTGGTGCAAGAAAACATGGCATAGACGAGGCGTATATTCAACAATTTGAGAATCTAATCAGCCGAAAAGATCCTGATAATCCTGCACATAAATATCTTGAGGATTTAAAGATATAATTTATTATGGTTGAAAACTTGTAACACTGCTTTTATAAACTATATCTAATTCGATGCTAAATCAGCAAAATACACTAATTTAAAAGGTCATAAACATGTTTGATTTAACGGGAAAAAAAGCACTTATAACTGGTGCTACTGGCGGAATTGGCGCCGCCATTGCAAGAGCTTTTCACGCGCAGGGGGCGGAAATCGTAATTTCAGGAACCCGAGAAAATGTCCTGCAAGAGTTAGCCGATAACCTTGGAGAAAGGGTGTCTGTCATTGCAACAAACCTGTCCGACAAACAATCAGTAGAAGCTTTAATACCTTCGGCAATTGAGGCAATGGGAGGTATTGACATTCTGGTGAATAATGCCGGTATCACCCGTGATGGTTTATTCATGCGGATGAAAGATGAAGACTGGGATGCCGTAATGAATGTTAATTTAACTGCTGCAATGCGCCTGTCTCGCGCGGTAATGCGTTCGATGATGAAAGCCCGTAATGGCCGTATCATTAATATTTCTTCGGTGGTTGGTGTTGCTGGGAACCCAGGTCAAGCCAACTATGTTGCATCTAAGGCAGCTATTATTGGTTTAGGTAAGTCATTAGCTCAAGAAGTTGGCAATCGAGGTATTACGGTAAATGCCATTGCGCCGGGCTTTATAGCCACCCCAATGACCGATGCGCTTAATGAAAAACAAAGCGATGCGATTTTAGCCAATATTCCAGCCAACCGTTTGGGCAGTGCAGATGAGATTGCTGCTGCAGCAGTTTATTTAGCTTCCGATGAAGCGGCATATGTGACAGGGCAAACATTGCATGTTAACGGCGGAATGGCGATGATATAAATTAGAGTGTGAGATAATTTTTGCAATTACTCTGTGCGAAAAGTTGAAAAACAAGCTAAAACCAATATAATTACTGTTTTTATGCACTCCTTTTAAATCTTAACTTGATTTTTTTTTAAAATTAGCGCAACAGAGAGCAAGCATTAACGAAAGCATTTTCACAAATGTTTATGAATTTAAAATTTAGCCACAAAAAAGACGATATTTGCTGACAAGCAATAGACCATAATTGTAGTAAAATGAAGGAAATACAATGAGTGACGTAGCAGACCGTGTAATTAAAATTGTTATCGAACATCTTGGTGTTGATGCCGATAAAGTTAAAGAAAATTCAAGCTTCATCGAAGATCTAGGTGCTGATAGCCTAGACACAGTTGAGCTAGTAATGGCTTTTGAAGATGAATTCTCAGTTGAAATTCCAGATGATGCTGCCGAGCATATTTCTACAGTAGGTGATGCAGTAAAGTTCATTACAGAAAATAAGTAATTTATTTTTAAACTTATAAAAAGCAGCCTGCTATTCAGCGGGCTGTTTTTTTATGAAATATTTTCATTTTAGTCATATTTACAATTTAATTTGAAATTTTGACGATCTTAATTGCAACCAATATATAAATGCCCTATTTTATAAAGATACTGATTTTGGTGCAAATATATAAAGTTAGGTCACATTTATGTTTAAACGGGTTGTAAT
>JADGDI010000115.1 GCA_016744975.1 Hyphomicrobiales bacterium | reverse complement strand
CTCGTTGGCCCTAAAACCGCCAATGGCGGTACTGATGGGCTAGTTGCTATACAGCAAGAATTAGCAAGCCTTCTTGCTGACGGCCAATAGTGATGGCATAAGGCTAATATTGATGGATTTTTTTAAATTTATTCCATAAAATAAATGGCAAACCAGAAAGATAAGTTTTTACATATCGAATATGTTGATAGTCGCCATTTAATGAAATTCGCGGCAATGCGTGTAAGTGGTGTTTATGCTCAGCATAAAGCATGCCCTTTTGTGTCGTAACACTGCAATTATAGCCTGCTTTATCAGCCAAATCAAACTCTCTCAGATTTGCTTCAGCGGGCGAACCATATGGATAGCAAAAAACATCACATTCAATATTGCTGCGTTGTTTTATAATTTTTTTTGATTCTTCTATTTGATATTTTGCTTCATCATTACTTAATTTTGCTAACGCTGAATGGTCAATCGTATGCGCGCCTATTGTACATAATGGGTCTTGCTCAAGCTCTTGTAATTGCTGCCAGCTCATTGCAACTTTTTTTGTATCATCAAGCGGTTCATAACCATATTGTGCGCATAATGATGCAACGGCACTACGCTTTTGCAGCTCGCCCATATCACGTAATTGCCAATAAATTAGGTTATAAGCCTCATATTTTTCTTCAACATTGCTGGTTATAGCATCTATTTCAATGCCATATTGTTTGAATTTTAAATGGCTATTTTGTTGTATCACGCCTTCTAATGCTCGCCACCACATAAATAATTTATGATCACATAAATCAGTTGTAACAAAAATGGTGAAGGGGATATTATATTTCTTAAAAACTGGGTATGCGTGCTGTAAATTATCTAAATAACCATCATCAATTGTAAATACAACGAAGGGTTGTTTGGTGTTTTTAATCGGTGATAGCAACCGTCTTTGAGCTTCATTTAGAGAAACGACCTCATATCCATTATTTAAAAAATAATCAATACATGTGGCCAAAAAATCTGGGGTTATTTCTAGCAAACCATTGGGGCGAAACTTATTTTTATCTGCAATCGCATTGGGGAAAATATGGTGCAACATAAAAACCGCCCCAACACCTTGGGTAAATGGTTTCAAAAGATGAGTGAGGCCGGAGTAATAAACCAGATTCAACATGTTTTTTAATATATTTGGTTTGAATAATCGCATTTAACAAAGCCCTTACTATTTTTGGCTAATGACATGGTCAAATTCGTTCATATTCGCGCCCGTTAACAACAAACCAAAATCTGAGCCTTGATACTCTTTCAAGGTTAGTAAGGCATTTTCCAACCTTTCAGTTGCTCGGTCTTCCCAATCGGCAACCATAAGGGTTAGATCAATTTGCCCGTCGATAAAGTCCGTAATGTGTTTTTCATTAATATCTTTTGCGTGGACTAATATTACGTCATAAACTTGGTCTAACTCATCTAAGAATTCTTCCATTTCTTCTGATAAGATTATGCCATCAAGCCCCCGTATATTGGTTCCTGCAAGTAAAAACTGCAGGTTTGATTTTTTATCATCAATTAAACAATCCTGATAATAGCATTGTTTTTTTATTACATCACTAAACCCAAATGATGCGTTTTCGAGAGTAGATCTTGGTAATAAGTCTGAGTTTTCATCTAAATCTAATATTAAGGTTTTTGCACCTTTTACATCCAATATACGCCCAAGATTTAGCAAAGTTTCGTTGGTGTCACCGCCATCATCAATACCAGAAACCATAAAATGCTTCTGGAAATCAGTGCCTGATTGTGTCATTAGGTTATCAGTTAGTTCAATAAAGCGATCTGCATATTCTGTGTTTAAATGTGACAGGATATCATTTTTAATTTTCTTGTTTTGACGCCTTGATCCAAACATATTAGGAATGGCTACCATAAAAGATAAGTCGCCAAATGAAATATTGCCGCTTGGCAAATAATATTCGATATTCTTTCCTTGTTGCTTCCAATCCTTTGATGCATTGCCCGTTTTAGCAGTATTATATGCTTTTTTGTAATGGTTGTTTTTGGCGTCAACTTTACTATTCGAGTCATTTGGAGATGAAAGTTTATTTTTTGAATTCTTATTATTATGCTTTACGGTTTTAGTGGGAGAACTTTCACCGCTATATTGTTTTAATATTCTTAATGTTGAAATAATTAGAGCAAAAATAAACGCCGCTATTGCAACAATGATGAACATCATGGACCGTTTTATACCAGACTGAGTTTGAGGCACTGTAGCTTGTGATATAATATGGACTTGCGCCGATGCCAAATCAGTTTTATTGCGCACATCAGCTTCGCGGTAACGTGCCATATATGAATCAAGCAATGTTCTATTGGTTGCCGCATCTCTTAACAAAGCATTCAGGCCAACTTCATTTAACAACGAACCTGCTTCTTGGTTTTTTAATGCACTTAGCTCGGCCTTTAAACTACGTTCACGTTGTGTTGAAATCTCCACCTCGTTACGCAATGATAGCATAATATTACGGGCTTCAACGCGAATTTGACCATTCACATTAGTTAGTTCCGCATTTAGACTTTGCATCCGCGGGTGTGAAGGCAATAATGTTTCTGACAATTGCGCTATGTTACGTTGAATAGTCAATACTTGCTGTCTATATTGCTGAATAACAGTAGAATTTAAAACATCTTGGGCGGAATCTAAATTTCCATTTCGTTCTAAAAGCCGATTGATTAGATTGGCACGAGCAACAGCTTCAGCCCTTGCTGATGCGACTGTAACAATATTATTGTTTAACGCAGTTAGTTGTTGCGACAGCAGTTTTTGGTTATTTTGCCCCTGAAATATGCCATTTTTTATCCGATAATCAACAACTTTAGCATCGGCATTACGTTGTTTCGTTTGCAATTCAGCAACCTTACCAGCCAACCAATTAGAGGCTTCATTATTGGCTGAAAATCCTTCATTTGACTTTTGCAACTTGTAAACATCTGTAATTGTTTTGAGGATTTTTGCAGCCATTTCAGCTCTTTCGGCTGTGTAAGAAACCTCGATAACATTTGAATTTGATAGGGATTTTACAGTTAACTTTTTTAGAAAATACTCGTGGTATGATGTTTCATTTGGATTTTTAACCGATCTAAACTCACGTATGGTTGAAAACTTAACAAATTTCCCCACTTTTTTTGCCATGTCCAGTGATTTTAAATATTGAATTTGAGAGCTTAACCGACGTTGAGCATTGGCCTGAGCTTGACTGGCCTGTCCCGTATTAACCGTTGAAATGTTGGTTAAAACAGACTTTCTATCTTCAAATAATATCCGCGCAGTAGATGTGTAAGACGGTGTTTTTAACATATAATACAGCAATGTAGCGCCAAGGCTTAATGTAATTATAAATAAAAACAAAAACCAATGACGTAATAAACCAACAAAAAATTGCTTAGCTGTAAAGTCTCTATTTTCTACCATATTGTTTTTCATTGAGTCGTTTCAACATTCTTAATTGCAAGGATTGATTCTCTTTATATTTCAGTTTTATGCCAACAAAGTTGGAAATAAGTTAACAAATTTAAAATGATTAAACTTTCTTAACCAAACTCATTTACAAATAATTTATAAATATAATTGATTCTACTTCTTGAGGATAAGCTGTTGTTTAAATTGTCATCCATCTTAATGATTACGCTTGCATTGGTATTAAGTTCTTGTGCATCTGTGCAACATGGGGCGCGCGAATATTCTGACCCAACAATAGCATCGCAACCGCACACGATATTACCAGGTGAGCAAATTGCCATTCTGGTATTTGGGCAAGCTGAGCTTAGTAAGACCTATAATGTTGATGATAAGGGTAATATATCCATGCCATTGGTTGGGAGTATATCAACCCTTGGTTTAACGCCTCCTAAACTTGCAAATAGAATAACCAACTTATTGGCACAAAAATATTTACGTAACCCGAGCGTATCAGTTGAAATGGTTACTTATGTTCCGATATATGTGACAGGCGCAATAAAAAATGCCGGCCAATTTGCTTACACACCTGGCATTACCGCAGAGTCTGCAATTGTTGCAGCAGGCGGTTATATGCGAGGTGCAATTAAAACAACAGTTAAAATAACCCGCCGTAACAATGGCCGAATATTCGAAGCCAATGTTGCTCTACAAACGCCACTTGCTGCGGGTGACATCATTCGAATCTATGGTTCAGTAGCTTCAGGGGATAGCCAATGAGCTTGAAAATATTGCACATTATACGTGCGCCAATCGGCGGTTTGTTTAGACATGTTCGTGATTTAAGCCTAGAGCAAGCCAAATCGGGCCATCAAATTGGTCTTTTTGCGGCCGACCTGCCCAATAATGACTATGTTAACCAGCTTTTTGAACAAGTGACACCGCATTTATCGCTTGGTTGTTTGCGTCAATCTATTAGTCGGTTACCAAGTTTTAATGATAAAAATAACATGCGAGACATTAAATCATTCATTTTGGAGCATGAAATCGACGTGGTTCATGGACATGGGGCTAAAGGCGGTGCCTATGCGCGCCTACTCAGTAAAAATCATGGCAGTGATTCCCTAAAGAATACGCGTTTTTTCTATACCCCGCACGGCGGAGTATTGCACTATAACCCCAAAAGTCCAATTGGGTTTGTATTTCTTAAAACCGAAAAATATTTCCAAAAATATACGGATGGTATTATTTTTGAAAGTCAGAGTTCAAAAAATCTTTATGAGCAGAAAATTGACAAGCTGTCTAAACCATCAAAGGTGATTTATAATGGTTTGGTTGCTTCTGAATTTAACCCTATTAAACCCAATAATAATGCAGCCGATTTTTTGTATATTGGCGAACTTCGTAAATTAAAAGGTGTTGATTGCTTAATCAATGCCTTTGCCAAGTTATCACGAGCGCAGGCTGCTAAAACTCACAAAAAGCTTAAACTGATCATCGTTGGTTATGGGCCTGAAGAGCAGGAATTTAAGGATATGGTTGCAAAAGCTGGTATCTATGATTTGGTGCAGTTTTTACCACCAATGCCAGCGCGTGATGCTTTTAAGCTTGCAAAGGTGCAGGTCATGCCTTCACGTGCAGAAGGTTTGCCTTACATGATTTTGGAGACAATTGCTGCTAAAATGCCACTAATTGCCTCCAATGTTGGTGGTATTCCTGAAATTTATGGCCCTAATCAGCATTTATTATTTGACCACCAAAATATCGAAATGCTTTATCAATTCATGCAAAATGTAGTGGAGAAAAAGTCAGAGCATATCGATCAGGTTGATAGTCTTTATGACTATGTAAAACAACATTTTAACGCGCCAAAAATGGCACAACAAATAACCCAATTTTACCAACTGTAACGATCGTAAATTTTCATATTTACGGGCCTATATTTGAGTTATAACAAACTAAGAGTGAATGATGCCACAGGATAAAACAATTCAAGTTAAGAAAATTTCTCGACCACATTTATTAGGATTCTTGCGCCTATCTGACCTTCTAATCATTTTTTTCACTGGCTATATAACAAATATTTTATATATTCCAAGCTCAGCTGTTATCGGTTCTTATTTTAACACTACTTATCTAATTGTTGAAATATGTATCGCGGTTGCAACCATCTCAGCCTTTGGGTTTTTTGATATTTATTCAATCACTGGCATCCGCAGTAAATTTAAACATGGGTTTCGCGTTGCATTGGCATGGACTGTGATTTTCGGTCTGCTTGCAACATTCTTTTTTCTCAATAAAACGGGCGAAGTGTTTTCCCGATTTTGGTATATAAGCTGGTATATGCTTGGTTTTGCAGTCATTATGTTCAGCCGAGCTGTCTATGTTAGGTTAATAAACAAATGGATGAAACAAGGCAGGTTGGAAAGGCGTGCTATCGTTGTTGGTGGCGGAAAGCCAGCCGAAGAATTAATTGAGGCCGTGAATGCAAGCTCTGACGGCGAAGTGAAAATTTTGGGTATATTTGATGACCGCTATGATGAACGCTCACCAGACTTAGTTGCGGGCTTGCCAAAACTTGGCGAAGTAAAAGATTTAGTAAAATTTGCGCGTGAAGCAGATATAGACCTTTTGCTCATTTCATTGCCAGTTTCGGCAGAAACTAGATTGCTCCAACTGCTAAAAAAGCTATGGGTTTTACCTGTCGACATCCGTATTTCTGCATTGCAAAGCAAATTACGTTTTCGACCTCGTTCCTACTCTTATATTGGCAAGGTGCCAGTACTTGATCTGTTTGACCGCCCACTTTCTGAATGGGATGGCATTTTAAAAGGTTTTGAAGACCGTATTATCGCATTTTTTGCATTGATTTTATTCTCACCTATTATGGCGTTGGTTGCGCTTGCAGTTAAACTTGATAGCCCTGGCCCGATATTGTTTAAACAAAAACGCTATGGGTTTAATAATGAAATGATTATGGTGTATAAATTCCGCTCAATGCGCAATGAAAAAAAAAAAAAAAAAAAAAAAAAAAAAAAAAAAAAAGGCGATGCAAGGG
>JADGDI010000114.1 GCA_016744975.1 Hyphomicrobiales bacterium | reverse complement strand
GTTCATAGTATCGGTTGAAGAATTTTCTTGCAAATATTCGTAAATATTACGTGCTGTGCGGATGGTTTTTTGGCTTAATCCAGCTAAAACCTCTTTGCCCTCGAGACACGCCTCGGGGTTGCGTTGACAAAACCCACTTGCATCTTTTAGGCCTGTATTTGCAATTTCAAGCGCGCTAGAAGCATTGATGGATTCTCCATTAATGATTTTATTTGGATCTTCAGGCAGTAAAATAACCACCACTGCTATCCAAAAGCAGATTTTTATTAGCCGTAACATATTATACCCTTACCCAGTAGAAGTTTAGCATAGTAAGAATTTTTTTATATTTAATTGATTTTGGTGGTATAAATTGAATCACATTTAGTTAAAATTTTATCTATAAAGTTAAATATGCGATTAAAAACCAAAATTATTGTAGAATCTGAGCTGCGTCGCGCTTCAGGCTTAGGTTTATTTGCTAGCATTATTAAATCTGGCGATGACTCTGCAGGGCAAATATATTTTATTATAAACAAAAGAAACCAAGAATATTTGCTTGTCGGGCCACCAATGGGTACTTCTTTTAATGATAATGGTGAAAAGCTTTGGAGTTTTCCACTTGGAAATGAGTCAATTGAACTGGATAAGATTAACCTATATTTGCAAAAAATAGAAAAATTTGATCGAGACATATATGTTGTAGAAATTGAAGACAAGATGTTAAAATATAGACCTGCTGGTGTATTTTTGAATAATGAAGATTTGGCAAGTCGTGCTTTAAAACAGCAGGCAGAACTGGCTTTTAAATAATGATTGGTGACTAGTTGTGAAGAAAAATTATTACATATTAATCGCAATTATTTTGGGGCTTGCCATAGGTGGTGCTACGGCTTACCGCGCTATTTCAAAAGCTTGGGGCATAGAAGTGATTGATAATAATGGATGGCGATCTTTTGAGAATTTAGCGATAGAGCAGCTTGATGTATATGCGAGAGCTTATCTTGCTCAAACGGGCCATTTACCCTTGCCGCTAGATCAGGCAATATATTTTCATACTTTTGTTGATGAATATGGCGATCGGCTTGCAAGCTCATGTGACTATGAAATAAGTGGTGGTGAGTTTAGTGCATATTGGTGGAGTATCTCATTGCATGATACTGATTTTAAGCGATTTGAAAATCCTGCCCATCGTTATTCATTTAATATGACCAATTTAATTCGCTTTTCCGATGGTCGCTATAAAGTCAATATTTCTGCTGATGTTAAAAGTGGCAATTGGTTGCCACTGAGTGTTGAAGCTGCTGAAAACAATATTGGCTTTATGGTTTCGCTCAGATTATATGGCATTGATAAAAATCTATTGCCGAAATTGCCTGAAATTAAGTTGCCAAAAATTAGCAAACTTGGATGTTTATAATGAAATTTATAAAACCTATTTTAATTATTGTTTCGACCGCTATTATAACTCATTTACTGCTCATTATTTATTGGGCAAACAATTCACCCAATAGCCCCTATTTAAGGGTTGCTGAGTTGCTTGAAGTCAATAAATTTCATGTTGTAAATGAATCATTTGGTAAAGGCATCTTGCAATTTGAGAGTCAAGATTTGCGTTATGGCGTATGTCATTATGCACTTAATGAACAAGCATTGATTTTAAATGCTACCATTAATAATGGATTTGGTATTGTTACCGTTTATTCGCAATTTGGTGAAGCGTTATTTTCGATCAATTCGCGCCAAACCAAAATGGAAAATCTTAGGCTAGCACTATTGCTTGAAGGTGCACCAAATAATTTGCCAGATGGTTTGGTGTTCCACCGTATAAAATCATCAAAGGGTATGGTTGTAGTACGGCTAGCAACCAGTGATCAATCTTATAATGCGAATGTTGAACTGCAATTAAAAATGGCCAACTGCCAAGTAATTGATGATGTTGTTGAAAGCGATTGATTTTATATTTGCATGTTTAAGCGCGATAATAACTGGCCAAATTCTTCATATAATGCCGTTACTTTATTAGGGTTGATGCTTGGGTCTAAAATATGTGCTTTGGTGATTTTATGCCCGTAATATTGGAAGAGTTTATTAAGATGAGTAGCGGTTTTTTGGATTAATGCGTGGTTCTCTGCTTCTCGATCCGTAATTGCTTTTTGGATATTTTTTGTTAAATATTGGGGTTCTAATTGATAGCGGCTATTGTTTTTTGCGTTTGCTAACCCAGCGTATTTAATGAAATCTGCAAGATATATATTAATGTCCTCAAAGCTTGAAGACATTTTAAGATATTGATCGATAACCTCTTTTGGTAGCCTAATATCCAAATCAATATTAAGCAATGGGTAGCTTGCCAAGCGAAACTTTTGTTCAACTAAGGAATAGGCGATGGGGTTTAAGTATTTTTCACCAGTTTCTTTATTGATTACTTTTTCGTGCTGGTTGGTTAAGTGACTTAGCCTGTTTACATTGGGACGCCCAAAGTCACCCGTATAATAATTACAGCCGTTTAGTGTCAAACTGCATAATATGACATATATAAACGGCCTAATTGTGCTTTTTACCATGATCTTATAGCTTACAATAGAGCAGTTCATATGGTTTGAATAGAATTCTTACTGCGATTTAATTTCAAGGAATAGGTGGGTCTTTAGGTTTTTTGAAGGTTCGATAATGGGGGTATCATGCTCTACTCTTACGCCAGAAAATAGGATGATTTGTCCCATTTTTGAATTATTTTCAACATGGGTTGCAGTTTTGCTTTTTTGTCGGGCTCTTATTCTAAAATCTATAATTTTAGCCATTGTCTCATCCTTTCTAGACATGAGTTTAATATTCACCACATACCTATCTAAAACCTTGTTGGTTAAATTATCATTAACATAGCTATGATAACGCAAAAGGTGGGACAATTGTGATTTTATCTAAGACTTTTGGGTGGTTAAGAAAGCCGCTGGTGTAGATTTTTCATTGGCTTCAATATAGATTGATTGACTTGGAAAGGCAAAGTCTGTCCCCGCTTCGGCAACAATGGATTTGATTTTATAGGCAAACTCTTCTTTGATTTCGAGCCACTGCCCCCAATCTGTTGTATGGGTGAAGCAATATATCATAAGGTCTATACTACTTTTCTCAAAGCCATCTATACGCACAAATAAAGAGCAATGTGGTGGTTTGACAAAGTTTTTATCATTGAGCAAATGCGTTTCGATATCCAGTCTTATTTTTGCTAATTGCTCTATGCTACTTGAATATTTAAGGCCTATTTTCCAATAAATTCGTCGATTGCTCATTTGTGAAAAATTAATTAGGGCTTTATCTGCAAGGTCACTATTGGGTACAAATACTGGTGCTTTGTCAAACCGTCTAATTTTAGTTGAACGAAAACCGATATTTTCGACTGTGCCTTCGACAATGCCATCTATTTTGATCCAATCGCCATGCGCTAGGCGTTTTTCAGACATGATGGTGATACTGGCGATTAGATTTTTAAACAAATCTTGCGCGCCTAGTGCGACGGCAACACCAATAAGCCCAAAGCTTGCAATGATTGGCGCGACTTTAATGCCCCATAATTCTAAAATAGTTGCAAGCCCCATTGCTGAAATGACAACCCTTAAGGCCTTGAAAATCCAATCAAACAACTCGGTAGTGAATATTTTTTGCACTTGATTTAGGAGGAGTGAAATCGGTACTAAAATGACATTTAAAGCCCAAAAAATATTGATAATAATCAAGCTGCGGACAATATTGTCAAATAAATGACCCATTTCGCCATCCATTGCTAAAAATTTAACCGATGCAAAAATACCGAAAATAAGCGGTAGAAAATGCAGGGGGCCATCTAGCGCATCAATGATTGCATTGTCTAATTTATTTTTTGTGCGTTTGGCAAAAGCCTTTAGCCTTGCGATTATGAAACGCGCAAATAAGTCGCGTACCAAATATGAAAATACTAAAATTAATAATGTGATTAAAATGGTCGACAGGCTAATACCAAATACGCCATATGCCCAAATAACCTCTATATTATGCCAAAAATCTGTGAAATATTCTTTGATTAATTCCATATTCATTGTTGCGTCATCCATAATTATGCCTCATTCAATTATTAGTGCCGCTCTTTAATGGCGCTGAATTTAATATCAGGCCATTTTTCTTCTACATAGCCCATTTCCCAGGGGCTCTTGCCTAAAAAGACGTTGGAGCCGTCGCGGTCATTTGCCATATTTAGGCGGTTTTCACTCATAAACTTTTCAAGTGTCTTCTCGTCATCAGATTCTATCCATTTTGCAGTGGTAAAGGGGGAGGCTTCAAATTTAGCATCGATTTTATATTCGTCTTGAATGCGCTGGGCTAACACTTCAATCTGCAGCCTACCGACCACACCAACGGTTAAATGGGCGCCAATTTGTGGCGCAAATAATTGTATTACCCCTTCTTCTGAAAGGCTTTCTAGAGCTTTTTTAAGATGTTTGGCTTTCATTGGGTCGGTTGGTCTAATGCGCTCTAAAATCTCGGGGGCAAAGTTAGGCAGGCCTATGAATTTAATGTCTTCACCTTCATTGAGAGTGTCACCAACTCGGATGGTACCGTGATTTGGTATGCCAATGATATCACCTGCATAAGCCTCGTTTACTAATTCGCGATCTTGCGCGAAAAACAAAATTGGGTTTTGGACGCTAATGGTTTTCCCAGTTGATAATTTTAGCTTCATGCCACGCTTAAACTTGCCTGAAACCATACGAATAAACGCCACACGGTCTCGATGGTTGGCATCCATATTGGCTTGAACTTTAAACACGAATGCGTTGACTTTATCCTCATTCGCGATAACTTCTCGTTTGTTTGTTGGGCGTGGTTGGGGGGAAGGGGATAATTGCTCTAGTGCATCAAGCAAGTCTGTAACGCCAATTTGTTTGAGTGCAGAACCAAAATAAACGGGGGTTAAGTGGCCCTCGCGGAATGATTGCATGTTAAACTCTTTGCAGGCATCGCGTACTAGCTCAAGCTCAAATTCGGCTTGCTCCAACGTTTCTTGCTCTACCAAATTTTCCATTTCTGATGCTGGGACATTTTCGCTAAAGCTAAAATCTGTGCGGTCAATAGGCGTCATTTCATCTTTGGCGAAATTATAGATGCCTTGCAAACGATTGCCCATACCAATTGGCCATGTCATGGGTGTAACATCTAACGCTAAGCTGTCGGCAATCTCATCCATCAGGCCAAATGGGTCAAGCCCCTCGCGGTCAATTTTATTAATGAAGGTTATAATGGGAATGTCGCGCAGACGACAAACCTCTAGCAATTTACGGGTTTGTGCTTCGATGCCTTTGGCGACATCAATTACCATAATGGCGGCATCTGCTGCAGTTAGTGTGCGGTATGTATCTTCAGAGAAATCTTCATGCCCTGGTGTATCTAGTAAATTGAGCATACTGTCTTTGTAGGTAAAGGTCATAGCTGCTGAGGTGACAGAAATACCTCTTTCTTGTTCAATCTTCATCCAATCAGAACGGGCTCGGCGGCGTTCACCACGGGCTTTGACTTGCCCTGCCATATGAATGGCGCCACTCATGTGCAATAAATTCTCGGTTAATGTGGTTTTACCTGCATCTGGATGGGAAATGATTGCGAAAGTGCGGCGGCGGTTAACTTCTTGTTTTAAATTCATAATTTTTTTCTTTATTTGGCTTGAAAGTCTAGGCCAATATCTAAACAGGTTACGCTATGGGTGAGGGCGCCACTTGAAATAATGTTTACGCCTGTTTTGGCAATATCAGTAACATGGTTTAGGGTGACATTGCCTGAAGCCTCTAAAATTGCACGATTTGCGGTAATTTCAACTGCTTTTTGCATATCCTTTAAGCTCATATTATCCAATAATATCACATCTGCTTTTGCCTCTAATGCTTCTTCTAATTGTTCTAAATAGTCAATTTCGACTTCGATTTTTACCAAATGCCCTGCATGAGCTTTGGCAAGGCTAACCGCTTTACCAACGCCCCCTGCAACCACAATGTGATTGTCTTTTATCATAATTGCGTCATCCAGCGCAAAGCGGTGGTTAAAACCGCCACCACAGCGCACGGCATATTTCTCGACACTACGTAGCAAAGGGGTTGTTTTGCGGGTGCAAGTGATACGGGTTTGTGTATCTTGACATAATTTTACAAATTGTTGGGTTTTACTTGCGATGCCGCTCATATGACCTAAAAAGTTAAGCGCAACCCGTTCGCCATGTAATATTGACCTAGCATTTCCAGAAACTCTTGCGATAATATCGTCTGGCCTTAAAGCTTCACCATCTTGGATAAATGTTTCAAACTTGATATTAGGATCGACCATTTTAAAGGTAGCTTTGGCGATATCTATGCCCGAAAGGACGCCTTTTTGTCGGGCAATAATTTGGCCTGATGCTTGTGCTTCTTCGTCAATTACCGCAAAGCTGGTAATGTCGCCAAAACGGCCAAAGTCTTCTTTTAGCGCAGCTTCAATTAATGGATTTGTAATTAGCGCGGGCAATGGTGCTATGGTCATGGCTATGGC
>JADGDI010000113.1 GCA_016744975.1 Hyphomicrobiales bacterium | reverse complement strand
GGCTACTTCCCTAAAACTGAACCCTGTTTTCCAGATGCTCTAATTGCAGAATTCTGCAAACGTGCCAACATCCCAGGCATATTAGGCAATAAACACGCATCTGGTGTGCCAATTATCAAAGAATTTGGCGAAGAAAGCATTAAAACAGGCAAGCCCATTGTTTACACATCTGTCGATAGCGTGTTTCAAATCGCTGTCCATGAAGGCCATTTTGGCTTAGAGCGCCTCTACGAAATTTGCCAAATTGCTTTTGATTTAACCAAAGAATTAAATATAGGTAGGGTGATTGCTAGGCCGTTCATAGGCAATGACGCAAGTGACTTTGAGCGCACAGGAAATAGGCATGATTACGCCATTAAACCAACCCATGATACAATTTTAGACCGTGCAAAAAACGCAGGGCGTCAGGTAATTGCAGTCGGTAAAATATCCGACATTTATGCGGGGCGTGGAGTTACAAAAAGCATTAGGGCGCATTTAAATGACAATTTATTCAACGCCACATTAGAAGCTGAAACACTGGCTAAAGACGGTGATTTTGTTATGACAAACTTTGTAGATTTTGACATGCTGTTTGGTCACCCGCGTGATGTTGTGGGTTATGCAAATGCATTAGAAGAATTTGACAAACGCCTACCAGAACTTTATGCCCGCATGAATGATGATGATATCATCATCCTAACGGCCGACCATGGTAATGACCCAACATGGCGCGGCAACGACCATACCCGCGAGCATATCCCAATCTTAGTTTACGGAAAAAATATTAAAGCAGGCAGCATTGGCGCGCGCAGCTCATTTTGTGACATAGCCGAAACAATAGCCGAAATACTGAAGCTTAACCATATAGGCGGTGTCGGAAAAAGCTTTTTATAATGCCTATAAAGACTTTACCCTGCGCCAAAACGGCGCAAGGTAATAGCAGTAAAATATCAATCCTTTGTCCATTTAAACAATATGACAGTTGCGATAAAACACACCACTGCCCAAATACTCAACAAGCCTAAAGCATAGCCAATATCGCCAAGGTTAGCCCCATGATAAGTAATATCGCGCATGGCTTGTGAAAATGGCCCAAGCGGGAATAAGTTGGCTATGGTCTTAATAAATTCTGGAAACCCCTCTTGCGGAATGTATAAATCAGAAGCAAAAGTAAATGGATAAAATACCAAATTAGCAATCCCTGTTACCATGCCGACCGCCATAATTCTTGCTGATATCAGCAAAGCAATTGACAGAAAGGCGATTGCACCAAGGCTAATTAATAACAATAATTTACCAACCAAAGCCAGCGAATATATTGCCCCTTGGTCATAGACCCAGTCCGCAACCACTAAAAACAAAAAACTAAAGGCTACCAAAATTAAAAATCGAGTAACAGCAAATGCGGCCAAAAATTTCCACTTTTCCATTGGGTATAAATGATAAGCCTTAAAAGCTCCCTTTGCGCGTTGCTCAACCAAGAACACGCAAAATCCGAACAAGCTGGTTGAAATTAAAATCATCCCAATCAGCCCGGGGATTAAATATTGGCCATATTTGAAACCAGTTTGATTGCTGTTTTCATTTGCCTTTACAATATTGAGCAGATAATCCCATTTTTCATAACCAATTTCACCCATCGCATTAACCAACATTAATGCATAAATACTGGTGCTTGTGCCATAGGATAGATCTTCGCCAATGGTAATGGATATTTTTTTAGAAAGATCACTCGGCACATCAACCCAAACTGCTGATTTAGAGGGCGGCGTTTGGCTTGTCAGTTTTTGGATGGTAAATAATTTGCGCGGTGAATTATCCAAAATATAACCCATATCCTGCATATATTTGCCCGCCCGTGCACTGTCGCCAGAGAGTTGGATGGATATTTTTGACACTGCGCGCTCACCCCCAAATGCCAACATAAGCAAGATCAGTAAAAGCACAGGAAATAGGAAAGTAAAAAACAATGCCATTGAATTACGAAAATATGATTTCAAATCAATAGCAGCTAAATTTATAAATAATGACATGGGCTTAACCTGCAATTTGAGTAGAGATTTTAAGGATGTCTGCGCTGTTGGTTTGCGCAAAACTATAAGAGTTTAAGTCGAAATTCTTAATCAGAGTTAAGAAATCTGCTTCTAACCCATCATCGCCATAAATATCGATTTGATCATGTTTTCTTAAGTGACTTTTAACATGTTTAAGATGGCTGATTTTGGTTTCGATAGCCTTTGCATCTTGCCCCTCTGGAATAAAGATTTGCCCATGAAATTTGCCAATGATCGTTTCAATAAATTGTGCACGATTGACATGATAACCCTTTGTACCGCCCAAAATTGTTAAAATCTCATCGCAGATATCCAACTCATAGGGGTGGTGGGTGATTAATAATATTGAACAATTTTGCTCATCGACCAGATATTTTAAGAGATTGATCAACTTCTCGGCCATGGCTTTATCAAGTGCGGCGCTCGGCTCATCAAGGGTAATTAATTGCGGCATATGCGCCAGCGCCATATAAAGATTAACCCGTTGCTTTTGCCCACCCGAAAGTTTATCCAGCCGTTTGCCTGAAATTTCGCCAATCGCTAGATCATCATATATTTTTTGCGATTGCTTTTTATATAACGCCTTATGCAGTGCCACCATTTCACGCACTTTAACCAGTTCCGAAAAAGCGAATATTTGTAATTGACTGCCCAACCCAAGGCGATGCTCAACACTGTTGAAAAATTGTTTTTGGTCGATTCCATTAATCCAAATTTTCGACTCTTTGGGCTTTTTCAAGCCTAAAATTGCTTCAACCAATGTTGTTTTGCCGCTACCATTAGCGCCAATAATACCTGTAACTTTACCGCGCGCAAAGTTAATGTCGTTAAAATCAAAAGCAGTTCCATCATCAAACTCTAGCTTTAATGTTTCAACTTTTATGATATTTTGCTGATCCATACCTACTCCTTAAAAATAATTTGACCTAACTTGAGGCTGTTTAACAAGCACCGCAACAAAGGATACGCCAAATAGGTTTTTGATGCGCCAAATGGTCAAAATGCGATGAAAAAAATGTGATTTGCAATTTCACGCATCGTCAAATAAGCTGAGTATATCCAATAAAAGGCGCAGTTATGAAACATTTATCGCTTATATTAATATTCACCGGTTTGATTTTCAGCGCAATTGCTGGAGATAAATTCACGACCGATGAGAATTTAAAATGGGCGGAAAATTCTGGCTGGAATAATGAATGGTCACAAACTGATTTTAGCAAAGCAAGCTTAAACTTTAGAGCCATAATTTCAGGTGGGCCTCCAAAGGATGGCATTCCGTCAATTGACCAGCCCAATTTCATACCTGTGGCAGAAGAAACAAGAATTGCCGATACTGAACCTGTGATTAGCGTTTTTATTAATGGCCTTGGCCGCGCATATCCCCTTCGATATTTAATGTTCCACGAAATTGTTAATGACACCTTTCAAGGCAAACCGTTAGCAGTGACTTTTTGCCCCTTATGTAATAGCAGCGTGGTTTTTGAGCGTATATTAAACGGCGAGGCGGTTGAATTTGGCACAACGGGTAAATTGCACCATTCCGACCTGGTCATGTATGACAGAAAAACCGAAAGTTGGTGGCAGCAATATAATGGTACAGCCATTGTTGGAGAATTAATCGGCGCAAAATTAAAGCCAGTTGCCTCAAGGCTAGAGAGCTTTAAACTTTTTAAACAGCGTTTTCCAGATGGTGACATTCTAACCGCGCCCGCTGGTTTTGGCCGCAGCTATGGCTATAACCCCTATGCAAAATATGACTCAAGTGAGCGGCCATTTTTATATATGGGTGATTATCAAGGCGCTATTCCTGCACTTTCAAGGGTTGTGGTTATTGGTGATGTTGGTTATTCACTCAAATATTTAGCCGCTATAAAACTGCTCGAGCAAAATGACTTGCGTATTACATGGGCAGCAGGGCAAAACTCCGCGTTAGACAGTCGCGAAATTGCCAAAGGCAAAGATGTTGGTAATATTATTGTACAAAAAATGCAAGATGGCGCATGGCAAGACGTGCCCTATTTAGTGAGCTTTGCTTTTGCCTATAAAGCATTTTATCCAGAAAAATCGATCATCACTAAGTAATTTGTATTCATAACCTTTGACAGAAATTTGGCCGCAACTAAACATTACGTTTGATAAAGCTTTGGTAAAAACGCACACAATTATAATAGCTTTTTGCGCGCCATTTGGGCATTTTAAGTGCGCGCAGGGCAATGTAAAATTCTAAATCAATGTCTCTTTGGCAAATTTCAACCTTTACCATAGTTTCAATTTTGTAATAATATCTGTCTTTACACAATTTATCATGCACCAAAATTGCTTTTAAATGTGCCCATCTGGGTGCTAAAGGCCTAATGAAACGCAATTTTTTTGGTAACGTTAGGCCATCTGTCGTCATGCCGGGTTCAATATAAACCACATTGCCACTATTTTTACGGCCCAAATCATAACGAAACCCCTGAATAACCGTCGCAGTTCTGCCGTCATTTGAAATGGTTAAAGATGGCCAATTGGTAAACCGCCCCATATATTTTACTGCCTTATCGTCCGTTTTGTCCAAATTAAAGGATTTTTCAAAAAAGGGAATAATTTTTTAAGTTTTATTAAATATTGCTCAATCATGTGACCAGTCATCGGGTTTATCATTTTTATTGGGCGATAAGCCGATCATATCACCTTTTAAGTTACCACCCAGACCCACAATGGTGCGATTGGCATAAGAAAAATAGGCTGTAACTTGGTTTAGTTCAACAATTTCACCATCATCCCAGCCCGCATTTCGCATATTAATCACATCTTGCTCAGCAATATTGGGTAAATCTATGGTCAGCTTTTTTGCATAGGCAAAAGCGGCTGATTGCTTTGCATCAAACGTATCAGCAATTTTATCGGCCGTAATTGCTAGGTGGATTTTATCACTTTTATTTTCATCACCAAGCAGTCTTGCCATGCCCGCAAAATGATGCTCAAAGCAATAATCGCAATGGTTCAAATAAGAGGTATAAGTGCCGATTGCTTCTAAAAACCATTTGTCAATTTGGTTGCCAGAATGGTGCAACACATATTTATAAATATACATATGGCCTTCGAGTGAATGCGGCCTTAGGCTGTGGACTTTCATAATATTATCAACATCGCCATCGGGGCGCATAATGCGCTTATAAAGCTTGGCTAATTTGCCAGTAGCGTCTTTAACATTGATCGTTTTTACCCAAGCCATAATGTTATCCAATATTTATGTATATATATGGGGTAGGCCACAAGCTCCATATTGTCAATTGCTTAAATAGCCAAATTTTTGCGCATGAATATGCCCGTTTTAGGCGCAAACATAAAGACAAGCATAAAAATGGCAGATTGAATGAGTATGATTGTAGCACCAGTATCTGCATTTAAATAAAACCCAGTAAATATACCCATTATGCTGGAGAACACCGCCACAAACGAGGCCACAACCAACATGCTACTAAAGCGGTTGGTTAAAAGATAGGCAATAGAACCTGGCGCAACCAACATCGCAATCACCAAAATAGCACCCACGGCTTTAAGCGATGCAACAATAGTCAACGATAGCATGACCAATAATGTATAATGAATTAATTTTACAGGCAGACCAATGGCTCGCGCATAGGCTTGATCAAAACAATATAATAACAAGTCATGCCGGCGGATGATGATAACCACCAATGTCAGCGCACATATAATGCCAGTTTCATAAAGATCAGCCGCTTGTACGCCTAAAATATTACCAAATAAAATATGATCAAGGTGAATGTCAGGCTTTGCCATTACAAAAATTACCATACCAAAGGCAAACATGCCTGAAAATATAACACCCATTATGCTATCTTCTTTTAAGCGGGTATTTTCCTTAACAAAACCGGTTGCCAATGCGGTAAATAAGCCAGCAAAAAATGCACCAATAGATAGTGGAATGGCAAGTAAATATGCCATAACAATGCCAGGCAATACAGCATGGGATATGGCGTCGCCCATTAAAGACCAGCCTTTAAGTACCAAAAAGCATGAAAATACCGCACTAACCAAACCAACTAAAACCGCCATTAATAAAGCCCGTTGCATAAAAGCATATTGCATGGGTTCAATAAAAAAATCATAAAGTTCGGTCATATTATTGCACCCTATCTTGATTTGGATTGCCCATTAGCGTCGCGCTGGCTTGGCTGATTTTGCGCTTGGCCGCAACAAGTCCATATTTTGGTGCAAGTAAAAATACAATTACAAAAATGATTGTTTGTAATAATATAATAATACCGCCCGTCGCACCATCTAGAAAAAAGCTGATATAAGCACCAAAAAAGCTGGTTACACTGCCAATGATCATACTAACAATAATCAATTGCCCAAAGCGGTCACATAACAAATAGGCCGTTGCACCAGGTGTTACAATTAGGCCGATTACCAATAAAGCACCGACAGTTTGTAATGCAGCAATGGTGCAAGCACTCAATAAGGTAAAAAATAAAATATTCATAAATTTAGTGTTGATACCAATGGTTCTAGCGTGGTTTTCATCAAAAAACGTA
>JADGDI010000112.1 GCA_016744975.1 Hyphomicrobiales bacterium | reverse complement strand
GATTATAGGAGTTTAAAATGAACATTGAAACGTTGCGCAGGCTTGTTGTTGAGTATTGTCACGATCAAATTAAAAGAAAACAACTTCCTAATCGAAAAATAGTATATTATTTATGTGATTCGTAAATTTTGATTGATCAAAATAAATGACATGTAATTTGAAAATATTTTCTTATACTGAAGAAAATTGGGAGAATTTATGTCTAGAGATTTTCATGAAGGTAGCCGCTCGGTGGCTTATGGTTCTAAAGCGATGGTTGCAACCTCGCACCCTATAGCCAGCTTAGCAGCAAGAGATTGTTTGCAAAATGGTGGTAATGCGATTGATGCGGCAATTGTTGCCTCGGCTGTGTTATGTGTTGTGGAGCCACAATCTACTGGTATTGGCGGGGATTGTTTTGCATTAATCCGCGCGGCTGGCAAGGAAATTACCGGCTTTAACGGTTCTGGCTATGCTGGTAGTAAGGCCAATGTTGAGCTATTGGCTAAAAATGGCGACTTAAGCATTGATGCCACTGATGCAGCTGCTGTTACTGTGCCTGGGGCGATTGATGCGTGGGATCAGTTGTTAAATGATTTTGGCACGATTAGCCTTGGTGAAGCGTTAAGACCAGCGCAAAAAATTGCTGAACAAGGTTTTGTTGTACTGCCGCGTGTGGCGGCTGATTGGGCGGATGCTGCACCAAAATTAAACCAGCAACTTGGCGGGGGTAGCCATGCTTTGAAAAATGGTAGAGCGCCTTTTGCGGGAGAGTATTTTAAGTTTCCGGCATTGGCTAAAAGTTTTGCGCGGCTGATTGAATTTGGCCGTGATGAGTTTTATAAAGGCGAAATTGCGAAAGATATAATTGGAACGCTTGATGAAAGAGGTGGGCTTTTAACGCTTGAAGACTTGGCGGATTATAAAGGTGAATATGTGACGCCTATTACGGGGCACTATAAAGGCCATGAGATTGTTGAAATTCCGCCCAATGGCCATGGGGTTACAGCGCTTATTTTACTAAATATATTGGCTAAATTTGATATGAAGCAATATGCGCCTGGCAGTGCTATGCGGTATCATTTGCATATGGAAGCTGCTCGGTTTGCTTATGCACTTCGCGATGAATATGTGGCGGATCCAAAATTTAGCAATGTGCCTGTTGATGGTTTGTTAAGCGATGCAGTTGCCAGTGATATCGCTGCAAAAATTAGCCTGACTCAAAAAGTTGATGCACATATTCTGCCAAAGCTGGCTTCTAGCGATACGATTTATTTAAGTGTTGCCGATGAAAAAGGCAATGTGATTAGCTTTATCAATTCAACATTTGAACATTTTGGCACAGGTATTATTACCGAAAATACTGGAATTGCCTTGCAATGTCGGGGGGCGGGGTTTTCTTTGGTTAAGGGGCATCCAAACCAAATTGAACCACGAAAACGGCCTATGCATACTATCATTCCTGCTATGCTGTTAAGAGATGGCGAGTTGTTGATGAGTTTTGGGGTAATGGGTGGGGCTTACCAGCCTTGTGGCCACGCGTTTTTTATCAGCAATATTTTAGACTATGGTATGGACATCCAACAAGCGATTAACTTTCCGCGGATTTTTATGGATGGGCAGCGGCTGGGTATTGAAAAGTTGATTAATCAAGAAACAAGACTTGAATTGAAGAAGCTTGGCCATGATATTTTTGAAATTGAACTGCCTTGGGGCGGCGCGCAAGCCGTGGAGATTATGTCTTGTCCTGAAGGTGGTTTATTATTTAAGGGTGGTTCAGACCCGCGCAAAGATGGTGTTGCGCTTGGATGTTAAGTTAAACTATTATCTAATTTCAGTGTATAATCTTTAATATTGTTGATTAGTGGGTGGTTTTTGACATACTTTGAATTGATACAGTTGCTTCATAATGGAACAAATTTGTTTTAATTTGCTACAGGGTATAAAATCAAATTGATTTGTTGAGTGTGGTTTTAATTTTTGGATTTGTGAAGCTTAGTGTGTTGTTATATTCATTCTTCACCTGGTTTGCAGGCTTTTTGCCTATATAGTTTGCTGAACGTGCTACATATGTTTGATTGATATATTGTGTTAAAAAACCGTTATCTACTCGCCATATATACTGACTTAGCTCTTTTTTATCAATGGGTTGTTTGATAGCTGGTAGCTTGGCTTGGCTTGAGTTTTCAGTGGTGCTTATTGGCTCAGGCGTGGGCCGTGTTTGGAAATGATGGGGGTTGGAGTTTTGATTGCTAAATTGTGTATTGCTGGTTTTTAAGATACGCATATGCTTAACCTGACTTTTAATTTAATAAAAGCTTTGCAAAAAATGCTCCAGTTAACATTTGGTTAAATGAAGCGCGGCGATTAAGAATGTGTAAGGTTTAGATGTTATCACTCAATTTTTAAAAAAAATCGATTTAGTTTAAATTTTATTTAGATGTTATTAAGAATTTAACCATTCAATGTAAAACTTTAGTTATGGGGACTTGATTTTTGCAGAATGTACGATATGGCAGGCAATAAGAAAATTATAGTGAATTTAAGTGGTAATTCTGAAAATGGGACTGCCAGCATTAATATTGACAAAAATAATCACTCCGGCAATTTGAACGAATTTAGCGTTGAGGAAATGAGTAGCATTGTTTCGGCTTTAGGTGACATTGTATATCGTTGGGATTTAAAAACTGGGCAAATTGAATATTCTGATAATATATATTTATTGTCGGAATATATTAACATTGAAGACATTCGCCAAGAAAAAGGATTTAACGTTTATTTGGATGTTGATAATTTTACGGATCGAAACCAAACTGTGCGGCATTCTAGAGCGCATGATGAAGGTCAAGGTGTTAATTATGAACTGGATTACAAGTTAAAAGAAGCTGGACGCAGCCAAAAAGGCTATTGGATTGAAGATAAGGGTAAGTGGTTTGCTGATAGTAAAGGGCGGCCCGAAATTGCTGTTGGAATTATGCGCATTGTAGATAAGCGCCATGATGAATTACAAAAATTAGCTTTGCTTGGTACGCATGATGCGTTAACTGGGCTGGTAAACCGCATACATTTAAGTGAAAAGCTATCACAATGCATGTCTAGTGCAAAAGTTACTGGGCAACCATTGTCGTTTTTATTAGTCGGTATTGATAATTTGGCGTTAATTAATGAAGCTTTTGGTTTGTCTGTTGCTGATGAAATATTATGCATGGTTGCGCAGCGGATCTCAAAACGATTGCGGCGCACGGATTTAATTGGGCGCTATTCAGGTAATAAATTTGGGGTAATTTTAACCACTTGTGAAGAAGATGATATTCAGGTAGCGGCAAAACGCTTAACCGATGCCGTTGGTAATAAAGTATTTAAAACAAAAGCTGGCGCGGTGAATGTCACAATTTCTGTGGGCGGTATATTTGTGCCAAAATGCTCAAATGTTGCAGCAGATATTATGCAGTTTTCAGAAGAAACACTGGCTTATGCCAAGGCTCAATCCTTTGATAGCTTTATGCTTTATAAGCCATCGGTAAAACGTGAAAATATGCGGAAGAAAAATATTGATGTTGCTAATGAAATTATAAGCGCACTTAATGATGGCCGTGTTAGTGCGGTGTTTCAGCCTATTGTTCATACAGCGACTGGGGTATTGGAGAGTTATGAGTGCTTAATGCGTATTAACGACCATGAAGGGCAGCCGATTTCGTTGGAAGATGTCATTGAAGTGGCGGAACGTGTTAATTTAATGTGGCTGCTTGATTCTCGTATTTTGCAAATTGCCCTTAAAGTATTGGCAAAAAATAAACAGGTGAACTTATCGGTCAATATTTCAGCGGCATCGGTTAATAACATTAATTGGCTTGAAATACTGACTGCGGGCATTGGTAATAATCATGATATGGGCAAGCGCCTTACGATTGAAATTACGGAAACTTGTTTGCTTGCAGATGGTAAAGGCACAGCAGAATTTATTGACAAAATACATGCATTGGGATGTCTGGTTTCTATTGATGATTTTGGAACTGGCTATACTAGTTTTACCAATTTAAAGCAGCTTGATATCGATATTATTAAGATTGATGGCTCATTTATTTCTAATATGCGCAATAATGCCGATGACCGATTTTTTGTAAAAACCATGTATGACTTGGCCAAGCATTTTAAGGTAAAAACTGTTGCTGAATGGGTTGAACATGAAGATGATGTGACTTTTTTAGCAAAGCTTGGCGTTGATTATTTGCAAGGCTTTTATTTTGCTGCTGGGCAGCAAGAGTTGCTTGAGCCAAACCAAAATAATGGACAGACGATATTAGGCGAGAGGTTTATTAAAAACATCTCAAATAAAAAAATAATTTTAAATGATAATGATGCTAAATTTGCTAGTTGATATATGAGTTTATGCATAGAAATTAATTGACAAAAACTTGCTTGAAGCCTTAAATTTTGATTTGATGTCAAAAGTGGGTATTTATATGCAAAATAGAGCGAATGTGATTGGCCTTGGTGCCGTGTTTTTATGGTCATTATTAGCACTATTTACCACCTATAATAACTATATTCCCGCCTTTCAGCTATTGGCCATGGTATTTTTTATCAGCAGCTCTATTGGCGCTGTTTTTATACTATTAACCAAACAGAGTTTTGGCATGTTTTTTAGGTTTAAATGGCATGTTTGGTTATTGGGTGTTTATGGTCTATTTGGCTATCATTTATGCTATTTTTTAGCACTTCGTTTTGCGCCTCCGATTGAATCTAATATGATTAATGCGCTTTGGCCGTTGTTAATTGTATTGGGTTCGGTATTGGTGGTTAAAAAACAACATGCCGATGATGGTTTGAAATGGTGGCATATTATTGGTGCGTTAATTGGCTTTGCTGGTGTGGTGAATGTAAGTTTGGCGCGCGGCTTAAGTGATTTTAACATGCAGCATTTGATGGGATATGGATTTGCTTTATTGGCGGCTTTAATTTGGTCCAGCTACTCCTTATTGTCGAGAAAATTGCCTGATATTCCGACTGCGGCGGTTACTGGGTTTTGTTTTATCACTGCGATTTTAGCTTTAATATGCCATTTTTTGTTTGAAGTGACGATATGGCCTAGCGATAGCTTTGCTTGGTTGATGCTTGTTTTGCTTGGTTTAGGGCCGGTTGGAGTTTGCTTTTATTTGTGGGATTATGGCATGAAGAAAGGTGATATTAGAGCCTTGGGCGCGGCTTCTTACCTAGCGCCAATATTTGCCACTATATTTTTGGCTCTTGCTGGGTTTGGACAATTGACTTTAACTGTTATCATTAGCGCATTAATGGTGGTTGGCGGAGCGGTTTTGGCAAGCAAGGATATGTTTGTAAAAAAATAATGGTTTATTATGCTAGAAACTATCTTTCATTTGGCGCAATTTAGCGAATATAGCTAGGTTGCTTGCTTGGCTCATGTTTAAATGTTGGCGAATGGCTTTATCATCATATCTTAAAAATGGATTTGTGGCTTTTTCTGTGCTTAGCAAAGTGGGTAGGGTTGGTAAGTTATTGGCTCGCAACTGATTAACCTCGGTAATGCGGGTTTGTAATTGGTGGTTATCTGGATCAACATGGGTGGCGAATTTAGCATTATTTTGGGTATATTCGTGGCCGCAATAAAACATAGTATCGTCTGGCAATTGCTTTAATAATTTAATGGATGTGAATAACTGCTCCGCACTGCCGTTTAAAATGCGACCACAGCCTAATGAAAAAATGACATCCGCGACAATGGCAGCTTTTAGTGCCTGGATATAAAAGCATAAATGTTCGGGCATATGCCCTGGGGTTTGGAAAATTTCTATTTGAATATTGCCAATGTTTATCTGTTTTAGCTGATCAATATAATGATCGACAAATTCTAGTGTTTCTGAGCGGATTTTTGAGCCATAAATTTGACAATCATATTGTGCCTTTAGGCTAGCGGCGGCTTCTATATGGTCAAAATGGTAATGGGTAAGTAAGATTGCATCTAACTGCCAGCCATTTTTTGCGAGTATATATTCTATGGGGGCATGTTCTGGGGCATCAAAAAGAATGGTGGTATTTTGCTTTGTATCATGCACAAGGATTGCATAATTATCGTCTCGGCAAGGGATTTGAAGGATTTGCATTTTGTCGCCTTTGGCTGTTTTTTTGCAGTTTAGCAAATATTCCTATTTTGGGTAGTAATATTCACAAAAGTAATTATGTTAAGGATATAATGTGGTAGGAATATATGGATATTGTAGAATTGCAAAGCTTCTATACCCAACATTTGGGTGAGGTTGCTGCTAGATTGATTAATCGCACCATTGGTGAGCGATGGCCTGATTTGACGGGCTATAGCATGCTGGGTGTTGGTTATGCAACGCCATATTTGGAGCCTTTTAAGAATGAATGTGCGGTATCGATGGCTTTTATGCCTGCACGCCAAGGGGTAGCAAGATGGCCGCAAGATGGAAAAAACTGTGTGGCATTAACCCATGAAGCATTATTTCCGTTAGCAGACTCTTCTATCGACCGAATTTTGGTGGTGCATGGATTGGAAATGAGCCATAAGCCACGCGAATATTTACGAGAGATATGGCGGGTATTAAAACCTGATGGCAAAGTGATTTTTGTAGTGCCTAACCGTTCTGGAATTTGGGCGCAAATGGATAAAACACCGTTTGGGCAGGGCCATCCGTTTAGCCAAAGCCAGATGCTTAATTTGA
>JADGDI010000111.1 GCA_016744975.1 Hyphomicrobiales bacterium | reverse complement strand
AAAACAAGCCAGACTCGAAGCAGGTATCACACAAGAAGAATTAGCCATACAACTAAACACTAAAAAATAAATTGCCTAACATAATAGAGGGAAATATGAAATTATTTAAAAAACTTATAGGCTTAACGGTCTACGGAATGTTACTAGCAAGTACAGCGCAAGCTGAAGAAATGAAATTTTTCCGCATCGGAACTGGCGGAGCTGGCGGGACATACTTCCCAATTGGTGGTATTATTGCCAATGCAATATCCAACCCACCAGGCTCACGGGCTTGTGATAAGGGTGGAACATGTGGCGTTCCTGGCCTTGTTGCAATAGCGCAATCAACCAATGCCTCGGCGCATAATGTAAATGCTGTACAAGCTGGCCAAATGGAAGCAGGGCTTTCAGGCGCTGCCACGTTGCATTTTGCATATCATGGGGTTGGTAAATATGAAGGCCAAGCAAAACCTGATCTAAGAATCATTGCAAACTTATACCCCGAAGATTTGCATTTAGTGTTGCCAAAGGGCACAAAATTAGAAAATCTTGGTGCATTAAAAGGCAAACGTGTTGGCATAGCCCAAGCAGGTTCTGGAACTCAAATTGCGGTCGAGCTAATCATTGCTGATCATGGCGTAAACCGTGATAACATTGATGAAGCTGAACTAAATAACAGTCAAAGTGCCGAACGGATTGCAGATGGTCAAATTGATGCATATTTTTATGCAGCTGGCACACCAGTTGCTGCAATGATTCAGTTAGATAACACCAAAGGCATGGACCTTTATTCCTTTACAGATAAAGAAGTGAAGCAAGCCAATAAAACAGTGCCATATTATATCCCGTCAACCATTCCAGCAGGAACTTATCCTGGCATTACTTATGATGTGAATACAGTCGCTGTAAGTGGCATATTTGTAACAAATGCCAATCAAGATGAGCAATTGATTTATGAAATTACCAAAGCTTTATGGTCAAAGCCTACCCGTAGATTATTAGATACAGGCCACCCAAAAGGCAAAGTTATTACGCTTGAAACAGCTTTAGATGGCGTCAAAGGTATTGATGTTCCACTACACCCTGGTGCAGAGCGCTTTTATCGTGAAGTCGGTCTTTTAAAATAAGATATTGCCTTTAAATTAAGGATGGGAACACAATCTTTTCCATCCTTAATTATTATACTCAAAATAAAATACAATCATTTAAGGCCACGGGAACATGTCCACAGAAACAACCTTAGATCAGGACACGCTTGATCAACTAGAAAAAAAATACGATTCAGCATTAAATACCCGTGACAATGGCCCAACTGTTACTAAATTTTTCTATTGGTTTGCAATCACATTTGCATTTTATCATTTATGGACGGCTGGTTTTGGCACTCCAGTAGATCATGTACATATGGGCATTCATCTAACTGGGTTATTTATTTTAATATTTATGGGATTTCCACTCATTAAAAATGCCAAAAATCTAGAATATTCAAACTCTACTTGGCTAAAATTTGGCAATGTGCCAGTTTATGATTGGATTCTTATGTTACTAGCTTGTGCGGCTGCTTTGTTCTTATGGCTCAGTTGGCGCGGTTTTACAGGCTTTGGCTTTGATATTCCAGAGCAAACCTTTAGACAAGGTAACCCAACAGGCATAGATGTTTTCTTTGGAACCATTTTAATTGTTGCAACATTAGAAATTGCCAGACGAACAATTGGATTTGTTTTACCACTTATAATATCAGTTTTTATGATTTATGCCCTATTTGGCCCTTATATGCCTGTACAAATATTGCAGCACCCTGGTGTTAATTGGCAGCAATTTGTTAACAATATGTATTTTCCATCAGAAGGGATTTTTGGCGTGACCCTCTGGGTTGTATCAACTGTCGTATTTCACTTTGTGCTTTTTGGTGTGGTCGCCCAACGAATGGGTTTGGGGCAGTTTTTTGTTGATAATGCGATGATAGCAGCTGGCCGCTACACGGGTGGCCCTGCCAAAGTATCTGTCGTTTCTTCTGCATTTTTCGGTACAATTTCAGGCTCTTCAATAGCCAATACAGTTTCAACAGGATCGCTAACCATACCGAATATGAAAAAAATGGGATATCCCGCACATTTTGCAGGTGGTGTCGAAGCTGCTGCAAGTGCAGGTGGCCAAATAACCCCACCAATTATGGGCGCAGCAAGTTTTCTAATGGCAGAATATTTAGAAGTGCCATACACAACAATTGTAATCGCCGCTATTGTTCCTGCGCTGATGCATTATGTCGGTGTTATGTCCATTGTACATTTCACTGCAAAACGTTTGGGCTTGCCGACCTATACGAAGGATGAATTACCCAACTTAGTTAAAGTTTGGCGCGAAGGATGGTATACAATCATCCCCTTAATCGGGTTGTTAATTATTTTATTTTCAGGGTATTCGCCCAATATGGCGGCATTTATGGGGTTGAATTTATGCATTGTTGTTGGTTTCTGTTCTGTTAAAAACCCTATTTCATTGTTAATACCGTTTTCTCTATTAGCATTTATAATATGGAAGGCCTCACCCTATAGTGGCGAAGGTTTCACCCCAACATTAGCAGGTGTGCTTGGGGCTTTAACAATCCTTGGCGCATTACAAAAAAATGAACAACAAACCTTTAAAGATTTGTTCAACAGCTTGCATGTTGGTGTTCAATATGCGCTTGCTGTTGGTGCAGCATCTGCAGCAGTAGGGATTGTTGTTGGTGTCATTAACACAACAGGTGTTGGCTTTCGACTTGGTTTCATGGTAACGGGCGGCGCACAAGATTTAGCAACAATATTACACCCTTTATTAGGCTGGATTCCATCGGAAAGCTTTAGTTTAGAAGGTATTCAGCAGTTTGTTTCACTTGTATTTATTGCAATTGCTTGTATTTTAATGGGGGCTGGGCTTCCGACAACGGCGCTTTATATTATGTTGGTTGCTGTTGCCACCCCTGCACTTTCTCAACTTGGAGTGCCACCACTAGCTACTCATATGTTTGTGCTTTACTATGGTGTAATATCAGAGATCACACCACCAGTTTGTGCATCTGCTTATGCAGCTGCAGGGATTGCTGGTGCGAACCCATTTAAAACTGGGTTAAGCGCATTCACATTAGGTTTGGGCAAACTAATGGTTCCTATGGTCTTTGTTTATGCGCCAACAATCTTAATTGTATTGCCTGAATATTTCACCTTAACCTCGTTCCTTCAAGTTTCAATTACCTGTGCATTTGGAATTTTTGCTATTGCAACAGTTGTTTCAGGATATTTTCTAGCCCGCCTTAAAGGGGTTTGGAGAATTTTAATGGCAATTAGTGGCATATTATTGGTTGCACCAAGTGGCAATAGTGATCTGATAGGTTTGGCAGTCTTAATTCCTGTTTTATTACAACAATTATATAGTAATAAAGCAACTCAAGTCTCTATTAAGACAGAAAGTTAAAATTGTGAAGGTTATCATTATTGGAGCAGGAATTGTTGGTATTTGTACAGCATTGTCACTCCAAGAAAAAGGCATTGAGACCCAACTTATAGACCGTGACCTCCCAGGTCAAGGCGCCTCACATGGCAATGCAGGCATTATATCTCCTTGGTCAATAATTCCGCAATCAACACCTCATCTCTGGAAAAAGATACCTAGTTGGATACTGAATGCCAATGGGCCAGCCTCAGTAAAACTTGGTTATATCCCTCAACTCTTGCCTTGGGCAGTGGAGTTTCTAAAACAAGGAAAATTAGAAAGGGTCATAGCTCACTCCAATGCAATGGAAATTTTAAACAAAAATTGCATAGATCTTTATCGTCAACATTTACAGGAAACCACCCACCAAAATTTAATTAAAGACTGCTATTATGTTCATGCTTATAGAAATGAACAGCAAGCGGATTTAAGCAAACTAGAATATCAAATCCGAATTAAAAAAGGCGCTGAACTCACAAGGATAGGCTCTACTGAATTAAAGCACCTTGAGCCTGCTTTATCTACAGATTTTAAAGCCGCAATTCTAATTAAAGGACAAGCACGAGCAACATCACCTGGAAAGATTGGATTTGCATTGTCTGAAAAATTCAAAAGATTAGGTGGAAATATATTAAAAGAAAATGTTGTGAGCTTAAGGCCCGATGGTCACTCCAGCTGGTTGGTTACGACAAATGACCAACAGATAGTTGCTGATAAAGTGATTGTTGCAGCGGGTGCTTGGTCAACTAAACTTCTAAAGCCTTTAGGAATTCATATCAAGATGGAAGCCGAACGCGGATATCACGTTAATTTCCCAAATCCTGAAGTTTCTTTAACCCATTCTATAATGGACATGGATATGATGTCTGTAGCAAGTTCAATGGGAGAAGGCCTTCGCTTGGCAGGTACTGCAGAATTTGCTGGTTTAAATGCACCAGAGAATAGTAAACGAAGTGAGCTGCTCATCAAATCTGCAAAAAAGATGCTACCTGATTTAAACATAAATCAACCTTCCTCGTGGATGGGAATACGTCCATCACTGCCAGACAGTTTACCATGTATTGGCTATATTAAGGGTTTTAATGGTCTTTTGGCTGCGTTTGGTCATAGCCATTACGGTCTAATGATGGCCCCTAAAACAGGGCAAATCATCGCCGATTTAGCAACAAATACAGTGCTTGATGTTGATGTTTCCGCATTTAAAGTTGATCGATTCTGATATAGCTAGCTCCAACTTTTGTATGCCAATTCGCATCTTGAACTATATGAGCTTCAAATTCCTCGAATTCGTCGTCAACTGACGAGCTTTTTAGCCTGCGCAAGGTGATGCTTAGGAGAACAACCAAATTTGCGAGAATAATCGCGACTAAAGTGCGTGGGGCTTTCATAGCCAACTTCAAACCCCGCAAGCGAAACGGAGCACGCACCTCGCATAAGGATCTCACGGGCTTCGATCATCCGCAGGTCTTTTTGGTATTGCAGCGGCGTGGTGCCCGTCACGGATTTGAAATGCTCGTGGAAAGATGAGGGGCTCATTCCCGATATCTCTGCAAGTACGGCCACGACCAATGGTTCGCGAAACTTGCTTCTGATCTGTATAATGGCTTTGGCAATTCGGCTTGCATGACTATTGACCGAAAGAAGGTTTCTCAACATCCCGCCGATAGGTGACATGAGTAGACGAAAGTGGATTTCTCTCACAATCATTGGGCCAAGCACCTGCGCATCCAGCGGCGTATCCATCAATTCAAGATATCGTAACATGGGCGCGATGTAAGCTGGGTCTGCTGTGCTGGCCGACAGGGCACTCGCAGAAACTTCCTCTGAGATCACTTGGCTCACCTGCTCGTAAAGGCTACGCAGGATTCCTAGATCCAAAGCAAAAACCAATGCACGATATGGTGTCTCCGGGCTGGCCTCAAGGATTTTTGCTGTGACGGGCAAGTCGTGACTAACCAGAAACGCATCGCCAGTTGCCAGAGAAATGGACTTTTGTCCAATGTGTATTTCTTTTCTACCTTGTAGAATTAGGCAAATAAACGGGTTATAAAGAGCAGCCTCAAATGCGCTGATTTCTTCGCGACGAAAGACGTGTGCAGCACTTAAATATTCAGCTGAGGCATTGTTTTGGTAAGTTTCATACCGCTTTGACAGGCTGTGTAATTTCTCTAGCGGCATAGTTGTCTCCTCCATCACTTTAGTCGTGTCCTGCTTTGGTACTGCTCTGATTTTCATTTAAGCGGCTATTCGTTCAAAAGCCAATGGGTTTTTTCAACCTAATTGAGAATGCCTTCTCCTAGGGTTATAAAATCCAAGAATGTACTCAATTATATCAGTTTTTGCCTGATGTCTAGTTTGCATGTATGTCTTTATATTTATTCAGCCTTGAGGTCTTAAAGAATGTCTCCATAGTTGCATTGATGCCCCCTGTTTGCGAGTTAAGGAGCGATGTGACGCAATTACTCCCTATCAAATGATAGTTTAATTAACATAAAAATACAGAGTTTCGGAGGAATAGGTGTGTTTTTCAGAGGATCAGGCAGGACACTACGCGGCTTAGCCCCTAGATTTGAATTTATCAAATCACAGGAGTGAACATGACACAATCTAGTATTTTAAAATCTACCTGCCTCGCGGCGACGTTTTTTGCGGCTACCTTCAGTACGCCCTTTTTGGCTCAGGCATCTGACCAAAATTCAAACATGGCCTGCGATGCCAACATGACGCAAGGAGGCATTGCCCAGCTAAGCGCAACCCATGCCACCATAAACACATCCATCCTGATCGATGCTGCTGCAGCGGAGGTTTGGACTACCTTAACCAATTTCGAGGCAATGTCAGGTTGGAGCACAGGAACCTTGCAAGGAATAACCGGCGACATTAAAAATGGCGGTAGTGTGGTGGTTACTTTCCTGTTTGGTGTTGATGACACTGGAAAGCCGATTTCAAATGAGATTCCACATACACTGATCTTCGAAAACGGTGAAAAATTTGGATGGTCCGATCCGTTTCCAGCCAACATCGGTGGCGGACATGATAATCATATTTACGCTGTTCACCCGTGCGGGGACAAAACGTTGTTCATCCAATCAGACGAGATTGTCGATAACCCCTATGCTGCGAATTTTGTGTCCCAGCTTCTTGCGGGGTATCAGCTATTCAATGCAGAGCTTAAGGCTGCTGTAGAGAAATAATCTTTCGCCCTTGGCAGTGCGCTTTATCTCTGAGTGAGATTGTGATGTGCGCTGCCTGTTGCACGCATATGTGAATTGCTTTGCGAACAGGGAATTCAGGTTCATTTAACACCTTTTGAATCCGAAATAATTGTTCATAGCTACGTCCAGGCCAATGAAATTCTTTTGCTGCCCAATGAACAAATTTTCGATTAAAAGCCATTGCTTTGGTTAACCCGATGCCATTTTGATCGTTTATGTAATTTAGTG
Organism: Hyphomicrobiales bacterium; assembly: GCA_016744975.1. Lineage (GTDB taxonomy): Bacteria > Pseudomonadota > Alphaproteobacteria > Rhizobiales > OSC116 > OCS116. The sequence goes on along the minus strand of JADGDI010000111.1, from coordinate 7 downwards.
TTAAATC
>JADGDI010000110.1 GCA_016744975.1 Hyphomicrobiales bacterium | reverse complement strand
CGTCTAGTGACACCTTGGTGGCAGAAAACGACCCTGCATTGACATACTACCAAGAAGTACGTGAACGCTTCACCAGTGGTGGGGAAAGTTTCTTATTTATGACCTATACCCCAAAACAAGGGGCGTTGATTTCAGCGGAAAACTTACCACATATTGCCCGTTTGCAAACAAAGTTAGAGGGGATTAAGGGCGTTTCATCTGTTTACTCTATTCTTGATGCACCTTTATTACAAAGTCCGCCGATTTCATTAAAAGATGTTAAAGATGGTTACAAAACACTGGCTTCATCAGGGGTTGATTTTGAGCTGGCTAAGAATGAGTTAGCAAATAGTCCTATTTTTCAAGGTTTGCTTATTTCCGAAGATGCAGAAACAACCGCATTGCGTATTGGGTTAAGTATTGATAGCCAGTTAGAAATTCTGCGCAAAAAACGTGACGAAGACCGTACTGCCTTTAGCAACGGAGAGATAAGCAAACAAGCATTGGCTATTAGTACCAGTGCCCATGCGGAAGAACGTAAACGTTATTTAATACAGCGTGATTTGCTGTTAGATGAAGTGAGACAAGTTCGTGAGCAAGCACGGCAACATGCAACCGTTTTTCTTGGCGGTGTGCCAATGGTTGGGCATGTTTTAGAACTTTGCCAAAAGCAATTGAATGCAACCAATATAGCCGTGGTCGCAGACCCAGGTGAGCAAGAAACATTAAACTATATCAATAGTATATCCAATGCCAATATCTCGTTTCAAGTAGAAAAAAATGGCACAGGCCACGCTGTTTTAATGGCAAAAAATCATATTCTAGAGGCCGCGAAACAAGACCCAAATGGCACAATTATCATCCTATATGCTGATACGCCATTTGTTAGCGTTGAAACCCTTAAACTAATGCAAGAAAAAATTATATCTGGTGATGATCTGGTAATTCTTGGCTTTGAGCCGCAGGATCCTGCGCAATATGGGCGGCTGTTAACAAATGTGCAGGGCGAATTAGTAGCAATTCGAGAGTTTAAAGATGCCAGTGATGCAGAAAAGAAGGTCGGCCTTTGTAATGCAGGTATTATGGCGTTTAAGGCTAAGAATCTGGTTGAGTTGCTAGAAAAAGTCGGCAATGATAACGCATCTGGTGAATATTATCTAACTGATTGCGTTGAAATTGCTAATGAAATGGGCTTAACCGCTTCGGTTACCATCTGCTCTGAAATAGAAACATTGGGCGTTAACGATCGTGTTCAATTAGCAGAAGCAGAGGCAATATTTCAAAATAAGTTGCGCGATGCCGCTATGCGCGGGGGCGTCACCATGCAAGACCCAAATAGCGTTTATCTTTCGGCAAATGTAGAATTTGGTAAAGACGTTATTTTGGAGCCAAATGTGGTGATAAAAGGCCATGTTAAAATTGGTGCAGATGCTAAAATATTGGCTTTTTCACATATAGAAGGCAGTGCAAATAACCCAATTAACATCGGTAAAAATGCAAATATAGGCCCATATGCAAGATTGCGTGAAGGCTCACAACTATCCGACAATGTAAAAATCGGAAATTTTGTTGAAACTAAAAAAGCGTTAATAGAGCAGGGTGCAAAAGTCAATCATTTAAGCTATATTGGCGATGCAGTAATTGGCGAAAAAGCCAATATAGGCGCAGGTACAATTACATGTAATTATGATGGTTTTAATAAAGCAAAAACAATCATTGGCAGTGGCGCATTTGTTGGTTCAAATTCATCATTGGTCGCACCTGTAACCATTGGCGATGGTGCTTATGTTGGCTCAGGGAGCGTTGTTACTAAGGATGTGGCAAGCGATGCACTGGCAGTAAGCAGAGCAAAACAAATGGAAGTCAAAACATGGGCAAGGCGTTTTCGTAATAAAAACAAATAATATACAACGAAATTAGAAACAGTATAAACATCATTCATCCCTTCGGGCGATGCTAAATTGGGTAAAAAGGTAAATATCATGTGTGGAATCATCGGAATTGTAACAGGTAAATCCGTTGCGGCAGGCTTAATATCATCCCTAAAACTGCTCGAATATCGCGGTTATGACAGTGCTGGCATTGCCACTTTGCAAAATGGAAATATCTGGCGTGAAAGAGCTGCCGGAAAGTTGGAAAATTTAGAGCAAAAAATAAAAGAAGTTGGTGTTGTTGACGGCGGTATTGGTATTGGTCACACAAGATGGGCAACCCACGGCGCGCCTACCGAGGTTAATGCCCACCCGCATATCGTTGACAATGTGGTTTTAGTGCATAATGGCATCATCGAAAACTATCAAGAGTTGCGTGAAGAACTACTCGCCTCAAACGCTAAGATCATGAGTGATACAGACACAGAAATTATTGGCCATTTAATATCGAGGCAACTGAAAATAAACGACGATATAGAAATAGCCATTAAAACTGTAGTGGCAAAACTTCGCGGTGCTTTCGCCTTAGCAATCATGATAAAAGGCCAAGAGGATTTGCTCATTGGCGCCCGTCAAGGCTGTCCATTAGCCGTTGGTATTGGTGATGTCGAGGGGCATTATATTGGTTCAGACGCGCTTGCACTATCACCATTCTCCCGTCAAATTATTTATCTAGAAGAAGGCGATTTGGTTTTTGCAAGCACCAATAGCTATAAGATTTTTGATAAATCACACAATGAGGTTACCCGCCAAGTCAACCATATTGAAGTGCAAAATGCAGCGATGGATAAAGGCAATCACAAACATTTCATGGCCAAAGAGTTTTTTGAACAACCAGATGTGATCAACCATACTTTGGCACATTATATAGACTTGGAAAGTAACAAAATTACAATTGATGCAAAGTTAGACATCACTAAATTTGATCGAATTATAATTGTTTCTTGCGGCACTGCCTATTATGCGGCAATGGTTGGTAAATACTGGCTTGAAAATTCAACCAACATGGCCGTTGAGGTAGATGTTGCATCAGAATTTCGTTATAGAAACCCGCCACTTAATGACAAGTGTCTGTTTATAGTGGTTTCCCAATCTGGCGAAACGGCCGATAGCCTTGCAGCGCTCAGATTAGCCAAACAAAAAGGTTGCACCACAGCAGCCGTGGTTAATGTCGCAACTTCTACAATGGCGCGTGAAGCTGATATTATATTACCAACCTTTGCTGGTACTGAGATTTGTGTTGCATCTACTAAAGGGTTTATTTGTCAAATCAGTGTCTTGGCGACTTTGTCAATTGGTCTTGGCCTTCAAACGGGGCAGCTAAATCAAGATGATGCTATAAAAATGACTCAAGAATTGGCTCAATTACCGCGTTTAATCAATCAATGTTTTGAAGTTGAAAGTGATGTTATTGAACTAGCAAACGATATTGCTAAGGTAGAACATGTGTTGTTTTTAGGTAGACATACCAGCTATCCGATTGCTATGGAAGGTGCGCTAAAGCTAAAAGAAATCACCTATATCCACGCCGAGGGCTATGCAGCAGGCGAGCTAAAACATGGGCCAATTGCGTTGATTGACGAAAAAATGCCACTCATAATCATTGCACCAGACAATGCCGTATATGAGAAAACGCGCTCTAATATAGAAGAAATTGCAGCAAGAGGTGGTGACATCACTGTGTTTACCAGCGAGTCTCGGGCAAAAGAAATTCAAAAACTAGGTCTAAAAGCCATTGCTCTTCCTGATTGTAGTGAGTTTGTCAGCGCATTTGTCTACACGATACCCGTTCAATTGTTAGCCTATCATACCGCAGTTCACATGGGAACAGATGTCGACCAGCCGAGAAATTTAGCAAAATCTGTAACAGTAGAATAGAAATAATTTAACTTATTTTTAAATTGGTCTATCCTAGCGACAATGATTCTCATCTCATGTTACGGTAGACTAATGATTTCCAACATTAAACCAGATTTCTATAAATTTTATATAGTTTGTTTGCTTGCTATTGGTATCTTTTTACCAAATTTTGCATATGCAAACACGATGGATGAAGCACGCCAAATAAATGATATTCCGCAAACATCTATTGCTGAATTAGAGGCAGCAATTGTAAAGATAAATGAAATCACCGCCACGGCAGATTTTACAGCCAAGGAATTGGCCGAGTTGTTTCTGATTAGAGCCATTACATTTTCAAAACTAACTGATATTGACAATGCGATATTGAGTTATAACGCAGCAATTGATAGTAAAAACCTATCCCCAATTTTAACAGCGGAAGCTTATAAAAATAAGGGCCTCCTATATTATGCCGATAAGCAGTATCTTAAATCAAAAGACGACTTTGTTTCAGCTTTAACTATTCTTACCGGCAATGCTGAGCTACACTATTATTTGGCAAACGCATATCTTGGGTTGTTGGAATTTGAAGAAGCTTTAAGCCAGTATGATCAAGCACTTTCGGGTATGGCAAATAATCGATTTTTAGCATATTTTGGCAAAGCATCTGTCTATTTTCAACAAAAAAAATTCGAAGCATCAAAGCAAAACATTCAAAAAAGTTTAGAATTATACAAAAACTTCGCCCCCGCAAAATCCCTTTTATCCCGCATTGAAATAGAACTTGCTCCAGTGGATTCTCAATTGGCTGAAATGCCACCAGAACCGTCAGAGCAAAGTAAAACTAACGCCAGTGATGATGTTACTTCAAATAAAAACCTAACAGCAGAGCAGGTATATAATCTTCTTTTAACACAGGCATTTGCAGCAAAAAAGAAAGACGGTAACGTAAAACAAATCTCATTCAAATTACCAATTAAGGTGCAAACCACAAAACCAGCTACAAAAGCGGATTTGAAAGCCGAAAAGCATATTGCTGATACAGTTAAAATGAAACCTCAAAGCAATGTAAGACAACTAACACCAAAATTACGCAAATCAGAGACAAGCCTAGCCTTCAAGGTTACGGAGAAATCAAAAACAAAACCCAAAAAACTTAAAAAAGCGATTTATATTCAATTGGCAAGTAGTAAAAACAAAAAAAATGCACAATCATATTATAATAAAATGTTACTAAAACATGCAGATTTACTAACGTTTAGACCTTATCTTATAAGAGCTGTATCCAATGAAAAATCAAAAATTATATATCAAACATTGTTAACCGGGTTCAAAAACTTTAACCAAGCCGCAAAATTATGCAATCAAATTAAAGCCCAAAATAGCGATTGTTTTGTCCGTAAGGTGAAATAAAACTAAATGCTGCCTTGCAATGCGCACAATTAGTCTCTAAATGATAAATGGTTTTACAGTTATTGAGGTTGCCCTATGTCCAAAGAAGTTAAAAAAAAAGTGAGCTTTGTCAACCGACTGCGTAACTATTTTTTAACTGGCTTAGTAATTGCGGCACCAATTGGCATTACAATATATGCAACCCTTTGGGCAATAGAGTTAATAGACTCTTGGTTCATTCGTTTCATTCCAAAGTCATATCTTCCTGAAACATATCTGCAATTTTCTATCCCGGGTATAGGGGTGTTGTTTGCGATTTTTTGGCTCATTGTTTTGGGTGCATTAACAGCAAATTTTGCTGGTCGCACCATTGTAAATATTGGTACAGGTTGGTTAGAAAAAATGCCTGGCGTGCGTACAATATATAAGGCCCTAAAACAAATTTTTGAAACGGTCGTTAGTCAAGGCAAAGCAAGCTTTAAACATGTCGTAATTATTGAATATCCGCGTAAAGGCTTATATGCAATTGCGTTTATTGCAACAGAAACCAAAGGCGAAGTTGCACAAAAGCTAGAGCATGAAATGGTCAGCGTGTTTCTGCCCACCACACCCAACCCAACCAGTGGATTTTTACTTTTTGTACCCAAAAAAGATGTTATTATGTTGGACATGGATGTCGAAGAAGGCGCTAAATTAGTTATATCTGCGGGTTTGGTTACACCTGAGATAGTACAAGAGTTAAATAAAAAAGATAGCAGCAAAAACAATACTAAAAAAGACAAGTCAACCAGCGTTGAGTAGCTTTATCGCTTGATCGCGGTCAAATAAATATAACAATATTCTTAGGTTTAAGTTTTTTGGCTTTTGCAAATATGGGTCAGTCTCCACAATCAACCGTGCTTGTTTGTGCGCAATTTCAATCAAATCTGCCACATTTTCAACATCCGCCAAACGCATTCTAATATCACCACTTTGCTGCGACCCAAGTAAATCACCGCCGCCACGTAATTCCAAATCCTTTTCAGAAATTAAAAACCCATCTTCAGTTTGGCGCATAATCTTTAAGCGTTCAGACGCAACTTTACCAAGCGGAGTCTGGTACAACAATATACAGCTAGAAGGTGCTTCCCCTCGGCCAACACGGCCACGCAATTGATGTAATTGAGACAATCCAAATCGCTCAGCATGCTCAATAATCATTATGGTTGCTTCTGGTACATTGACGCCAACCTCAACCACGGTTGTTGCAACCAATATCTTTATGTCTCCAGACTGAAACTTCTGCATAATCGCGTCTTTTTCAGCGCCTTTCATACGACCATGTACCAAACCAACTTGCTCTGGATGCGCTTTGTCGAGCATCGCAAAACGGTCCTCAACATTGCTTAACGGCATTAAATCACTTTCCTCAACCAATGGGCAAATCCAATATATCCGCTGGTTGCTCTGCATAGCACGGGTAGCGGCATTCATAATATCACCAAGCTTATCAAGCGGCATCGCAACGGTTTTTATCGGCTTCCGACCTGCAGGCTTTTCAGTTAACTTGGAGACACTCATATCACCATAATTGGTCAATACTAAGGTGCGCGGAATGGGCGTTGCAGTCATCACTAAAAGGTCGGTTTTTAAGCCTTTATTCTGTAATGCCAAACGTTGATGAACACCAAAACGGTGTTGCTCATCAATAATCGCAAGTCCCAATTTGCAAAATACCACATCGGTTTGAAACAATGCATGTGTACCAATTAAAATGTCGATTTCACCACTAGCAAGTCGTGCAAGAATTGCATTGCGCGCTTTACCCTTATTACGCCCCGTAAGCAGCTCAGCTGTAAGCCCCATTTTTTGACATAATGGCAAAATAAATTCCAGATGCTGATTGGCCAATATC
>JADGDI010000010.1 GCA_016744975.1 Hyphomicrobiales bacterium | reverse complement strand
GTGTAATGTCTTTTAAATTGCCAAGCGGGGTGGCAACCACATAAAGGCCAGCGGGTAGTTTTTGTTTTTCGATGTTTATTTGCACCATGGCGCCTTTGAAATTGCTTATTTAGCTCATTATTGCCATATTTTGTCAATAAAAAGCAACCCGAAAGACACATAATTGAATATTCTAAAAAAATAAGTCATTTGATGCATTTTAATGTTAACCTTTTTAGTTAATTAACCTATATTAAACCCAAATTGACATATATTATAGACTATATTTATCAGATTAGGCAGGCAGCGACATGAAAGCTCATCATATATTTAAAACAACCATTGCAGCTATTTTCGCTGTTACATTGACATCTTGTGGCGTAACTGCAAAGTTTGAAGCGCCAAAAGTAGTTAGCAATACCAACAACCTAACCGATGTAGCACCCAACCGCCTTATTCAAGATGGTGCCATTCGCGTTGGTGTGGTGCTGCCACTTAATACAAAATATGGTAAAATTGTAAAAAATGCTTTAGAGCTTGCCGTCATTGATAATAAGGGTGCAAAAATCCTGATGATTGTTGAAAATTCAAGCGCTGTAGGGCCGCGTGTTGCCGCACGCAATGTTATTGCCAAAGGCGCTGAAATTATATTAGGGCCAATTACCGGTTCTGCCGTTCGGGTTGTTGGTGTTGAAGCCCGCGCCGTTGGCATTCCTGTTATTGCCTTCTCACAAGATAGAAATGTTGCAGGCAATGGGGTATATTTACAAAGCTTCCTGCGTGAAAAAGAAATTGAAAAAGTTGTGGCTTATGCTGCCAGCCGAGGGTTTAGCAAATTAGCCGCTTTAACCCCTAAAAGTGGGTTTGGTAATGTGGTTTCAGCATCGTTTAAATCGGCCGCTAATCGCCATGGTACTTTGGTTGCTTCTGGTAGCTACACACGGTTAAAAACCGCTGCTTCTAAAGCCACATTCATTGCTGACATCAAAGCTTTTGCCGCTAAAGCCAAGGCCGCTGGTGCCAATGCTATTTTGTTGCCCGAAGGGCCTAATGTGAATAAAAATATTCTTAAGGTTATGCAATCTGCTGGCTATTCTGGCGATGGTGTAAAATTCCTTGGTACAAGTCTTTGGAACAAACCTGGCACCAATAGCATTAGTAAATTATCGGGTGGTTGGTTTGCCAATGCCAATGTAAACAAGCTTAACCGCTTTAACTCACGCTATGCTGCATTGTTTGGCAGCACGCCATCAACCGAGCGGGCGGCCTTGGCTTATGATGCCTTAAGCCTTGTTGCAACTCTAGGGCGCACTGGTGTTGCAGGGTCGCGCTTTAGCTCTGGCGCAATTTCACGCTCTGGCGGTTTTGGTGGCGTATTGGGTCATTATAGCTTTGGCTTTGGCGGGGTATCAAGCTATTCATTAAGCATTATGCAAACCGGCAGTGGTGGTTTTAATGTGGTTGGTTCTGGCGGTCTTGCTGCAAATTAAACCCATTAGGGCTAAGTAAAATATTAAAAAAGTAATTGACCGATGATATAATCGGTCAATCTTTGGCCTTCTTCAGTGGTTTTTATGCGCTGTGCATCTTGGTCTAATATCAATAATTTAGCAGCGACCATTTTTTCAATTTTACTAACATCCAATGCGGTGCTTGCCAAATATTCATAGCGTTTCAGGCTAATGCCCTCGCGCAGGCGCAAACACATTAAAAGATATTCTGTACCTTGCGCTTCGGGTGATAATATTTCAACATCACTAAATGCATGGCCTTGTTGCTCGACCTGATCGAGCCATTTTTCAGGCAATTTATGGGCGATGCGGGCATGGCGCAAACCACTATTATCAGCCTTTAAGCGGCTATGTGCACCAGCACCAACGGCGGCATATTCTTCATACCGCCAGTAAAGTAGGTTATGACGACACGCTTCGCTGGGTTTGGCATAATTTGAAATCTCATAGTTAAACAAGCCATAATCAGCGCAAATACTTTGTGTCGCATCATATAACTTTCGGGCATGGTCATCGCTTGGCATGTTGATTTTGCCAAGCTTGTACAGGTCAGCAAAGCGTGTGCCGCCCTCAATGGTCAGCTGATAAAGCGATAAATGGTCAGTACCCATTTCAATGGCGCGCCTCAGCTCATCTTCCCATGCATTTAAATTTTGCTCTGGCCTTGCGTAAATTAAATCAAAACTAATTCGGTCAAAATGTTTTTGAGCCAATTTAATGGCCAATTTTGCTTCATTAACATTATGCATGCGGCCTAATTTGCGTAAATCAACGTCATTCATCGCCTGCACGCCAATTGAAATACGGTTAACCCCTGCGCTGCGATAATCGGCAAAATTTTGAGCGTCTATAGAAGTTGGGTTGGCCTCAAGGCTGATCTCAATATCATTACTAAAACCCCATAGGGCTTCAATTTTGTTTAAAATGGTTGCAACCGCATGGCCTGACATTAATGAAGGTGTTCCCCCGCCAAAAAAAACCGTAGAGACACGGCGGTTTGGCGCAAGGTTATGCATATAATTCAGTTCGCAAAGGTAGGCCGCGACATAACGCGGCTCGTCAATGCCAGAACGCCTGACATGAGAGTTAAAGTCGCAATAGGGGCATTTTGCGGCACAAAAAGGCCAATGTATATAAATGCCAAATTGCTCTTTTTCTGGGCGCTTATTGGCGCTTATATGAGTGTCAAACACTGTCATTTAAGCGGCTTTAAAACACGCATTAACCAATTGTTTAAACGCATCGGCACGGTGTGAGATTTTTTGCTTTTCGGCGCAATCCATTTCCGCAAATGTGCGGTCATAGCCATTGGCTTTAAAAATTGGATCATAGCCAAAGCCATTACTGCCTTTTGGTGGCCAAATACTGGTGCCATCCACACGCCCTTCAAAGGTTTCAACATGACCGTCTGGCCAAGCTAAGGTAAGCGCGCAAATAAACGCTGCGGCGCGTTCATCATCTTCTTGGGCGTCTTTATCTTGCATTGCACATTCAACCATTTGCATGGCAAGTGCAAAATCTTTGTGATCCCCTGCCCAACGGGCGGAGTAAATGCCAGGGTCGCCATTTAGCGCAGCAACGCTGTAGCCGCTATCATCCGCCAAAGCGGGCAGACCTGAGGCTTTGGCAGCAGCCAAGGCTTTAAGCTCGGCATTTTCAATAAAGGTTTCGCCAGTTTCTTCAGGCTCATCAAGCTTTAACTCTGACGCAGATTTGGCTGTGATGCCAAACGGCGCTAATAAGTGATTAATTTCTTTGATTTTGCCCTTATTGTGACTGGCAACAATCAGCGTATTTTCAGTGAATTTACGATATACTTTATCCATGACAACCATCCTACTCAGCACTTCAGGCCAAAAATGCTTTACTCGATAGACTAAACTTAAACTAAATTTAAACTTAATCCAAAACTTTTAAAATTATATAAACAATTAGGATGAATTACGAGATATTTACTGGGTAAATTAATATAAGCTAAATTAATATAAGCTAGTTTAACTTATCGGTGTTTTACAAAACTTTATGCTTAAATATTATAGGTCCAATGGGTAAACAACAAAAAATATCAATTCTTATCGCATGTTATAATGAAGATGCTATTATTAATATTTGCCATAATCAGGTGGCTAAATCAATTAAAGATTTACCATGTGATTTTGAAATTATCTATGTCGATGATGGCAGCACAGATGACAGTTTAAGCAAATTAAAAGCCATTCAGCAGCAAGATGACCGCGTGGTGGTTATTTCCTTATCCAGAAACTTTGGCAAAGAAGCTGCGATGACTGCTGGCATTGACCTTGTTAGGGGTGATGCTGTCATCATTATGGATGCTGATTTGCAAGACCCACCTGAATTAATTGACAAAATTATTAAAGTTTGGCACGAAACCAATGCCGATATTGTCTATGGGCAGCGACTCAAGCGTGACGGTGAAAGCTGGCTCAAAAAAACCACCGCAACAGGGTTTTATAAGGTTATGGGGCGGATCACTCAGGGTATATCCATTCCTAAAAATACGGGTGATTTTAGGCTAATGAATAGACGTTCGATTAACGCCCTAAAACAATTGAAAGAAAAACAACGTTTTATGAAGGGGCTGTTTGCTTGGATCGGTTTTCATCAGGTTTCAATGACCTATGACCGCTCGGCACGCATTGGCGGGAGCACCAAGTGGAATTATTTTAAATTATGGGGCTTGGCAGTTGAGGGCATTACCAGCTTTAGTACGCTACCATTGCGCCTTGCGACAATTTTAGGCAGCATTATTTCACTCATCTCCTTTATCTATGGTGGCTATGTGCTGGTCTATACATTGTTATTTGGCAGTGCCACAGATGGCTGGCCGACCTTGGTTATTTTGATTAGTTTTTTAAGTGGCATTCAATTGTTAAGCATCGGTGTTTTGGGTGAATATATAGGCCGTATTTTTAGCGAAGTTAAAAACCGCCCGATATATTTTATAGACACTATTTACCAAAAAAAATCGCCCGATAAAAAAGCAACCTAATGTTCAAAAACTCATCAAAAATCATTAAATTTGCCATGGTTGGCATATTAAACACTGGCCTTGATTTTATAGTGTTTTATTTATTATATGACATTGCTGGATTTTACTATCTATACGCCCATATCATTGCTTTTACAGTCGCTGCAACCAACAGTTTTTTACTCAATGCGCTTTGGACATTTAGACGATTGGATAGAGCCAGGATTTATTTTCAGCTCATTTCATTTTTTGTCATCACAATTTGTGCCATGGCCATTAGCAGCTTCATCGTGTTTGTTGCGGTTGGCTATATAAATGTCTATTTGGCAAAAATATTAGCCACAATGGTTGCAATGGGCTTTAACTTCCTTGGGGTAAATTTTATTACATTTAACAAAAAATTTGGCATTGAAAATGAAACTTAAAACAATATCCAATCAATATTCAAACCCATATTGGCATATCTTTGCCATTATTTTTTTGGCCTGCCTGCTTCGCATCCCTACATTTGCTTTGTCCGCCATCAGTGGTGATGAAGCGGCTTACGCCTTAGTTGCCAGAGAAATATTACAAGGCAATTGGCCTTTTTCCACCGCATTTGATCATAAGCCGATTGCTCTATATTTGCACTTTTCAGCCATTATAATGGCCTTTGGTGACAACCCCGTAGCAACCCGGCTATTGAGCCTAATTTTTGTTACACTATCAGCGCTCTTGCTCAAAAATCTGCTACATAAATCGTTAAAAATATCGGCCAATAAAAGTACATTTTATGCATTATTTTATATATTGGTCAGCAATGGCCTTAATGGTGCCGCTACCAATACAGAACATTTTATCAATTTTTATATTTTGCTGATTTGCTATTGTTGTTTTAAGGCCCATGATGGAAAAAAATATTATTATTTTATGGCTGGCTTATTATTGGGCATCACGCTGCAAACCAATTATCTTGCTGGGTTATTAATCGTTGGCTTTTATATTGGCTTCCTGGTTTATATGCTAACTTTAAAAGCACAGCATCATTTAGAGTCCCCTATAAAGTCAGTGCTTGGGGCAATGGCTCAAGCCACATTATTGGCATTGGCAGGTTTTATAATCAGCTTTTTCGCATTGCTGATACCCATATATTTATGGGGCGATTTGGCCCAATATTTTGACCTGCAAATTAGGTTTTTGGAAGGCTACAAACCCACAGGTGATGATTATTCAAGGTTTTTAAAAGTATCTATCGCCTTGTTTTTTCCATTAATGATGGTCAGCGCATATTTGGTTTATGGATCATTTCAAAACAGAAAAAACATTACCAACCCAAGGGATAAAGCCCATTTCTTTTTGTTTGCCACCTTGTTTTTTAGCGGGGTTTTAGCTGCTGGCGCGAGCGGGCGTTATTATCCGCATTATTTTTTACTGGCATTACCAGCGGGTGTTTTATGGCTGGCGATTATGCTAAAAATCAGCAACCTAAATACTTCTTCTAAAAAACTGCTTCTAACGGTAATGCTAATCAGCGCATTAATCATCGCTTGGGATGGTGTTAAATATGCCTATAGAGGCAGTGTTGATGTATTTTTAACCTTGCAAGGCAAACCACTTGCCTATGATAAAGCACGCGCAACGGCGCGGCGCGCTAGACCATATATTAAACAAGGCGATATGATATATGTGGTATGTGCCGAACCAGTCATATATCAATTGTTAAACGCTAAACTGCCAACTAAATTTGCTTGGTTCCATCATCATTACCATGATGACTATGCCAAAGCACTTGGCTTTAACGCCCTTGAGAAAATATCACAAATTATCGACAAAGCCCCGAAACTTGTCATTGTTGGCAACCTAGAGAGTTGCGAAATTGAGGTTGGCAGGGTTGATTGGATAAAACAACAGCTTAAAATAAACCAATATAAAGTTGTAGAAAGGTTTTTTGGCACTGTTATATATACCAAAAACTAAATCTAGGGTAGAAATCCATATTTGGAATTTGACATAATCCCAGTTGCATATAATTTTTGAGGCAGATTAAACGATGATTTGACACAGAATTCTAAACAGTCTCATAATTTATTCGGCAGAATTAATTATCTGCCGAATATCAAAAATATCTGTTAAATTACGCGATGAATATGAAATCATTCTGATCTAAACTTGCAATTGAAACGCCCTGAAGGTTGATAGAGTTACTACTATCAAAATCAATAAACGTATTTCCACCTCCTTCTGTCATCAATGCTCTCAATTCAGAAAAATTATCTACACCCAGCGAGGTCAGTACAATTTTATCTATATTTATTTCAAAGTCACCAATAAAGTCATGACCAGAAGATGCCTCAATAACAAATTTATCCCAACCAGCACCACCAAGAGCAAAATCATCCCCCTTACCCATTATGATTGTATCGTTACCTTCATCGCCAAAAATTTCGTCATTATCATCCCCGCCTTCTAGTCGATCTGCTCCGAAACCACCATGAAGCTGTCATTTCCAGCACCGCCTTGCATAAGATCATCACCTCGCAGTCCAATGAGCGTGTCATCACCACTTAATCCTTTTAAGATATTATTTTCATTGTCAGCGATTAGAGAATCATTATAATTTGAACCTGTTATATTTTCAAGCAGAGCATAAGTATCACCTGAAGCCTCGCCTTTATTTTGCGATATATCACCAAATTGAACTTCAACACCTGAACTTGCATTAACATAGGTTGCAGTATCATTGCCAACACCACCAAATAAGGCATCAGATCCTGCACCACCATTTAGAATATCATCGCCAGTTCCGCCGTAAAGAATATCATTACCCGCTTGACCATTGATAATATCATTGCCGCCGCCGCCCAGAATATTATCATCACCCTCCAAGGCATTTATCACATCATCACCACTTGTTCCTGTATAGTTATCATCTTGCGGCGTAAGTGTATTGGACGTTTTTATGCCATTATAATTTGGCACTCTATCATCTGAATTCAAATTATCAGGAATGAGTGCCTTATAGGTATCAATGTTGGTATATTGTTGGTTATTGGTTAATAAGTTCGTCAGTTGGGCGTGTTCTGCTCTTATTTGGGAGACACCACCCGGACCCATTTCAATAGGGTCATTTGCCTCGAAGAATCTTAATCCAAAATCTCCATTTTGATAATTCTTTATTAATATACTCCCCGCGGCAACTGCCGACGCGCCGCCATCAAAATAATTTAATGCGTAATTGGTATTTAGGAATATTGAAATTTTAAGATCTTGACCATTCATTTCAAAACTTAATAAGAAGTCTGGACTATTGGAATAGGTGCTAGAAAATTCGGCGTAACCTCCCGAATCTAATCCTGTAAAATAATCACTCGTAAAAATGACTTTTTTAGAATTTGTTGGACGTGTCGCAATATTAAACTCACTTTCTAAGACGTTTGTTGACGAAGGATCCCATATATTAGCCCACCCCCCCAAAATGGCGATGGTTTCAGTATTTTGAGAGCCATCTTGGTTGGGTTTTATGCTGCTTGTTCTTATAAACAGGCGGTCAGTAGCGCTACCATTAATAACAATATCATCCCCCTCTCCAACGATAACTTTATTTTCACCCGCTGTAATGAATATTTTGTCGTTACCTGCTCCGCCTTCAACCAAAGTGTTTCCAGTTCCAGTCATTAGTTGGTCATTCCCATCTAACCCATATAATTTTAGGTTACTTTCAAAATTATATAATTCAATTGTATCATCAAAATTTGTTGCAATAAAATTTTCAATCCCATAAAAAGTATCACCTTTGGCATCGCCTATTTTTCCAACAGCCACATCTGTATTGCCTGTGCGGCTTCCAATGGCAATTTTTATTTGGCTGGTTGACTCTTCATATGACACTGTATCTTCAGTAGTGCTGCCAGATTGCTCTTCTTCGCCAAAGAAGGTGTCTCCAAATTCCGTACCGACAAAATAATCGTCAACATCATCCCTGCCTTGCAAACTAACACCGCTTAATAAGCCTTTTGATGCAATAATACCGCGTTGACCCAATTCGCCCATAATGGTGGCTTCATCACCCTTAGCACCGGGTGCGTTAAATGGTAATATATCACCGAACTCTCGCAAATCTACGCCTACTCGGTTTAGAACTGACATTACTAAGCCGTTCGAATTGGTTACGGAACCACCATCAAAAGCAGGGACTTCATAGTCGTATTTTGAATTGTGGACGCCGATTGCGTGGGTCTTCATATCCTGCCAAGCGGAAATCCACTCGCCTTGGCCGAAAAGGGCGGTGATTTCGAGAGATTCTCTGCCCATTGGGATGTCAGCTGTATCAAATTCGTCGTCTGAGTCTATTAGTAAACCAGTTTGAACAACAAGGTGCCCTCCCACAGCGCCAGTTTCTGCACCGCCTCTGATCACTTCACCAGATTTTCTATAATTTACTTCGTTAAACGAACCATCATCACCTCTTTTAACGAGATAATAATGCTGAAATATGACGTCCCCTGGAATACCCACATTCTTCCATTCTAAAAAATATCTACTCATAATTGTTCCTTTTATTTTTTAAGTTTAGTTTTTGGTATTTGAATATAGTCTTCTGGGAGAAAAGTTGGGCATTTTGAGTTTTGTGCAAAATTCCTGCGGGTTGAAGAAGTAATCCCTACATGATTAGAGAATCTAACGAACGAAGCCTCCGATTTATCTGAAAGTAAAGTGGGGGTGAATTCAACATAAATAGTTGTAGGTACTCTTGTAATCAAATCAAAAAAATCATTGGTGAATTTACTTCTTATACGTTTAAATTGAAGGGTCAGGTCATATAGCTGCCCAGTTTTTTTATGGATGGTGACTGTATCAAAATGATAATAACCAATTTTCCTCGTTAGTGCGTGAGTGATAGCGATGGCTTGGTTAAAATCTTTGACGTCCGCCAACGCAGCGTTCAGCTGTTTTTTTAACTTCGGGCGCATCCTATCTTTTGCGGCCTGATGGCTAAGTGATTCAAAGTCACCGAGATCATGCCTAAATTTGGAATAGTCGTAGCTCATGCCGTCCATTAATGATTGATATTCATCGGGTGTGTAGCCGACAATTTCACAGTTATTTTGGTGGGGGGGATTTGTGTATTTGTAATATAGGCCTGAAAATACAAAGTATAAAAATAGGCTGATGATTGTGAGGAATATCTTGTTCCACCATCTTAGGCGGGTAAATATTTTTATTGGATTTTGCATATGAATACTAAATAAATTAAAGGGTAAAAAATATAATTCAGACTATCAGGTAAATTTACTTGGTCAATATTTATAGTTTAAAATGGTTATAATCGGGGGGAGATTTCTTCAATAGTCTGAATTATATTAATAGGTTATAAAGATAATACGGATTGTATATATTATTCGGTATGTTCCCCTCAGGCATTATTCACTTAGATGACTCATGTTATTTTACTCGCAAAAATTTGGGATCCATAAAATTATTATAATCGATTAATATGTCGGCAAATGATTGGGGGTTACATTCTGCAAAATATAATTTCTGGCCATGTTTATAACGTAAATTGATTGAATCATTTTGGTCAATTGGTGTGCCATCACGCACCGCCATACGGCAAAAAGTTTCCGTAAATTCCACCTCTAGAAAAATAGACAGGTCAAAATAGTTTCGCAACTGATGGTTGAGTAAAAAAATACCATCAACCAATAATATTGCTGGTGTTTTGGCTTTGATCGGCTGCATATTCACCACATTATCACTAACATGATCAAACGCGGCGCTGCGATAGTGTAAATTGCCACCTTCACTAAGCGGGTCAAGCAATGCGGCTCTAAATTCAACAAAATTAAAGCTGTCGCGGTAAAAGCCTTCGGGCGAGCTGCGGCCTTTGGCATAGCGCACCGCGCGCGGGTTATGGAAATTATCAATACTGGCTCTGATCACATTTGCGCCCTTGGCTTTTAACAAGGAGGTTAATTCATCAGCAAGGCGAGTTTTGCCACTGCCATCACTACCGTTTATTGCCACTTTCAAAATGCGCGGCCTCGCCTTGGCCAATATATGCCCTACCAATTGTTCTAAGAAAACCGCTCTCATTGCTATACCATTTCATTAAGTGTTTCATAAAGCTCGGTTATTTGAACTTTCCAGTCTTCTTGCAAATTTTGCTTTTGGTGTTTTGGTTTGCGGGCTTTATCAGCTTCAAGCAAGGCCTCAAGCTCTAATATTTTCTCCAATATAAGATCACTATCATCAACAATAACGCTAGATTGCTTAACTTGTTTCGTCGGCGAAATATTATCCTTAACTTGAACTATTTCCGCCTTCAAACTATCATAAAATTTTGTTGTTTCATCAATCTCTATTAGCTCCTTGCGTTTAATCATAAAATAACGATTGCCAACAATGTTACAAAATTTACGATCATGGCCAATGATTAATAATGTCGCCCCTGATGTGGTTAATTGCTTGATCAATTCTTCACGTCCATAAAGATCAATATGGTTGGTTGGCTCGTCCAGAATAATAAAATTTGGGCGCTGTAGGTTCAGTTTGGCAAATAATATTCTGGCTTTTTCTCCACCAGATAAAATGCCAATTTTTTTATCCATCTCATCATAACCAAAACCCGCTTGCAATATTGCACGTTGAATTGTCAAATCTGGAAAGTCAAACAGATGATAGAGATAATCAAAGATGCTTAAATTGCCATCTAATTGCTCTTGTTCTTGGTCATAATATCCCAAAGTAACTTGCGGGTTAAAGCGAATATTTGCCACATTCTGTGCGCCAAATTGCGCTACAAGATTTTTAATAAAGGTCGACTTGCCAACGCCGTTGGCGCCAAATAATATAATCCGATCGCCATTATTAATGTAAAAACCATCCACTTTATAAAGGTCACGTTTGCCATCCAAGGTCTTTACCTGAAAGCCTTGCACTTCAAGAAGTGTCTTAGCTTTAAAGCCATCCGCCTTGACCTGTAATTTATATTTATTACGGTTAAAGGTTTCGGTTTTACTATCGTCTAATTTGACAATTTTTTTCTCAATCGATTTGGCTTTACGGGCAAATTTTTCATTATCATGCTCACGCCCCCAAAGTGCCAAACGTTTGGCAGTAGCGGCTAAGCGGTCAATTTCTTTTTCCTCATCGGCACGGCGCTTTTTTAGATCTGCTTCAAAGGCTAAAAATTCCACCCGCGCTTGGCTGAAAGGTAAATTATACTGATAAGCCTTTCCATCTTTTATGAAAATGGTTTTATTGGTGATTTTATCCAGCAATTCAACATCATGAGAGATTAATAAAAAGGCATGTTTATAATGTTCAATAAAAAACTGTTCAAGCTTGATAATCGCCTCAACATCCAAATGGTTTGACGGCTCATCCATTAGCAATAGATCGGGCATATTAATCATTGCCCTTGCCATCAGCACTAAATTAACCTGTCCACCCGAAAGTTGATTGATATTTTTGTTAAAATCTTGCTCTGCAAAGCCCATATCTTTGAGTATTATATCAACCAAATAGGCTGATTCATCACGCATTTCAGGGGCTAATTGCGCCAAAATAATGTCGTAAATATTTTTATCTAGCAATTGATCGGGTATAAATTGATCAACCGTGGCCATCACCATGCGGTTATTGCTAATAATTTCACCGCCAGAAATCGCAAGGTTTTTTGCCAATATTTTTAATAATGTCGACTTTCCGCAACCATTGGTACCAACCAATCCAACGCGATCATTGGCACTAATGTGCAGGGTTAAATCATCAAACATTTTTTCATGACCATAGCCAAATTGGATATTTTGGGCAGTCAGCAGAGGTTTGTTCATTTTAAACTCTATCGATAATGGGCAAGTCGCGTATTAAGCGTACCCGTATGTAATTCAAATAAATGGTTATCATAATCATAAAAATATAGTGAGCGCCCTTCGCCTTTAATTCTAGGGCGTGGCGGTAACGTTTCAATATTATAATTCTCTAGTTTTTGTTTATACATTTCAAAATCACAATCATCAATTTTAAAGGCAATATGGTTATAAGTTTTTTTAATTTCATCACCAGTTAGCATAATAGCAACCCAAATATCACCAACTAGAAAAAACCGCTCAGCAGCAACTGAAAACTCTTTTTTATCCGAGACATAAACTTGTTTTGCACCCAATATATTAATAAAGAATTGTGCTGACTTTTCTAAATCCTTAACAGCAAAAGTCATGTGGCTAATCGATTGTATCATTGTTTCACCAATAGTTGAGCGTATGTATAAGACGATTTGTGTCTTTTCTATTAACATAGTAATATCATTTAAGTAGGGCTATAAAAAGATGCCAAAACTATATCAAACGTAAAACCTGTATGAAATATAGAATTTTGAATAAACCGAGATAGATATGCCCAATAAAACCAACCCACTAAAATTTAACTTTGATAATAGCTTAGTGCGAGAATTGAGCGGCTTTTACGTAAAGTCGAGTGCTGAGCATGCGCAACAACCAATGTTAGTGAAATTAAACGACCAACTTGCAAAGCAGTTTAACTTGCCGTTAGATGGCTTAACGCCCAACCAATTAGCCCAAATCTTTTCAGGCAACCAATTGCCAATAGGGGCAGAACCCGTTGCACAAGCTTATTCAGGGCATCAATTTGGGCATTTTTCACCACAACTTGGCGATGGGCGTGCTTTGTTAGTTGGCGAATTGTTAGACAAAGTCGGCAAGCGGTTTGATTTGCAACTAAAAGGCTCTGGCAAAACACCCTTTTCTCGCGGAGGTGATGGCAAGTCGGCATTAGCACCCGTATTGCGCGAATATATTATCAGCGAAGCAATGCATAAACTTAATGTTCCAACCACACGCGCCCTAGCAGCGGTTACTACTGGCGATAATGTTTGTCGTGAAAAAGCATTAGCAGGTGGTGTTTTTGCCCGCATTGCCTCAAGCCATGTTCGAGTTGGCACATTTCAATTTTTTGCGGCACGCGGTGAGCTAGATAAAGTAAAACAGCTAGCAGATTATGTAATTAATCGCCATTATCCCAAAGCATTAAATGCCTCAAAACCATATCTTGCAATGTTCGAAATGATTGTAAGTAACCAAGCAAACTTAATTGCAAAATGGATGTTAACAGGCTTTGTTCATGGGGTAATGAATACCGATAACATGACAATTACAGGCGAAACAATCGATTATGGCCCTTGTGCGTTTATGGATATTTATAACCCAGAAACAGTGTTTAGTAGTATTGATAAAAATGGGCGATATGCCTATAAAAATCAACCCAATATGGCATTGTGGAACTTAGCAAGATTAGCAGAATGCTTGTTGCCATTAATTAATACAGATGACAACACCGCAATCGAAATAATTACCATAGCATTAAACCAATTCACAGAGCAATATAAGGAATATTGGTTAAATGGTATGCGCAAAAAGCTTGGGTTGACCACTAAACAACCAAATGACATGGCACTAGCCGAAGGTTTTTTATCTGTGCTGCAACATCAAAATATCGATTATACGAACAGCTTTCGAAACCTTACTGCTAGCTCTAAAAAAATTATGGTTTTATTTAATAATACAGCACTATTTAAGCAATGGTATAACGATTGGAAAAATCGTTGCGATGCCGAATCTATGTCGGGCGATGCCAAATCTATATTGAGCGATGAACGGGTTAAACGAATGAATGCGGCAAACCCAATCTATATCCCACGTAACCACCTAGTTGAAGCGGCACTTAAAGCAGCAACTAGCGACGGCGACTATAGCCAGTTTGAAAAACTTATTAGCGTATTAGAAAATCCGTTTAAACAACGCCAAGGGCTAGAAAAATATGCAGCCCCCGCACCACAAGAGTTTGGCAACTATAAAAGCTTTTGCGGCACTTAAATAACCACTAACCCCACAAAGGCTTTTTCAAACTTTTTGATTGGTAATAAAGCGAATTCATGGGCATCAATATTTGCATATAAAATTCGATCACAGCGAAAGCTTCGAACATCTTGCCTAAGTTCATCCCATGCAACGACATACCAAATAGGTGAGCATAACAAAAGATAATGAGGTTCGATCACTCTTTTAGTAATAGCCAAGTTTTCTGCTCTATATTTAATACTTAATCGATTTTTCATGCTAAAAGCTTGGTGTAAACGTTCGACGATTTCTTTGTCGGGCCTAGTAAAGCTACTCAGCATATTAATCGATGCACTACCTCCAACTAGAATACGTTTTTTCATATCTTTAATTGTAAAGCGCTTCGGTGGCGAAAACGAAGCCATTATTTTATGTCGAATATTTTTTAAGTTTGCCATAAATAAGGGTGATTCCATTTGCTCTGCAATAGCAAGGCTCACCAATAGATCAACCGCTTCGCTATAATTTAGCTTAATACGTCCGATACCCCAATTACGATCAAGTCGAACACCACCACCACGGCCTCTTTCACTATCAATCGGTAGCCCTTGGTCGCGTAATAATTGAATGTCTCGGGCAATGGTACGTTCACTAACCAGCAACTCATTTGCTAAGTCGGCAATGGTTGTTGGGTCGCCCGACTTCATACGAGCCTTTAATGTTTCTAGTCGTTCAAACCGATGTATATTATTTTTCTTAGTCATCATTTAATATGACACTTTATGTCTTATTATACAATAAGATCAATTTGTAACTCATTTTTAAAAGGAAATAAAATGACACAACCTGTAACTATTATTATGCCAATAACTTTAAATAAAGGGGTATCAGAAGCCGAGTTTATAGCCGCATCTCATAAGTTCCAAATAAAATTTGCTAACAAAGAAAGTGGTGTTATCCGCCGTGAATTAGTAGCAAAAAAAGATGGCACTTATATTGATATTGTTCAATTTAGAAGCGAAGATGATGTTGGAGATATTATAGAAAAAGAAAAAACATCGCCAGTATGCGGTGAGTTTTTTGCATTAATAGACTCAAGTGATTTTGATGAGTCATCTATGGAAGCATATAAAACGCTAGCAACCTATTAATAAATTTGCTCATCACTATCAATGTGATGAGCAAATCGTAAAATTATTACACTATCAAAATAATTTTTTATTAATCCATTTTGTCGGGGTGGGGAGTCGAGGTAATGTTGTAACCAGCATCGACATAATGCACATCGCCAGTAATACCAGATGATAAATCAGACAACATATAAAGCGCACTGCCACCAACATCAGCCAGTGAAACAACGCGCTCTAATGGCGCATGTTTTTGCTGAAATTTAAACATTTCACGTGCCCCAGTAATGCCATTACCAGCCAGGGTGCGCATCGGGCCTGGTGATAAGGCATTAACACGAATGTTATCGGGGCCAAAATCAGTCGCCAAATAGCGAACCGATGCTTCAAGCGCGGCTTTTGCCACACCCATCACATTATAATTTGGCATCACGCGGGTTGAGCCGCCATAGGTCAGGGTAATCATACTTCCGCCATCTGTCATCAGTTCAGCGGCACGTTTGGCCGCTTCGGTAAATGAAAAACTGCTGATAATCATGGTTTTTACAAAGTTATCGCGGCTGGTATCGGCATATTTGCCATCAAGCTCATCTTTATCTGAAAAACCAATTGCATGAACAAGAAAGTCAATCTTACCCCATTTTTCTTTAAGCACCGCAAATACATTATCGACCGATGAAATATCTTCAACATCACAATTGATGAATATTTCAGAACCAATGGTGCGCCCAAGTTTTTCAACCCTTGGGCCAAATGAATCACCTTGGAAAGTTAATGCAATTTCAGCGCCATGCTCGGCAAGTTTTTCAGCAATGCCCCAAGCAATTGATCTATTATTGGCAACGCCCATAATTAGGCCGCGTTTGCCTTTCATCAGTCCGTCCATAATAACCTCACTCATTCATACTAATGTTTAAAGATGTGCTTTGCTAAAGATGACACTGCCATTGGTGCCACCAAAGCCAAAGCTATTAGACAGCGCGGTTACCACCTCTTGCTCTTTACGCGCGCGCGCAATTGGCATATCAGCAACTTTCGGGTCAATTTCAGTAATGTTAGCACTTTCGCAAATGAAATTGTCACGCATCATAATTAATGAATAGATAGACTCTTGAACACCAGCAGCACCAAGGCTGTGGCCAGTCAATGCTTTCGTCGCCGAAATGATTGGTGATTTATCAGCGCCCCAAACATTGCGAATGCCGTCAATTTCTGGAATGTCACCAACTGGGGTTGATGTGCCATGTGGGTTGATATAGTCCACGCCGCCTTTATGAGTGGTTAATGCAAGTTCCATCGCACGTTGCCCGCCCTCACCACTTGGCGCAACCATGTCATAACCATCAGATGTTGCACCATAGCCAGTAATTTCAGCAATGATATTCGCACCGCGCGCTTTTGCCCGTTCATATTCTTCAAGCACCAATACACCAGCACCACCAGCAATTACAAAACCATCGCGGCTAATGTCATAGGTACGGCTCGCCGTGCTTGGTGTGTCATTATATTTACTGCTCATCGCGCCCATCGCGTCAAATAAGCATGACATGCCCCAAAACAACTCTTCTCCACCGCCAGCAAACATCACATCTTGCTTGCCCCATTGGATCATTTCAGCCGCATTGCCAATGCAATGTAAACTGGTTGTACAAGCAGAAGAAATTGAATAGCTCATGCCCTTAATTTTAAAGGGGGTAGCAAGGGTTGCGCTATTGGTACTGCTCATGGCTTTTGGCACAGCAAGCGGCCCTATGCGTTTAGGGTTGCCTTTTTCTTGTACAATTTGCATTGCTTCATGCAGTGTTTTGGTTGATGGACCGCCTGAGCCCATAATTAACCCAGTACGAATGTTTGAAATATCGCCATCTTCAAGGCCAGACATGGCAATGGCTTCATTCATCGCAATGTAATTCCAAGCAGCGCCCGCACCCATAAAACGGCGTTCTTTACGGTCTAGAACCTCTTCCCAATTTAGTTTTGGCGCACCAGATATTTGGCTTCTAAAGCCGTGTTTGATCATGTCTTCATCTGCAGCAATGCCTGATGTGGCGTTCCAAAGTGATTTTTTCACTTGCTCTACATTGTCACCAATGCTTGAGACTACGCCCATTCCAGTTACAACAACACGTCGCATATAAAGCTCCTTCGTTAGAATATAGTCATTTGATATAAGGTTTATTTAGCGTCTTTGAAGAGGCCAACTTTTAAATCTGTGGCGGTAAAACCAACTTTATCATCAATCAACACGCTTGCATCGGCTGTGGCTAATATCAGACGGCGCATCATCACCCGCTTAATGTTAATTTTATAAGTAATTTTTTTAGAGGTTGGTAAAACCATGTCGGCAAATTTAACCTCACCAACACCAAAGGCACGGCCTTTGCCTTCGCCGCCCATCCAGCCTAGGTAAAAACCCAATAATTGCCACATACCGTCGAGGCCAAGGCAGCCAGGCATTACAGGGTCACCAACAAAATGGCAGTCAAAAAACCAGCGTTCAGGGTTAATGTCATACTCGGCAATAATCTCACCCTTATCAAATTCACCGCCAGTTTCAGAAATGTGGGTAATTCTGTCCATCATTAACATTGGTGGTACAGGTAGTTGAGGAAAGTGCTCTCCCCATTGCTTATTTCCGCAGGCAATTAAATCTTCAAAACTATAGCTCGATTTGCGCTCAAACAACATCTGTCTCCTTCTTTTTAATTAGCAGAGCTTTAGCATGGTTAATGGAAACTAGCTAGGGTCAATCAATTATTGAGCTGTGCAACAATGCGATAATTGGATAACTTCCGATAAATAATTCGGCTTACACACAGGCAAAATATATCAAATTGTGAATAAATCAGCCATAAAGCGGTATTTTATTGACCTAGATCAAAGCCATTCTAAACTAGACTAGTTTTTATTAAGAAACATTTGCAAAAACCAAGCCACTCGTGTAACACTAAATTTATTAAACCCAAGCATTTAGGTTGGGATTAAAAAGTATTTAAGTGGATTTTAAAATGATGAATAATATCGACCGTTTAAGCGCAACAAAAAGCGAAACATTTGAGCTTAATGTTACAAATAACGCTAATCAGATCGAAAAAGAATGCCCAATGCAAGATTTATCGCGCGATGAAATGATTCAATATTTGCGCCGTTCTGGTTTGCGCCCAACGCGTCAGCGCATTGCATTATCGGATTTATTGTTTGGCAAAGGCGGCCGCCATGTAACTGCTGAAGCATTGCATGAAGAAGCTGTGTTCGCACATATTCCTGTTTCCATGGCTACCATCTATAATACCTTGCATCACTTTACCCAAGCAGGCCTATTACGCGAAGTGGCAGTCGATGGTGCAAAAACTTATTTTGACACTAATACCAGCAACCATCACCATTTTTATCATGAAAATACAGGTCATTTATATGATATCGATACCGATGAACTCACCGTGGTTGGCATGCCAACGCCCCCTGAAGGCCAAGAAGTGTGGCGCATTGACGTGATTGTGCGCCTTAAGGATATTACTTAATTTACCGCTTAAAATAAAATGTAAATTTAAGCCTAGCAACTGCTGGGCTTTTTTCCTATATATGCCTATGTCTAATATAAACCAGGGCGTGAAGATAGAGGATCTATAATGGGTAAGTTTTATAAAAAAAATTCAATTAAAATCATCACCGTAAGCTTGGCGATTTTTTTGATTGGACTCTATATTGGTGTAGTAAAATTTACCAATGAAGCACATTTAACCAACCCTTTATACACAAGGCCACTGGTTAAAAAAGTTGAGATAAAAAACTTTATCGGCACCATCATTGTTGAAAAAGCAGATATTGAAGGGTTTCGATTAGAATTTAGTAATAAAAAAGCCAAAGATTATGCCAATTTTTACCCTTTATTCAAAATGGGAACCGATACAATCGCGACCATTAATGGCCGCTTTGAGCCCGTACAAGACTGCCAGATAAAGCATGATGAAAATAACACCCTAATTTCGGCTGAAATTCAAGAATCTACCAAAGTTAAGCTAAACATCAACGACTATCCAATCGTCAAAATTAGTAGCAATGACGATTTAATATTTGATATTAAAAATAGCAGCATATTCGGAGCGCTATCCAATATTAAAAGCGCAAAAATGCTTGGTTTAAAATGCAGTCACTTTAGCATCGATAACATTATAGCCGATCTAGAACTTGATATAAATGATCAGGTTACTTTGCATAATAATGATATTGGCGGCAATTTAACCCTCAAGGCGCAAGACAATAATCTGTTTATAATGCAAAAAATATTAGGCAATGCCGATATAAACTTTAAGGGCAAAAACAGCTTTCATGCTGCAAAAGTCAACGGCAGTTTGATTTTAAATGATAGCGAAAGCATCATCAGAATTGAGCAGGTAAATGGCCAAGCTTTAACTCGAAACTAGCCCAAATACCCATGGCTAACGGCTCAATCCGCCTTGGCAGAGCCGCCAATCATGTCCTTCATTCGGGCAAAAAATCCAAATGTTTCTGGGTTATTGTTTTTGGCATTTTCATCTGCAATTTCAGCAAATTCACACAATATTTCACGTTGGCGTTTGTTTAAGTTTTGCGGTGTTTCAACAGAAACCAACACATATAAATCACCCTGCTGCTTACTGCGCAACACTGGCATGCCTTTGGCTTTAAGCCTAAATTGTTTGCCATTTTGCGTACCAGCAGGAATTTTAACTTTAGCGGTCATGCCCGAAAGAGTTGGCACTTCCATCTCACCACCCAGTGTCGCCTCGGTAAAAGTTACTGGCACTTTACAATATAAATGTGCGCCTTCGCGTTGGTAAAATTGATGCGATGCAATTGATATAAAGATATACAAATCGCCATTTGGCCCACCTTTTTTACCGCCCTCACCTTCGCCTGTTAAACGAATTCTTGTGCCATCTTCAACACCAGATGGTACATTAACATTTAAATGGCGAATGTCATCTATTGTGCCAATGCCCCGACATGCACCACATGGGGTTTTAATAATTTCACCACGACCATTACAAGTATGACAAGCCCGTTCAATGGTAAAAAACCCTTGTTGTACGCGCACTTTACCATGGCCAGCACAAGTGGTGCAAGTTTCTGGCTCTGTGCCTTCTTCTGCACCAGAACCTGAGCAATCTGTGCAGGTTGCAGCAACAGGAATTTCAATTTCAACTTGCTTACCGTCAAAAGCTTCTTGCAAGTTAACTTCCATGTTATAACGCAAGTCTGAGCCACGTTCCGGCCCTTGTTGACGTTGGCGTCCACCGCCCATAAAATCGCCAAAAATATCTTCAAAAATATCACCTACGCCACCAAAACCACCACCAAAGCCACCGCCATTGCCACCGCCCATACCACCTTGTTCAAAGGCTGCATGGCCATATTGGTCATAAGCTGCACGTTTTTGTGGGTCTTTAAGTGCTTCATAAGCATCTGATAATTCTTGGAACTTTGTTGCAGCTGCTTCATCGTCTGGATTGCGGTCGGGGTGATATTGCATGGCTTTTTTGCGGTAAGCGCTCTTTAAGGCTTTGTCATCGACAGCTTTGTCCACACCCAGCACTTCATAAAAATCACGTTTCGACATTATATTTTCCAATCACAGGCATTTTTCGAGATTAATATCTTATTACATCTCTATAATATTTCTCTATATATAAGACGCTTCAAGCCGACAGGGCAATCCTGTCGGCTCAAATTTAGATGAATCGTCGTTTTATTTTACGATTATTTTTTATCGTCAACTTCTTCAAACTCAGCGTCAACCACATCAGCATCTTCTGCTGCAGCATCGGCTGCTGCATCACCTTCAGCTTCTGATTGCTCAGCATTATAAGCAGCTTCACCAATTTTCATGGCCGCTTGAGCAAGCTCTTCTGTACGCTTTTTAATGTCATCAAGTTCTTCAGTTTCTAAAGCTTCTTTAAGCAATACAATGGCTTTTTCAGCAGCGTCTTTATCTTCATCAGCAACCTTATCACCCAAATCAGCGATTGATTTTTCAGTACTGTGAATCATTGACTCGCCTTGGTTCTTCGCTTCTACCATTTCGCGGCGGGCTTTATCACCCTCTGCATTGGCTTCAGCATCTTGAACCATTTTTTCAATGTCTTCATCTGATAAACCACCAGAAGCAGCAATTTGAATTTCATGCTCTTTGCCTGTGCCTTGATCTTTAGCAGATACACGCACAATGCCGTTAGCATCAATATCAAACGATACTTCAATTTGCGGAACACCGCGCGGTGCTGGCGGAATACCAACCAGATCAAACTGACCAAGTAATTTATTGTCAGAAGCCATTTCGCGCTCACCTTGGGCAACACGAATGGTCACCGCACTTTGGCTGTCTTCAGCGGTAGAGAAAGTTTGGCTCTTCTTAGTTGGGATAGTTGTATTACGGTCGATTAAGCGGGTAAAAATACCGCCCATGGTTTCAATACCCAATGACAATGGTGTCACATCTAGTAGCAATACATCTTTAACATCACCAGCTAACACACCACCTTGAATGGCAGCGCCCATAGCAACCACTTCGTCAGGGTTCACACTATGGTTTAGCTCTTTACCGAAGAATTTTTCAACCACTTCGCGAATTTTAGGCATGCGAGTTTGCCCACCAACCACAATCACTTCATCAACATCAGAGGCTTTTACACCAGCATCTTTAAGCGCTGCTTCACAAGGCTTAATGGTGCGTTGTACCAAATCATCAACTAAAGATTCTAGCTTAGAGCGAGTCAATTTAACATTAAAATGCTTAGGGCCAGAAGCATCAGCGGTAATAAATGGTAAATTCACATCTGTCGTTGCAGCCGATGAAAGCTCAATTTTAGCTTTTTCAGCAGCTTCTTTAAGGCGTTGAAGTGCCATTGTGTCTTTGGTTAAGTCAATGCCATTTTCTTTTTTGAACTCTTCGGCAAAATATTCTACCAAACGCATGTCAAAATCTTCACCACCAAGGAATGTATCACCATTGGTTGATTTCACTTCAAACACACCGTCGCCAATTTCTAGGATGGATACGTCAAAAGTACCACCACCCAAGTCATAAACTGCAATGGTTGCGCCGTCTTTTTTATCCAAGCCATAAGCAAGTGCAGCGGCGGTTGGTTCGTTAATAATACGCAACACTTCAAGGCCAGCAATTTTACCAGCATCTTTGGTTGCTTGGCGCTGAGCATCGTTAAAATATGCAGGCACGGTGATAACCGCTTGAGTAACGGTGTTACCAAGATAGTTTTCAGCCGTTTCTTTCATTTTTTGCAATGTGAAAGCTGAAACTTGAGCGGGCGAATATTTTTCGCCGCGTACTTCAACCCATGCATCGCCATTGTCTGCTTTAACAATATTATATGGCACCATTTCGATGTCTTTTTTAGTCGCAGGGTCTGCAAATGAGCGGCCGATAAGACGTTTAATGGCAAAAAGTGTGTTTTCGGCATTGGTTACAGCTTGGCGTTTGGCAGGCATACCTACCAATTTTTCACCATCATCAGCGAAAGCCACAATTGACGGGGTTGTGCGTCCGCCTTCTTGGTTTTCAATAACTTTTGCTTCTTTGCCGTCCATTACAGCAACACATGAATTTGTTGTACCTAAGTCAATTCCAATTACTTTTGACATGGTTCACCTCGTATTTTGTGGCGGGCAAATCTGACCTTTTTAAAAGCATCATCTAAGCCCCCAAGATTAAACGCCGTTCGTGACGCCTTTTAAAGGGATGAAAATTTAAAACTTTACCTAAAATACCATGATTTTATTGGCTCGGTTGATCAATTTCCATTTGATAAAATTTATATAGGGAGCTGTTTATGCTTTCACAAGGTCTTGGTCAATTTTTTTATTGTTTTTTTTAAATTAATCCCCCCTAAAATCACCATATGCGGGGATAGATCAGATTTCTTATAATAAAGCTAGAAGGATTGTAATTAACCATTTTCTAATTCAATAAATTATGCTAAAAGCACGCGTTAAAAATTTCAAACTTGTTTTGAATTGGGCTTTCAAATCTAAACCAGAAACGGATGGTCTTATCTAAATTTTGGTTTATTATATAAAAATGATAAAACCAACCCTCATACAAAACGGCTTTGAAATTTATAAACAAGCACTCAATGTCGAGGCGCAAAAACAATTGGTTGATACCATAGGCCGGCTCATTGTCCGCTCGCCATTTTACCAACCAACCATGCCGCGCACCGGAAAGCCGCTTAATGTTAAAATGACAAATATGGGTCAATATGGCTGGGTAAGCGATATAAATGGCTATCGTTATCAGCCCACCCACCCCAAAACAATGCAAGCATGGCCTGACATTCCACAACAGATATTGGATATTTGGCAATGTTTCACGGGAAACAGTTTAACCGAATTTAACCGTTCAAACCCTGAGCAAAAACTAAGCCATTGGCCACAACCGCAATGCTGTTTGGTTAACCATTATAGTGCAAACAATAAAATGGGCATGCATGTCGATATGGATGAGCAAGACCATATAACGCCGGTATTGTCGATCAGCTTGGGTGATGATGCGATGTTTAGAATGGGTGGCAAACAACGCGGTGGTAAAACAAATGGTATAAAATTGCTTTCTGGCGATATTGTAATATTTGGCAATGAAGCACGGCTAAATTACCATGGGGTGAGCAAAATTTATAGCGGTACATCTGGTTTATTGAACAAACCAGGACGGCTGAATTTGACGCTCCGCCGAGTGACTTGATCTTTACTTTCGGTTTAACCTCTTTGCGGTGCCCGCGGGTTTGCGGCGCCCTAATGGGCGGCACAGTCGCCAAATTTGTTCAATCCAGTAAATTGGCTTTTACTAGACCGCGGACACTGTTGCCAACATAGATAGTGTCGCCGGCATTTAGGTCAATAAATTTTATATTTTTAATTTTGTATTTGTCGGGGTTACTGTCGAGCAAATGTCGACGCAATACACCATTAAGCAAGCCTGCACTGAGAGGTGGGGTGTAAAAAACACCATCGCGTTCTACAAATATCGTCATAAAACTACCTTCGGTAATATAACCTTGGCGGTTGCAAAAAATCACCTCGTCTATATTAGAATCGGGGTTTTCAAGCTTCATGCGCTCTCGGGTTTGATCCAAGATTAAGCGTTTTGTGGTTTTGTGACGGGTAAAAATATTGCTTTTTTCAAGTATAATGTCCGACAATATAATATTATAACGAACATCTTTATCGCCCGCAATAATCTCAACATGAGATAGTTCGATCCGCCCAGATTTAAACATTAACAATCTTATTTTATAATTTTTGCTATGCTCTAATTGCGCCGCATACTGGTTTAACTTTGCGCGCACCGCTTTACGGTCATAACTAAAACTCAACTCGTTACTTGAGGTGCATAACCTATCTAAATGTTCTTCAAAATAAGCATATTGCCCATCAAAAAGCAGGCTTTCAATCAACTGATAATCTTGGCTTAAATCGGTTAAAAACTTCATTTTAAGCAAACATTCTTCATATTCATCTTGAGGTTTACTGTCATAAACAATGCCACTACCAACGCCCAAATGCATAATATGGGGATTGGATTTTAGTGCCGTAATGGTTCTGATTGCAACATTAAAGTTTGCATTCCCATCAGGGGTTAAATAGCCGATTGACCCACAATAAACCCCACGATTTTTTTCTTCCAATTCATCAATGATTTGCATGGCACGAATTTTAGGTGCCCCCGTGATAGAACCACACGGAAATAGCGACTTTATAAGGGTCGGAAAGCCAATATTTTGGCGCTTTTTTGCAGCGATTGAAGTGGTCATCTGAAACAGGCTGTCATAGGTTTCAATATCAAATAATTTTTCAACCTTTACACTGCCAATTTCGGCAATGCGTGATAGGTCATTGCGTAGCAAATCAACAATCATTAAATTTTCGGCTCGGTTCTTCTCATCATTCAAAAGCCAGTTTTTTTGCAGCAAATCCTCAGCGTTGTTTTTACCGCGTGGCGCAGTGCCTTTCATTGGTCGGGCCGAAAGCTGATCAGCTTCTAGGCTAAAGAATAATTCTGGCGATAAGGACATAATGGTCACGTCATCAAAGCCTAAAATACCGCCTAACTGTGTGGGCTGGGCGCGTTTAAGAGCAGCATAAAAGCCCATTAAATCGCCTTTAAAACCCAATTCCACCTGAAATGTATAATTGGCTTGATAAACATCACCAGCCTTTATATAATTTTTCAAACGGTCTATTTTTTTACAATATTGAGTTTTAGATTCAAGCGGTTTGATGCTTTCCACCGCAAATTCACCATGAATATGTTGGCGATAATAAACCTGCGCCTGTTCAGCAGACAATGTTTCGGGTTGTTTAAATAGGCCAAATTTTAGCAAAGGCAGTTGGCGCTCACTAGGCATTAATGGGCTTAAAACCTGCTCAAAGGCTATACCAGCTTCATAAGATAAAAAACCCGCTGCATATAGTTGCTCATTTTGGCACTTTTGCTCAATGTCCCTTAGGCAATTCTCGACCTCAGATGGTTCAAAGCAGTCAATGATATAAACAGGTTTGGTAAAAAGCAGGCCTGCATCTTTTATTGTTGGGTGGTCCAATAATATTTTGCAATCATGCATGGCGGCTTACCAATTCAATTAATTTTGCCCTAGTATTTTCGGCCAGGCCGAGATTTATAGCCTGGGAAATACCAATTATATTTAAGCGCTAAACCGCGAATGATCAAGCAAATTAAAAAGCCCGAAATGGCGGCTAAGTTTTTATCCAATTGCAATTCTATCATGCCAACATAAGTCAAGCTACCAATAAATATAGCGGTTAAATAAATTTCTTGGCGTAACAAAATGGTTTGATCATCGGCCAATACGTCGCGAATTAAACCGCCAAAGCTTGCTGTAATAATTGCCATAAATATGGCCGATATTGGCGCAATATTAGCATCTAATGCGATTTGTGAGCCAAGCACAGCAAAAGTTGAAATACCGATGGCATCCGCCCAAAGCAGTAAAGTAAACCGCGATTGGGGTATATGTGCTGTAAAAAACACAAGCAGCCCAACCAAACTGGCAACCACAATATAGGTCGTTTGGCTTACCCAAAAAACAGGGGTGAGACCCAACATCATATCGCGCACCGTGCCGCCGCCAATCGCGGTAATATTGGCAAAAATAATAAAGCCGATAACGTCCATCTCTTTACGCGACGCCGCTAGTGCGCCTGAAATGGCAAAAACCACAATGCCAAACCAATTTAGCACGCTAAATAGGGTTGGAACTGTGGTTAAAATGCTGTCATCTAAATTTATCATTATTTGACTTTTAGGCTATTTGACATTTTGTAACTTAGTTTTTAAATATTATTAAGCGCTTGTATCGATTTTTCCGCCTAAATCACCTGTCGCGTTTTCATCATCATCGGCAATTAAGCTAAATTTTGGGCCGCCCTTAGCAACCCCCACCAATGCTGGGCGCAATACACGCTCACCAATGGCATACCCAACTTGCACCACTTCAACCACAGTACCAGCTGCAACATCTGGGTTTGGCACTTCAAACATGGCTTGGTGAAAGTTTGGGTCAAATTTTTCACCCTTCGGGTCAACCAACTTAATGCCATGACGATCAAAAACCGTTAACATTTCACTATTGGTCATCTCAACACCAACAAATAGATTCTTTACTTCATCGGCAGCTTGGTCGCGCACTTCTTGCGGCAAAGCTTGCAATGCGCGGTTTAAATTATCACCAACGCCGATCATATCACGAGCGAAATTACTGACTGAATATTTGCTGGCATCGGATTTTTCCTTGATGCTACGACGGCGTAAGTTTTCCATTTCAGCCATTTCGCGTAACAAACGGTCTTTAAGCGCAGCAACCTCTTCGGTTAGTTGCTCAATTTGCACGGCAGCACTTTGCATAGCATCGGCAGCAGCTTCTGCTTCGGTTGGCGCCATTCTGCTGCTTTCATCGGCCTCATATGCATCATCTGCTAGGTCATTATCAAAATCATCATTTTCAGCGGTAATCTGTTGATCACGCATCGCATCTAGCTCGGCATCAAATTGTGGGTCTTGATTTTTAGTCATATTCGCATCCTACATGTCTTAGCTCTTTATTTTAGAGCATAAATTTTATGATTTGCATATCAGTCTTTATCAGAGAAAAATCAAGCAAAAATTGCATTTTTTTACAAATTTGTTCAAAATATATTAATTTTTGGCTTTAAAAGTTCTTACCCAATAACTGCCCAACCATTTTTGCGGTATAATCCACCACCGGCACAATGCGGCCATAGTTTAACCTCGTTGGGCCAATGACCCCTAAAACACCGACAATATTTTTCTCGTCATCATGAAATGGTGACACTACTAATGACGAGCCTGACATTGAAAATAAATTATTTTCTGCCCCAATGAAAATACGTACTCCCTCAGCGTTATCGGCTAAATCAAGTAAATTGATCAGTTCTTTTTTGGTTTCCAAATCATCAAATAGACTTTTAATTAAATTTAAATTTTCAATATCAGGAGCATCATCAATTAAATTTGAACGCCCCCGAACAATTAAATTGCGTTGGTCGGCATTTTCGCCGGCCCAAACCGCCATGCCAGTGGCCACCAACTCACTCGTTAATTTATCAAAATTTTGCTTGGCCAATTCCATTTGTTTGGCTAAAACCCGCTCGGCCTCGGCAAAAGTCAACCCTACTACATGGGCATTTAAATAATTGCTGGCTTGCTCTAACACTGATGCTGGCAAGCCCATTGGTGCGGTAATGATGCGATTTTCAACCTCATTATCCTGATAAACCAATATCAATAATATTTTAACATTATCCAAGCGAACAAACTGAATATGTTGGATAGGCCTACTTTGTTTCGTTGTCAAAACAATCCCGGCGCACTGGCTTAAACCTGATAATAGAGTACCAGTATCAGATAATATGCCTTCGACATGTTGTTTATGCTCGCGGCTCGATTGGCCGTTGATATGTTGTTCAATATAACGCTGATCTTCTTGCTTGATTGACCCCACTTCCAACATGGCATCAACAAACATTCGTAGTCCGCTCTGGGTTGGAATACGCCCTGCGCTGGTATGCGGTGAGGTGATTAGGCCTAAATGCTCTAAATCCGACATCACGTTGCGGATAGATGCGGGCGATAAGCTATTGGGCAAAGTGCGGCTAAGCGTACGTGAGCCCACAGGCTCACCATCTTTTAAAAAATTCTCAACCAAGTGGCGAAAAATCTCTTTAGAACGTTTATTCATCTGGTTTAAAAAGGTTGCTTCATCAATCATAAGTTTAATATGGCAATCGGTGTTGAATTGTTCAAGATATATGTTGCCAATTGGGTTTAACGCAGCTAATTTGACAGCAATTTTACTTAAATATACCAAATAGGTTCAACTATGACAAGCCAAACTCACCGTCCCTCTGCTCGCCAATTGGGCGATATCCGCGCCATTTCTCTAGAGCGCGGTTATGCAAAACATGCCGAGGGCTCATGTTTGGTAAAGTTTGGTGATACCCATGTCTTATGCACAGCAAGCGTAGAGACCCGTATGCCGCCTTGGTTGCGCGGCAAAGGTAGTGGCTGGGTAACGGCCGAATATGGCATGTTGCCACGCTCAACAGGCTCGCGCATGCGCCGCGAAGCTGCGGCTGGTAAACAAGGCGGTCGTACACAAGAAATTCAGCGGTTAATTGGCCGCTCATTGCGCGCTGTGGTGGATTTAAAAGTGTTAGGCGAGCGTCAAATCACCATCGATTGTGACGTAATTCAGGCCGATGGCGGCACTAGAACTGCTGCAATCACTGGTGCATGGGTGGCATTATATGATGCGATTGAATGGATTAGGCAAAATACTGATATGACTGGCAACCCACTAAAAGACCATGTTGCAGCGATTAGCTGCGGCATTTATAAAGGCGAGCTGGTTGCTGATCTTGACTATGCTGAGGATAGCCAAGCTGAAACCGATGCCAATTTTGTGTTAACTGGCAGCGGTGGTATTGTTGAAATTCAAGGCACTGCGGAGGCTGACCCATTTAGCGAGGCTGAGTTTATCGGCCTTTTAGGGCTTGCCAAAGACGGTGTTAAAAAATTAGTTGATTTGCAAAAAATGGCGATAGGCTAAAGCAAATCATCTTAATTGTTGTGGTATGGCTTTTTGATCTAACCGCGTATGGGCGTGGGTTTTTTGTTTTTTATTAAGCAAGTCCCGCGCTTTTTCATACATTGGGTCATTCCAAAAAATTAAGCAGCCGTTACAACCACGGCCACAACAGGCTTCTTCTTTGGTTTTGGGTTTTTGTTTAACGCCCAGTTCAGGTAATGCTGTATCGCCAAGCTTATCTTTAAACCTCTCATATGCTGCATCGCTTAAGCTACCATCTTCAACCTTAAAAGCTTTATTTCGCAGCTGAGTGCGTGGGCTTGAAGCAATCACATTATGCATGGTTTCAACCCGTGCAACTGTGCCAATGGGCAACCGATTTTTAAGGCTTTGCAATGCCTCACGGTCAAAGGCCGAAGCAGGAATACAAATTGCCTGTGCTTGGCCTGGATTAACCTTCATTACGGTGTCGCGATTTTTAAAAATAGTAAATTCATATAGCCTGATTCGGATGACTTCAAGCTCATAAGCTGCATGTGATTTGGGCGGTAAAAATTCAATCACATCACCAGAGCTTATGGTGTTTCTAATTTCAAATACCAATTCTTCTTGACCTAACTCATCAACTTGCCAGTCACGGATAAAACCGCCATAACTCCAATCGCCCATTGATGCTGAGGTGTCATAATCATGGGCAAGGTTGCTAAGGCGTCCCTCGTGAAATGCTAGGGTAAAACCCCGGTTTCGAATTGATTCCAATTCACGGCTATAATTTTTATGATCCCAATTTTCGGGGTCTTTGTAGTAATCATCAATTGCCGCGCGATAAGCCCGCGCGACCACCGCAACATAATATGGGTTTTTATGGCGGCCTTCGACCTTTAAACTATCAATGCCGATGCGCAAATAGTCATCCAATTTTGGCATTAAACATAAATCTTTAGAGTTCAAAATATAAGAAGCACGCAAATCTTCTTCGATCGGCATCAATTCACCTGGGCGCATTTCTTCTTCGAGTAAAAACTCAAATAAATCCTGATTTTCTTCGGTGATTAATAATTCTTCGGTTTTCCCATCGCGTAATTTAATGTGTAATTTATATTTCCATCGGCAAGAATGGGCACAATTACCCTGATTGGCACCCCGTTCGGACATAAAGTTGGATAACAAACAGCGCCCGCTATAGGTCATGCACATCGCACCTTGTACAAAGGCTTCAAGCTTTATTTCGGGGCAGCGCTTGCGAATTTCGGACAGTTCATTAAAACTCACCTCGCGCGCCATAACCGCCAAACTGGCGCCTTGGTTATGCCAATAATCCACTGAAAGGTAGGAACAAATGTTGGCTTGGGTCGAAATATGCAATTCAAGCTCTGGTGCATGATCTTTAACAAATTGAAATACTGCAGGGTCGGCGATAATCACCCCATCGGGTTTAACCTCGCGAATGGTATCAATAAATTTTGGTAATTTTTCAATGTCTTTATTATGGGTAAAAAGGTTGAGCGTTAAATAAACCCGTACCGCATGCTGATGACACAGCCCAATCCCTTCGCGTAAATCATCCAAACTAAATGCCGATTTGGTACGCAATGATAAATCAGGAGTGCCACAATAGATGGCATCTGCACCATATAAAATAGCGGTTTTCATATGGCTTAGCGAACCTGCTGGCATTAACAGCTCAGCATGTTTTGGGCGGGTGATTTTTATGGGGGACATCTCATTCTCAATCTGCTAATTATGCATGTTTCATAGCTTGAAACTTAGCAAGTTTTGTTGATCTATATCAATCGCTGCTGGGGTTTTTGACTTGTATATTGGGGTTAATTCAGGCATGTATGGGCAAATGCCGTAATATTATTAGATTTAGGACATAATCATGGCTAGTATTATCATTCGCGATGCGGATTTTGGCGATGTAAAACTTTGCCAGAAAATAGAAAAAAGTGCTGCCAAACGGTTTTTAGAATCAGATATCAGTGCCATTAATATATTGGTTGATGATGTGAAGATGGGCGCACACATACTTGAAGATGCCATTAAATCTGGTCTTTGTTTCGTTAGTGAAATAGATAATGAGGCCGTTGGTTTTATCGCGTTAAAGCAGTTTAATTGCTCCTACTATATTGTTGAAATTTCAGTGATGTCGCATGCTCAAAGCCAAGGCGTTGGTAATGCATTATTAGCCTATGTAAAAATGCTGGCCGAGATTAATCGCATTGCGTCACTTAACCTGATCACTTTTAAAGATGTTGATTGGAATATGCCTTACTATTTAAAAAAGGGTTATAAACCGCTTGAGGTTGAACATTTATCACCACAATTTGCTGAATTATGGAAAGAAGATACCCAACATTTTAATGCCGACTTACGTGTATGCATGCAGCTAAAAATTGATATCAATAAATTCTAGGGTTTTAAAACACTCTATGTTGGTGTGTTTTGTGACTTAGATTTATTAGAGCAGCGGGAAACTAGCCGCGGCAACCGAAAAATTGGTACTGCAAAAGAACAATTTTTTAGGGTGCATTCTGGTATTGAATATGATCTAAGTGTAAATACTACAAATAAGACTGCAGGAAATTGTGCGATGCAGATCATTACAGCAATGAAGGCTCTAAAAGTGGAATAAGATATGGCAGATATTAAAATTGCAATTATGGGTGCTGGTGGTAGAATGGGTCGGACTTTAACCAAAGTTGCTCATCAAACTGACGGCTGTTGCGTGGTTGGTGGCATTGAGCCGAAGGGCAGTGAATATGTCGGTCAAGACATTGGCACACTTGCTGGTGTCGGCAATCTAGGCATTAATATTAGTGATGATGCGCTTGAATTATTCACCCAAGCCGATGCGATATTGGATTTTACCATTCCATCTGCCACTGTGTTTTTTGCAGAACTTGCCGCGCAGGTGCGCATAACCCATGTGATTGGTACAACAGGGTTTTCAGAAAAGCAGGAAGCTTTGATCGAAGCCGCTGCCGCCCATGCAACCATTGTTAAATCAGGCAATATGAGCCTTGGGGTTAATCTATTAAGCGCTATGGTAAAAAAAGCTGCCGCGGCGCTTGGCGATGATTTTGATATAGAAGTGGTTGAAATGCACCATAAAAACAAAATTGATGCACCATCAGGTACGGCATTATTGCTGGGCCAGGCAGCAGCAGATGGCCGCAAGATTGACTTAAATGAAAGGTCGATTCGCAGCCGTGATGGTATTACGGGGATCCGGCCAAAAGGCGATATTGGGTTTGCTACCTTACGCGGTGGCAGTGTTATTGGCGAACATAGCGTAATTTTTGCAGGGCAAGATGAGCGTATTGAATTGGCACATATTGCCAATGATCGCGGAATTTTTGCCAATGGGGCGATTAAAGCCGCCATTTGGGGCGCAACAGGCGGTAATGGCGATAAAACTAAAAAGGTTAGCCGTGGCCCTGGCTTATTTACAATGCTGGATGTTTTGGGTATTGAAGATATATAATAATTTGGGCAACAAAATCGGGCATAAACTTGTTAAACGGAGAATAAAATGAAAAATGTGATGGTACTTGTACGCCATGGACAAAGCGAATGGAATCTATTAAACCAATTCACCGGTTGGAAAGACGTAGACTTAACCGAACTTGGCATTGAAGAAGCCAATAAAGCTGGTGAATTGCTTAAAGCCGAGCATATAAAATTTGACATTGCCTTTACTTCTAAATTAATGCGCGCACAAAAAACGCTTAAAATTATGCTAGAAGTGCTGGGTCAGACTGACCTTGAGGTGATAGAAGACCAACGTTTGAACGAACGTGATTATGGCGACCTTACGGGTTTGAACAAAGATGATGCACGCAAAAAATGGGGGGATGAGCAGGTGCATATCTGGCGCCGTTCCTTTGATACACCACCGCCTGGCGGCGAAAGTCTAAAAGGCACTGCTGAGCGTGTATTACCATATTTTAACAGCGATATACTGCCGCGTTATTTGGCGGGTGAAAATGTGATTGTAGCGGCGCATGGCAATAGCTTGCGGGCTTTAATCATGCAGATCGAAAATATTTCAAAAGAAGACATTACCTCGCTTAATTTAGGCACTGGAATTCCGATGATTTATATATTGGATGCCAAAGGCAATGTTGAAAATGTTAAAAAGCTTGAGCATTAGACCCAATGTGGTTTTAAAAAGCCGCTTTAACTGAGCGGTTTTT
Organism: Hyphomicrobiales bacterium; assembly: GCA_016744975.1. Classification (GTDB taxonomy): domain Bacteria; phylum Pseudomonadota; class Alphaproteobacteria; order Rhizobiales; family OSC116; genus OCS116. The sequence goes on along the minus strand of JADGDI010000010.1, from coordinate 7,387 downwards.
TTTGGAGAATTTTATGCTACCTACCTTGGTTCTGGTGCGACATGGTGAAAGTGAGTGGAATTTAGCCAAACGCTTTACTGGCCAAAGCGATGTGGCTTTAACTGAGTTGGGGCGTAAACAAGCCGCTATTGCAGGTGAATTATTGGCTAAAACTGGGCTTCAATTTACTAGAGCTTATTGCTCAAAACTTAAGCGTGCCAAACATAGTTTGGATATAATATTAAAAAATATTGATCAAGAAAACATATCTATTGTTGAGAGCTTTGCTTTAAATGAGCGCGACTTTGGTGATTTAACTGGGTTGCATCATCAACAAGTTCGTGATGAGTATAATGATAAAATGGTTACCACATGGCGGCAGTCTTACGATGTTGCGCCGCCAAATGGTGAGAGCTTAAAACAGGTTGCAGCGCGTATCATACCCTATTGGCAGCAAGAGATTCTGCCACGTTATTTGGCAGGTGAAAATATAATTATCGCCGCGCATAATGTTTCACTCAAAGCATTGATGATGCATATCGAGCAAATTTCCAAGCTAAATATTGAGAAGATTAACCTCCAAAATGCTGAACCTATTTTTTATAAATTGGATAAAAACGGGTTTGCTTTTGCAGGTTAAGGCACAGCAGGTTGGTATCTTGTCGTCTCAAAATAATAATATCTGAAATTTGCTTGGCAGGGGTTTGTTTTAATGTTAGAGAATCTAGGCGCAATGTTGCGCAGTTCTCAGGGCGGGGTGTAATTCCCCACCGGCGGTAAATAAAATAGTCTTTGTGATTAATTTTATAAGCCCGCGAGCGCCTTTAGTTTTAATAATTAAAGGGTCAGCAGATTCAGTGAAATTCTGAAGCCGACGGTTATAGTCCGGATGGAAGAGAGCGGGAAAATTGATTTGCAAAATTGCGTCTTCAGGCGCTTATTTTGTATGACCTTTTTACCTGTGCGTCCTGATTCATTATGTTGAAAGGACAAACAAATGAATCAGACCTGTAAAATATCTTTAACTCATAATTATTTTTACCCCTTAATCAAAGGCGGTGAAAATGCGTAAATTATTTAATATTTTCACACCATCTAGCTTATTTGGCCCCATTGCAGGGGCAAGCTTTATGGTTTTGGGCGGTGCTATTTATGCGCTGATCAATGTCGCAACCCAGTATCTTACTATGAATATGGGCTTTGCCAGTTCAAGTATGGCATTTTGGCAATATTTTATCGCCTTTATTGCCATGTTGCCTTGGCTGATGAAAATTGGCCTAACGAGTTTAAAAACCGAACGAATCGGGCTTCAATTATTACGGGTGCTATTTTCTGCACTCGGTGTACAATGTTGGATATACGCCCTAGCCAATGGGGTACCAATTTGGCAGGCCATTGCTTTATTAATGACCTCACCATTCTTTGTGGTATTAGCTGCCAAGTTTTTGCTTAAAGAACAGGTTGGCATTGCGCGACTTTTAGCTACCCTTGGCGGCTTCGTTGGCGGCATGATAATTTTAGAGCCTTGGTCAGATGCATTTAGTTATTTGGCATTATTGCCAATTGCCGCTGCGGCTTTTTGGGCAGGGGCATCTATCATTGTCAAACGATTGGCAAAAACTGAGTCGCCCACCGCCATCATTCTATATTTACTGTTATTGCTCTCACCAATTAATGCTGGTTTGGCAATTGTAGATGGCTTTACGTTACCAAACCAAGATATGCTATTGTTACTGATTGGCGTTGGTATATTAACCGCCTTAGCACAAGGGGCTTTTGTATTGGCATATCGTGCAGCCGATGCTGCTTATATCCAACCATTTGACCATGTTAAATTGCCGCTTAATGTATTGGCAGGCGCATTGGTTTTCGGCTGGGTGCCCCCTGGAAATCTCTGGATTGGGGCAGGTTTAATTATAATGGCATCACTTTATATCATGCACCGAGAAAGTCGAAATAAAACCTCTAAACCCAAAGTTTAAAAATATTGACGCCACTTGATATCAAGTGGCGTTTTCATGACTCATACGTAACAATCACCTTTAGACATATGTCGATTCGATAGTGAAATGAATTAATTTGTAATATACGAGTCAAATCAACATGTTACTGCAAGCGTTATTTAACATTTGCCATCGCTAATATTGAACCTCCCAACCAATGATCGCGCGTTTGCGACTAAGCCCCCAATGATAACCGCCCAGCGCACCATCGCTACGTAATACCCGGTGGCAAGGCACTAAAAATGATATGGGGTTGCGACCAACGGCACTACCAACCGCGCGAGAGGCTCCTTTTTTCTTACCTAAATGCAACGCAATATCACCATAAGACACCGCCTTTCCCATAGGGATTTTAAGCAATGTACGCCAAATCTGAATATCAAAGTCACTGCCAATTAATATCAAAGTCATCGGCTTATCGCTCAACCACTTATTGGGTGCAAAGATACTATTGGCATCGCTTTTCATTTCGGTATCGTCTCTAACATAATCAGCTTTTGGCCAGCGTTTTTGCATGTCCCCAAATGCCGCCTCATCCGATTCGTCTACGAAACCAAGCCCGCAAATGCCCGATTTAATCTGACCTTTTACCATTTGTTGGGTTTTCATTAATAATGCCCGGCCAAATGGTGTTTCGACATATCCGAAATGAATCACCAAACCAAGACCACCGCTCTTATAAACACCAGGCGGCATTGCCTCAACTTTGGTAAATAAATCATGCAACCGAGCGGGTGATGAAAGTCCCAAATCATAGGAAACGTCTAAGATCGTTTCACGTTCATTCAGCATTTTTCTAGCATGGCCAATGGTTAAATAATGCTGGAAATCTTTTGGTGACACTCCCGCCCATTTGGTGAAAATTTTTTGCACATGACCGCTGGTCATACCAACGTGATTGGCCACATCAATTAATTTTGGTTGGTCATACTGGTGGCTGCATAAATAATCAATCACCTCGACCACTAAGTCATACTCGGAATTTTTTTGATTTAATGCTGCTAATTTTGTTTCTAACTCTATCATGATTTTAAAATAGCAGATTTAGACCATAAGAAAACCCGAAATTGGTTTTAAAATATTTTCACTTGCCTTTTTAACTGATTCACCTTTTATTAAAACTCCCTACAAATATTTTATAATCATCATGCTCAAAAAAAATATTGAAGAAATGTTCAGACGCTTCCATCAGCGCGATCCAGAGCCGCAAGGTGAGCTCGACTATGTGAATGTCTATACATTGCTTGTGGCGGTCGTGTTATCGGCTCAAGCGACCGATATAGGGGTGAATAAGGCCACTAAAAAACTCTTTGCTGTTGCTGATAGCCCCGAAAAAATGGTTGCATTGGGTTTAGAGGGCATTACAGAGCATGTCCGAACCATTGGGCTATACCGCAATAAGGCTAAGAATCTATTGGCATTATCTGTTAGGTTAATTGAATTTTATAACAGCCAAGTTCCTGAAAATAGAGAAGATTTAGAAAGTTTGGCTGGCGTTGGCCGCAAAACCGCCAATGTGGTGCTAAATCTTTATTTCGGACATGCAACAATAGCTGTAGACACTCATATATTCCGTCTTTCTAACCGTTTGAAGCTTGCACCATCAAAAAATGTGGTAGAAACTGAGCGCAAGCTTGAACTTGCCATTCCTGCCAAATATAAGCGCCATAGCCACCATTGGCTAATCCTGCATGGGCGCTATATCTGCAAGGCCCGCAAACCGCTTTGTGCTGAATGCCTAATTGCCGACCTATGCAAAAGCCACGATAAAATAGACTAAAAGGTTTGATTTTGCTTAAAAATTCAATTTTTAACAGTGGGCAATTGACAATTGTTAATTCTCGTTTATTTTAAAAATAGCTATATGACATGGTGTGATATGGCAATACTGGGAAGTTGGTGCGGTAATACCCATTCCAACACTGCCCCCGCAACGGTAATTTGTTTGCTGAACAAAGTATGACTTTGCCATAGCAAACACTAAGTCCGATACCAGTAATGCTTTAATGTTTCGGGAGTGAAAGAAATGCAAGCAAAGACAATAAACGATAGTAACGCAAAAACCATCAGTAAAAATGGTGAAATTTTAGGTGCAGCGATTTTAGGGGTTATAATTTTCCTAATCGTTGGGTTTGCGCCAATGGAAGTTTTACATAATGCTGCGCATGATACGCGCCATTCTACAGCATTTCCGTGTCATTAAAATTTCCCACATCATTTATCAAATGATGTTATTTACCATTCCCAATTCAGAGTTTAAAATGTTTAAAAATATTATTGTAAGCGCCATAATTGTTGGCGTAATTGTTGGCGCCTTATGGGCAGTTTTGCAAAATTTTACCACTACACCAATTATTTTAGCCGCCGAAGCTTATGAAGTAAGCGATCCCGTCACTTTCGATGGCAATGGCAATGGCAATGGCAATGGCAATCATACACATGATAGCAAACAAGCACATGAAACCGAGCAGGCAAATGGTCACGGCCATAATCCAGATGCTTGGGCACCAAATGATGGCTTTGAACGCATTGGCTATACAATATTAACCTCCATATTAACTGCAATAGGCTTTGCCATGCTTATTTTGGCAGCAATGGCAGCAAGCAATAAAACCAATTTGTTAAGCGGCATATTATTTGGTTTAGCAGGTTATATTAGCTTTTATCTTGCCCCATCTTTTGGTTTAGCACCTGAAATACCAGGCAGCCAAGCTGCACAATTAGAAGGCCGCCAAGGTTGGTGGTTAATGACCGTGTTATTAACCGCAGCTGGCCTTGCCTGCATGGCGTTTATCAATAGTAAATTTCGGTTTTTTGGGTTGGGTTTAATTGCCATACCACATATTTTGGGCGCGCCATTGCCTGAACATCATGGCTTTGCCAATAGTGACCCAATTGCAGTGGCGGCACTGACAAATTTATCCAACGAATTTATTATCCTAACTGGCATTAGCTTATTGGTGTTTTGGCTGGCCTTAGGTGCTGCAAGTAGCATGGCAGCAAAGCGCTATTTTACTTGAATTTACAACTGCTCTTGCTTAATGGCTGCCTGATGATAAACATGCACCATTAAGCTGGTGGCAAAAATTGGTACCAGCAGGTTTAAATATGGAATGGTGGCTAAAGCGGCAATCACAATGCCAGATCCGTAAACCAATGCTTGATTTTGGCTTCTTAAAAACTTCGTATCGGATACGGTATGATGGCGCAAAGCCGCCAGCTCAAAATATTCTCTGCCCAGTAAATAACCATTCAGACCATAAATTAAGAAAAACCCAAGACCGCCAAAAAACACGAATGGCAATAATATTAAATTACTGATGATCACTATCAACATAAACTTTACTGCAATCCAAATGGCGGTTGAAAATGGCAAGGCAATGCCTTTTTTACGGTGTGGATAATGCTGACTTTCCACCACATCGGCAATATCATCCAAAAACAGACCAGCAAATAATGCGGTGATGGGTACAATTAAATAGCCCATGGCTAAAAATGTACCGATACCTGCCAGCCAACCAAATAACAAGTCTGAGCCTTCAAACGGGTTATAATCAATATTAAATGCTAATGTCGGTATGGCGAATAAAGCCACAATAAGTAACATTATCGTAAGACCTATCGATTTTAATAGAATGATTCGAAATGGCTTTGACATTAAATCAGAAATGGAGGTGGAAATTGCTTCAATCATCTGGTAACGATGCTTTCAGTTATTATATAATATAGATTAAGTGGCTTTAGTATAGATAAGTGACTTAGCAGTGAATACAAGTGCAATTTGGTGAATAGACCTGAATGCGATATAGCAAATGAATAAGGCGCAATAAATATGACAAAAAAATATGAACTTTTAACGGTTGGCAATGCGATCATTGATATTTTAGTGACTGTCGATGAACAGTTTTTAATCGATCAAAAGTTAGAAAAAAGCGCTATGAAATTAATTGATGAGCAAGAAACTGCATCGCTTTATAGCAAAGTGGGTGAAGCAACCGAAAAGTCTGGCGGTTCTGCTGCCAATACAGCAATCGGCTTTGGTAAATTTGGCGGCAGCGTAAGTTATATCGGCACCATTGCAAAAGACCAATTTGGAACAGTATTTAATCATGATATGAACGCAGCCAATGTCGACTATCAGCCAATTTTTATTGACGACAAGCCAACATCACAATCCATCATATTGGTCACCCCAGATGGCGAACGTACAATGAATACATATTTAGGTGCTTCAACCGACCTTGGGCCAGAACATATTGTTAAAGAGCAAATATTAGCGGCAAAAGTAATTTATTTTGAAGGCTATCTCTGGTATCAGCCACCTGCTCGTAAAGCCTTTGGCCTCATTGCTGAAATGGTCAAAGATACCGATATTAAAATCGCCGTTTCACTTGCTGATCAATTCTGTGTTGATAATTTTAGAGATGATTTTAAGGCATTAATTGCTGATGGTACAATTGAAATTTTATTTGGTAATGAAGATGAAATAAAAGCACTTTATCAAACCGAAAGTTTTGACGATGCGATGGCAGATAATGCCAAAACTGGTGTGCTAAGCTTTATAACCCGTGGCGCAGAAGGCGCAGAGGCGCAGCGCGGTTCAGAAATGGCACAAGCTTCGGTTGACCCTGTTTATAACATTGTTGATTTAACTGGCGCTGGCGATATTTTTGCTTCAGGTGCTTTATATGGTTTATCCATTGGCTTAAACCTTGAAAATTGTACCAAGCTTGGTTGTCTGGCAGCCCGAGAGGTTATTCAACATATGGGCCCTCACCCAAGGGTTGATATTATCAAACTTGGGCAACAGGCTGGTTTGATAGGTTAATATTATTTTATGGCAAGGATGCGGTTTTTTACCGCTTCATCATTTAAATTAAAAATAGCAATATCTATTTGTTTAAAGCCAAGATGCTGATAAAATTCAATGGCATCATGGTTACCATCAAATGCTGCAAGCCAACAGCAAGTACCGCAGATATCACGCATTTGTGCCAGTAGATTCTTACCAATTGACTGGCCTTGAAAATGCCGCGATACATAAAGCCGTGATATTTCAAAACCATTTTCAGGCGCTTTATGGAATGATTTGGCATCTAACATAATATAGCCAAGCAGATATTCTTCTTGGGTTGCAATGATGATGGTATAGCGCGCATCATCAATCTTTTTTGCAAAATCTTGTGGCGTAAAGCATTTATATAAATAGTCGGAAAAACTAATTCTAACGCCCTTTATGGCATAGGTATCAAGCCAAACTTGCATGGATAAAGCCGCTAAATTTCCGCAATCATCTAATTTTGCTAACCGGTATTCAATCATAATTTGATTTTCAGTGTTGGGCTCTTAATGTTGGGTTTTAAATTTTAAATTTTTCTAAGTAAAATTTGTTCGATAAGGTGAGT
>JADGDI010000109.1 GCA_016744975.1 Hyphomicrobiales bacterium | reverse complement strand
GAATATGGGGGCGCAAAAAATTCCTATAAGCTTCAATTTTAATATCCAATTTGATATATGGGTTGATTTTTGACACATTTTAGCAATAATATATTTTGTAGCAATAGGACAATCAAGCTTTCGTGAGTAAAATGTGAATCTGGTCAATAAAATACTAATCGCCCCACCCAGTCTTTCTGACCCGAGGTTTAGGCGCGCTGTGATATATATTTGCAGCCACAATGAAAATGGATCACTAGGGTTGGTGGTGAATTCTCCAAACAATAACATCACCATCGGTGACACATTAGCGGGTTTAGAGCTGCCCGAAATTGACATAGACGCACTTAAGTTCAGCGCTGATAATGACACTGACTTTGGCGCTATTTTGCATGAAATGCCTGCTCACCTATTTAAAATTCCTGTGCTTAATGGCGGGCCAGTGGAGCTTAATCGTGGTTTTATATTGCATGGTAAAGATTATGAGGGTGATGAACATACGCTCAACATTTCAGATAGTATTTCAATGACCTCAACAGCAAGTATATTAGCCGACATTTCGATCGGTAAAGGCCCAAAAGAAATCTGTTTTGCTATTGGTTATGTTGGTTGGGCACCTGAGCAATTAGACCACGAAATAAACAGCAATAACTGGTTGATAATAGATGCCAATGACGACATTATTTTTAGTCACGACCACCAACAGAAATATGATAAGACCATGAAAATTCTTGGGATTACACCCGATATGTATGCTTCTATTTCTAATGCAGTGGGCAGTGCCTAATTCACTTAATTATGAATAGTTTACTGATAAAAAGTTCAAGCAATCTTTAGCAGTCATTGGCTCTCCAAAACGGTAGCCTTGCACCAGTTCACAGCCAAAGTCTATCAGCTCATGGGCCTGTTCATCTTTTTCGACACCTTCTGCAACTACCTTTAAGCCCAGTTCATTGGCCAGTTGTATAATGGCTTTTAAAATAATAGGCCTGGTTTCACCAAAATTTTCGCCACTAACAAAAGAGCGATCAATTTTGACAATTTCGAAAGGAAACTTATGCAAATAAGCGAGTGAGGAATAGCCAGTGCCAAAATCATCAACCGCAAGACCTGACCCAATATCACGCAATTGATGCAGGATTTTTGCCGCTCGTTCTGGGTTTTTCATAATTAGAGATTCTGTTACTTCAATTTTAAGGGTTCGATCAATGACATTAAATCGATTTAATATATCATGAACTTGCTCGACCAATTCTGGCTGAAACAATTGACTGCTCGACATATTAACCGAAATAAATAGAGGCGCGCCTTGATTAAAGGTGCGCTGCAATAAATTAAGCTGCTTTGCAGCTTGCATCATTGTAAATTGACCAAGCTCATGAATTTGTCCCGTTTCCTCGGCTAATTGAATAAATTTGCTGGGCAGAACATCCCCTTTAGTTGGGTGGTGCCACCGAATTAAAGCCTCAAAACCCACGGGGCGCATGGTTTTAAGTGAAATAATTGGCTGATAAAACATTTCAAATTCATTGCGAGCCAACGCTTGACGCAGATCATTCTCCAGAATAAATTTATCGCCCTTTTTCCCGTCAAGTTCAGGTGAATATAGCATTACAGATTGGTTATCATTTTGTTTTGCGGCTGTGATTGCAAGTTCAGCTTTATACAAAACATTGTCAGATGTATCATTGCCAGTTTCTGCAAATGCCACACCAACGCTAGCACTGAGCACTATTTCACGGCCATTAACATCAATTGGCGAGGCAATTAGTTTTTGAATATGTTTACCAAATTCTAGGATGTCATGAATGTCACCATAGTTAGCCAGTATAATTCCAAATTGATCGCCCGAAAGCCGTGCAACCGTATCCTTTTTATCAATACTGCCATCAATCCTATTGGCAATTGTCATTAGCAAACCATCGCCTACTGCAATTCCGACGCTTTCATTCACAGTCCTAAAGCGGTTAATATCAACCATTAAAAGCGCTGGTAAAATATTATGTTGCCCATCAGCCTGCTTAATTGCGCGCTCGAAGCGATCTATAAACAGTGACCGATTAGGCAAACCTGTTAAACTATCATTAATCGCGTCTAGATAAAGCCGATCCTCTGATGCTTTACGCACAGAGACATTGTTTAACGTGCCGATAAAACTGACCAAATAACCGTCATCATCCGTTACCGCGATGGCCCGCAATTCAAACCATAAATATTCACCACTTGCGGTGCGCAATCTAATATCTTGATCTATACGGCTATTGCCGCGTTCCAAAATTATTGTCAGTAAATTTTCAAATTTTTGGTTATCTTGCGGGTGCAAATAATCAACCCACCCATGCATATTCAATGTCATTGTATCATGTGCATAATGCAGCATATCATCCAATTCGGTGCCGCATTTAATTTGGCCATTAATCAAATCCCACTCCCATAGGACTTGCCCACTACCAGTAATCGCCAAATTAGAAAGGTTGTTTTTTTGCAAATTGTCTTCACCCCCGGTAGAGTGATCTGGCGAATTTAGAATTTTAACCACTTTATCTTCAGATTTTATTTCGCCTAAAGGGCTTTCCCTATGCTGAGTAAAATCTTGCAACAGAGCCGAAAATGTCATCATTAAAAATATAATATAAATAGCCTCAACGAGCAGGTTTAAATATAAAATATCTGCACTTACCGCAAAGTAAACTTGCGCCAATGACCATAAGGCAAAAATAAACCAAATTGGCAGCAATGTTTGAGCCATCGAAAAATACGATGTTGGCCAATGGCGGATGATTAATATAAAGCCCATAGCCATTGCCAATATTGCATTTAACCTAGCAATTGTAGCAGCCAATGAGGGCGAAATAAATGCCAGCAATAAGGCAATTATTGCCACCATAATTGGCACCAGATAAATTAATTTACTCAGTTTAAGTTCAAAGTTTTTATTAAAAAAGCTAAAAATTAACAAAATTGGCAAGCTGGCATTTGCCAACTCTGAAACTGCACGTATCAAGGCCAATAAATAGTCATTATTGGGTAATATAACCGTAATATAGCCAAATTCTTGCAAAGCAAATACAAATGATGACCAACAAAGCATGCTCGCAATGCCATATAATTTATTGCGCTTTAAAAACAATAGGCTGGTTGAAAAAATAGCCAATATTGCCAATATTCCAACGATTAACCCCTGGTAGAAAGGCAAATAGGAACGGCTAGCCTGATAGGTTTTTACATCCCATAGGCTTAAGTTTTTCGGCAGTGCATCTGCTACTTTAATCACATAGGTTATGGTTTTTTCAGCCGGCAGCTCCAGCAATATCATATCATTGGCATTTAACCGTTGCAATTGTGGCGTTGCCCCGTTTGAGCTGTAAATTTGAGCAATGCGCTTGCCGCTTAAAATTGGCAACAACAAACCATCATTTCCACCACCACTATGAGGCACTATCAGCAACCTTTGAATGGCCTGTTTGCTTTGGTTTGTTAATGCAAAACTCATCCAATATGATAATTTTCCATCAGCATTTACAATTTTAATAGATTTTTTATCGCCTTTTTGTGGGCGAACAACTTTAATATCAATCGTTTTTGCTACAGGATGAACCTCAATAAGGTCTGAAATGTTCAACTGCTTAATATCTGAATAAATCAGGATATTTTCTGTCGCAATTCCCATTGTATAAGTGCCAAAAATATAACCAATAACAGCTACTATTTGACACAGTCGGTAGAAATATTTTCTAACCAAGGTTGAATATGTTGCCATATATTCTAGAATCATTTCTATTCCTAATAATACATATTAATTTTCATTGTGAAAAATGCATTAATACCTTGTTATATTTATATAATTTTTTATCATAAAAAGTTTATAACAAAAATTAGTGATTTGTGCGAGTTTAGCAAAAAAAGCCATTAAATGGAAATGTTCAAATCCATGAGATGATAAGTTTACCCAGAAAAATCATCACCTTCAACCAACAATAGTCATATTGGAGCAACTTTTGCAAATAGCAGATGATCTTGCCAACGCCCATTTATTTTCAAATACCGTTTTGCAAGACCCTCTTGCTCAAAACCATTTTTTTCCAAAACACGTATTGACGCTAAGTTTCCAACCAAGGTAGCAGCTTGTATGCGGTTAAATTTCCAATTTTCAAAGGCTGCTTTGGTTAAAGTTCTAACCGCATCACTCATCAAGCCCTTGGAATTTTCATTTTTTGCTAGCCAATAGCCTAAAGAGCAAGCCTGAAACACCCCCCGGTTGATATTATTCATATTAATACCACCAATTAGGCAATCATCCGATTTCTTAAAAATTAAATAGGCATATTTATCATCATTACTGGCCAAAAACCGATCATTTCGCACCCTCGCATAAAAGGCGCGCTTAGACAGTGCATCCGCCCGCCACTTTGGTTCAAATGGGGTTAGAAATTCTTGGTTATCAAAACGCAACTTCTGAAATTCAATAAAATGCTGTTTCTCAGCCATCTTTAAATAAACGCTCTGACCAACCAAAGGCTGTTTAGCCAATTTAAGAAACCGTGTGTTGAAAAACATTATGCTCCTAACTTAACAATCATATGTGGCTTCAGTTTAAATTGATCGCCCGTTTTCGCATTTTCGATAAATATTTGATGGGCTACCCGTGACAAATCAGCAAGGGTTATATTATCTAACTTTCGAATAATCACATCTATCGTCAATAAATGTTTGTAAAAAATGGATTGTCTCGCAATCTGCTCACTTCTAGAAACTGGGCTTTCCAAACTCATCATTTGCGCGGCTTTAATTTGGTTACACGCTCGGATTAATTCCTGCTCTGAGATATTCTCAACTAACTTAATAATCTCGTCATAAATGAGTTGTTTTATTGTATCCATATTCTCACCACCAGTTGCCGCATAAGCAAACATTAGGCCAGTATCATCAAACCCCCAACTGCCTGAATAAATGGCATAACATAGGCCCTTTTCTTCACGAATATTTTGAAACAAACGCGATGACATACCCCCGCCAAATAATTGTCACAATACCTGCTGAGCAAAATAATCTGGATGGTTAAAGTGTAATGATTCAAAGCCCATTACCAAATAATCTTGTTCAAGTGATTTTTTTATATTAATTTCACTGGCAGAAAACACTGCTTTAGGAAGCTCAGTTACAGTCGCTTTTGGCATGTTACCAAACAAATCATCGGCCATTTTTAGCATGCTTTGATGGTCGGCACCACCAGCCATGGCAATCACCATATTCTCTGCTATATAATGCTTGGCTAAAAAGTTTGATAATTGCTCACGCGTTAAAGCCTTTACTGAGCGTTTTGTACCTAATATTGAACGGCCAATCGCTTGCCCATCATAGGCCTTTTCAATGAGTTTATCATAAATAACGTCATCAGCATCATCTTCACAAGCTGCAATTTCTTGTAAAATCACATCTTTTTCTTTGTCCATTTCTTCTATTTCAAATAATGGATTTTGCAATATATCCGCAAGGATTTCCATGCCCAATCGCAAATCATCTTTAAGCAAGCGAAAATAGTAACTGGTTACTTCGATGCCTGTCGAGGCGTTCATTTCGCCGCCGACATTTTCAACCTGCTCAACAATTTGTTTGGCACTGCGGTTTTTAGTGCCTTTAAATGCCATATGTTCTAAGAAATGTGCAATGCCATGTTCTGCCAAGGTTTCATTACGAGAGCCAGCTTTTATCCAAGCGCCAACTGCCACCGACTGGATTGGCATCTCATGGGTGACAATGGTCAGGCCATTGGGCAATTGCGAGGTGTAAACCCCATCTTCAATTTTTATGCTATTAGTTTTATTCAACGTTTATCCTATTTCGCCACGCGGCTATGGGTTTTTATATAGTTCATGACTTGATCTTGGTCATTATCCAAAATATCATATTGTTCATTGCGCTCAAACAAGTCTGCCAAATGATTTGGAAGCGTTGCATGAATGCCCGTTGCAGCTTTTACTGCATCTGGAAATTTTGCAGGGTGAGCGGTAGATAAAACCACCATCGCATTATCGCCCTGATGGTCTTTTGCAACTTGCAATGCCACTGCGGTATGTGGGTCGATTAATTTAGCGCTTTGCTTAATTGCATCTTGCATTGTCTGTTTGACTTCAATTTCGCTGCTACGGCCTGTCGCAAATTCTGCATTAATATTGGCTAAAGTTGCAGCTGGAATGTTAAATTGCTGTGACTGTTTGAGTGATGACATCATCTGATTAACCTTTGATGCATCGCGCTTTGATGTTTCAAATAATAGCCGTTCAAAGTTACTGGAAATTTGAATATCCATGCTTGGGCTGGTGGTCGCGACAACTGCTTGCATGTCATATAGACCGGTCTCTAACGCCCGTTTTAATATATCATTCTCGTTGGTCGCAACAATTAACTTGCCAATTGCTAGTCCCATTTTTTTGGCAACATAGCCTGCAAAAATATCGCCAAAATTACCAGTAGGTACGGTAAAATCGCATTTTTTTAAAGGCCCGCCAAGTGCAAGGCTTGCCGTTACATAATAAACCACCTGGGCCATAATTCGCGCCCAGTTAATGCTGTTAACCCCAGAAAGCGCCACATCATCGCGGAAAGTTTCAGACCCAAACATGGCTTTTACGATGTTTTGACAGTCATCAAAATTACCTTTAATCGCAATGTTATAAACATTGTCACTGGCCGATGTGGTCATTTGCCTGCGCTGTACAGGGCTGACCTTTTCATCTGGATGCAAAACAAACAAATCCACCCGAGCACAACTTTTAAACGCTTCAACAGCAGCTCCGCCTGTATCACCAGAGGTTGCGCAAACAATGGTTGAGCGTAAATTGCGTTTGCTTAAAGCCCTGTCCATAAGCTTTGCAATCAGCTGCATCGCAACATCTTTAAATGCAATGGTCGGCCCATGATAAAGCTCTAGCAACCATTGATTGCTACCCATCTGGCTAAGCGGTGTGACCGCATCATGTGAAAAACTGTCATAAGCTTCAACAATCATTGCCATCAGCTCATCTTTTGGAATTTCATCACCAACAAAAGCATTTACCACAAAAAAGGCGACATCAACATAGGGTTTACCAACCAATTCAAGCC
>JADGDI010000108.1 GCA_016744975.1 Hyphomicrobiales bacterium | reverse complement strand
TAACGACTGTATGACATAAGTATTCTCCTTGCTTCAATTGTAACCTGCAAGGTGTCTACTAATCTAGGGGCTATTCAATCCAATTTGGAAAGCCAATCTGTCTTATTTTCAACTATAGGGCTAACCTTATCGACCCAAAGGTCAATTAATTCCTTATCATAAAGCCCTTGCGAGTCCCCATAGAAGCAAGGGGCAACTGGGCATTCGCGTTTAAATTTTATATTAGAGAATCGGCAATAACTAGCGGCTTCTGCTAGCGTTAATAGCCGTTGTTCGGAAAAAGCATGTTTCATTCAATCGGACTTCCATGAATAGTTTCTCCCTCAAACTGTCTTCTATGGAATAGAAAACTATAACCTGTGTCAATATTTAATTATTTTGGTGAAAAGCTCTAGAATGACCTGTATCAAACAAAACTATGTCTCTATCGAACTCAATCAACCTGTATCAACCTCAAACATATTCAAAAAAAATTACGTTTGACTATGTATAACTGAATTTCATAGCTAAAGCGTATCAATTGATGATACTCTTTCATTGCATTCCGTATCTTACTATGATACATATGATGCATATGATGCATGATTAAAAGCTATAAAGGCAAAATTGCCACAACAATCGCAAATGGTGGAAGACCCAAAGGGTTTCCACCTAACCTTATCAGAGCTTCTATTCGTAAACTATTTATGTTGGACAATGCAAGCTTGCTTTTGGACTTACGTTCGCCGCCTGGCAATAAGCTAGAAGCGCTAAAAGGAAATCGCAAAGGCCAACATTCGATACGCATTAATCAGCAATGACGGGTTTGTTTTGAATGGACTGATAGTGGGCCTGAGAATGTCGAAATTGTTGATTATCATTAGGAGATATTGAAATGACAAATATTATATTACCATTAGTGCATCCTGGTGAAATTTTACGCGAGGAGTATTTGGAACCGTTAAACATGAGCGCAGGACGCCTTGCGAAGCTTCTGGGAGTCCCTCGCACACGCATTGAACGCATTGCAAGTGAGCAAACTTCAATATCGACTGATACAGCCTTTCGGTTGGCTAAGATTTTCCAAACAACACCTGAGTTTTGGATGAATATGCAGACCAGCCACGATTTAAAACTCACCAAAGATCAAGTTGATGTTTCACATATCGACATTCTAAAAACAGCGTAAGCACTTTGTTATCTTCCAATGCCTCTTCTTTTGCCAATCTGCCAAGAAATGCCACTGCCACCAACCTTGCCAGTTACCAATTGATTGCGTGAGCGCTCTAACACGGAGCGCCAAGGAACGAGATTAAACTCTTTTGATTGCTCAATGATGGCATAGCGGCCAGAAGCTAGCTCAATAGGTTTGGTATAAGTGCCATTGATGGTATCTCCTTTGGCCGTTGGTATGTATTGTTTGCCAAGCTTTTCTGACAACTTGTCTGCAACCTTACTAACTTCCTGCCGTTCAAGTTTTTTCAACATGCCACATTGGTAAGCAAAGCCTTGTTCGGTATTTTTTGCAAAACCTTGAGTAACCAAATAAACTTGTCTGCGTTTTAAGGCTGCTTCAACTTCGCCACCAAAGCCAACATTACTAAGTGAGTTTTTTTCTGTCCCGACAAGATTTTTATCAAGCCATGTCGCGCCAGATGAATTAGTCTGCACCTCAAGTGAGAATTGTGATTTTGTTGTAATTTTCAACGGTGATCTTCGTGCTTGTTGTTTTTGATGAGCTGACACAGTCTCAAGATAATCATAGGGGATTTCCCAACTTTGATCTGTGAAACGTTGAATAATATTTTGACGTCTTAAACCTTCCAATCGCCTCACATGAGCTTGAATAAATTCTGACGATGAAGTTGGGTCTTCAATGGAGTGAATTTCTGCGCTATAGAGGCCTTCGTTTTTGGCTGCAATTTCAGCAATGGCATAATCTGATTTTTTGAGTTCGGAATTCTGTGGTGCAATTTCTACAATACTGCCAATTCTGTAATCTTCAATATTGTCTGTTTGTTTCACATCAGCATAATGAGTTCTGCCGTCCGTACCTTCGATCATCAGATAATATTTATCTTCCTCTTCATCTGCAAACCCTTTGCTAATTAGTTTCCCAGTCACGGGTCTCTGCAATTTATCCTCGGCATGGAATATTCCGTAATCCACTTCTAGCGGTTCTTGCCCCTGACCTTTCGCAACCGCGTGCATGGTTTTAATAATATCATTTCGCATGCCAAGGTTGCGTAATTTCGGTTCTATTTTTTCGGACAATTGCCAAAGCCCTGTTTCATATTCATTCGCAAGCCCCATATCTTGAAGTTTTCCTAAACGGCCAATTTTTAAGCTTTGTTCAAATCTAGTTTCGTTACCTTGCGCACCACCACGCATATTTAAATTACCATCCTCATCACTGGCTTGGATGAGCTGTTTATCAATATGGGTAAATCGATTAGCACCTACTTCGCGTTTTCTGGCGATTGCAATTTCCATTTCATATCTCGGCCCTAATTCTAGAGTCGCCAATTCTTCGGCACGCTCTCTGATGCCTGATGACATATAATCGCGGGCAATAATCAGATTTTTACCAGTGTCGTCTATGCCGCGAATGATGATGTGAGTATGCGGATTATCAGTGTTGTAATGATCTATCGCCACCCAATCAAGTTTGGTTTGTAAATCACGCTCCATTTGTTCCATAAGTTCACGCGTGAATATTTTCAAATCTTCAAATTCTGTTCCCTCTTCTGCCGAGACAATAAAGCGAAATTGATGACGATCTTCTTTGGCTTGGGTTACAAATTCTTTGCCGTCAACATCATCAAGTTCTGAATTATACAATCGGCCAACATCGCCATCTTTGGTCACGCCATCACGTTGTAAATATCGGATATGAGTTTTGGCATTTTTATAACCAGTTCCAGCCAATTTTACAAATCGAGCCTTTACAATCACGCGTCTTAATTCACTGCCTGAATAATGACTAAGGCGCGTTATTTTAGCCACTTGAAATCCACGACCAATATATCGACCAGTGAATAAACTTTTTTCTGCCAGATCGATTTTTAGAACTCGTTTTACCCATTTCAGCATAAACACGATCAATAAATCTTCTCGAAGATCGTTTTCCTCGATTGCCAATACGACCAATTTTAGGTTTGAAGGTGTTTTCCGTTTCATTTTGCATGCTAAATTTCCAATCTGGGTAAGTTATTGAATATTATGATATTTTATTATGTGTGGGCTAGTCAGGTCGTATTAAATCAAAAAATTACAAAAAACGTAATATTTTCGCCAAGTTTGCAATTTTAAGGGATAATTCAATTGCACAAATACGATTATAATTTATCAATATTATGGCCAACTGAAGAGCTGACTTACATAAAATATACTTGATTGGTAGTCAACAAATCGCATTAGCATATATCGTTGAAATAAAATAGTACTGGCTTTTTCTATTTCTTGACCGCAACATTACTCAAAATGATGTTAGAATTATGAAATATTTTCAATTTTTGGTGAATTTTTTAATTTCAACCTGTGAATAATTTGACACTGCGGCAATAAGTCCTAAACCTAAACTTTTGAAATATTTTCACAAAAGCACCGTATGAATTTAATTAAAAGATCGTAACGAGTTAACGTATATTTTAAAATTAATCTAAACAATAATTCCACCCATATTTTCATAACATATTGTAATAACTCTAATTTATAGAGATTGCATTAATTGGTTCGAAGGATATTCTACAATCGAAACAGGTTAAATATTGATCTTTTTCGAACATAAATATAAATGCTTTGTTGTTTAATAACGAACTACAGAGCATTCTATAAAAGGATATTCATATGTCTAAACTAAGTTTTGTCAGCCCATTAAAAGTTGTTTTGTTAGCAAGTTGCATGCTTACATTACCTTTTGTAAATACTGCTATTGCTGAACCAATCACTTATACCGATCAAGCTGGGCGTGAGGTGACACTTGATAAAACTCCTGAACGTATTGCAACCATAGCAACACCTGCAGGCTCTATGGTGGTATCGCTTGATGGAAGCGGCGATCGCTTGGTTGCCACTTCTCAAAATTCAAAAAATGCCATAGTTGAAGGTGTTTTAAATGAGTTTTTCCCCGTTTTAAACAATCTATCGTCTAATATTATTGGTAAAGAAGGTGCGCCTAATATTGAAGAATTGTTAAACCTAGAAACAGATTTAGTAATTCAATGGGCACGAAAAACCAAAAGTATGGATGCAATGCAAGCAGCTGGCTTAAAAGTTGCGGGTATGAAATATAAAAAGATCGATATTGCCAAAACATGGCTAACCGATATTGGTATTATCTTAAACCAAAGCCCTAAAGCAGCTAAAATACTAGCATGGCATGATGAGACTTATAAACGCATTACCGAAAAGACTAAAACGATTACAGAGGATAAAAAGCCCAAAGTCTTATATTTAATCAATGAAAAGCGCGCGGCGGGTCCATCTAGCCATTTTCAATTTTTTATGGACACAGCTGGTGCAAAGAATGCAATAGAGACTAAAGGGCAATTTATCGACGTAGATGCCGAATTGGTCTTAAAAGCCAACCCTGATATTATCTGGTTATTTGGCTTTAATATGAAAATGACACCCGATAAAATTTATGAAAACCCTATTTATGCCGATTTAAAGGCCGTTAAAAACCATCGAGTTTATAAAGTACCCGTTGGTGGCGATAGATGGGATCCACCAAACCAAGAATTTGCACTTGGTTGGGAATGGTTTACCCGCACAGTTCATCCTGATTTATTGGGCGGCAGTATGCGCCAAAGCCTAAAGGATGCCATGCCATTATTATATGGTAAAAGCCCGACTGAAGAACAGATTGATTTGATGCTTCGTGCCAAGATGAATAAAGACGGAAAAGATTATCAAAAAATTATCAAAAAATTATAAATTGATAATTTTACGAGTAGAGCCTCAGTTTTAATAAAATAACTGAGGCTCTAACTAATATAAAACTGAGGTTTGGTCATGAGTTTTAATGAATTACCAAAAAATGAGTATACTCAAAGTGAAATGCCCAGAAAGTCAAAATTCTTACGGAATCTAATTGTTAGCATCAAAACTAATCATTTTACGATGCAATTACTTATCATGTTTATAATTTTAATAATTATTGTAGTTTTTGCATTATCAATGGGGCGGTATCCGATTGATTTTTATAATGTAATAAAGATATTATTCTCAAATATCATCGAAATTACAGTTGATTGGAAAATCGTTGAGCAGCGTGTCGTTGAATTGGTGCGCTTACCTAGAATATTGGTGGCAGGGTTATGCGGTGCAGCACTATCCTTAAGCGGTGCTGCTTTGCAAGGCATGTTTCGAAACCCATTGGTCGGGCCCCAAATTATTGGTGTATCATCAGGTGCGGCATTTGGCGGTGTGATAGCAGTTTTATTAATGTTATCCGATTATTTCATACCCCTTTTTGCCTTTGGTTTTGGCGTCATTGCTTTATTATTAACGATGGGCATAGCCAAGGCAGGTGGTGGTAAAAATGTATTATCGCTTGTATTGGGCGGTATTGTTACCTCGGCATTTTTTGCGTCACTAGTTTCGTTGGTAAAATATACAGCTGACCCAGATGATAGCCTGCCAACCATTGTATATTGGTTGATGGGGTCTTTTAATGAGTCCAGTTATATCGACGTTTGGTATATTTTGATTCCATTACTCAGCGCTGGTTTATTAATTTATAAAATGCGCTTTTTAATCAATATATTATCATTGGGTGAAGAAGAAGCACGTTCCCTCGGCGTAAATGTAGATCGCAGTCGATGGACAATTTTGTTAGCTGCAACGGTAATGATTGCTGCAACAGTTTCTGTCTCTGGCATTGTCGGTTGGGTCGGGCTAATTATACCCCATTTTGCACGTATGATAACGGGAGCAAACCATTCAAGATTAATCCCAATTTCAATGTTCGCAGGAGCTATCTATATGATTTTGGTCGATACGGTAGCACGAACAGCAAGCTATGGCGAAATTCCTATAGGGGTGTTGACCGCCCTACTTGGAGCACCAATTTTCGCATGGTTATTATATCGCACTCAAATGAAAGGTTGGAGCAATGATTAATGTAACTAATATTGGCTTTTGTTATCCAAAAGCTAAAACTGCAATATTCGAAGGGCACAATTTTGCTGTTAAAGCTGGTGAGGTTTTAGCTATATTAGGCCCTAACGGATCTGGAAAAACCACGCTTATTAAAAGTCTACTGGGTCTTTTACCTATCTTTAAAGGAGAAATAAAGTTAAATGGTAGCCGCTCTTATGTTCCGCAGAACACCTTAAGTCCATTTGATTATAGTGTCAGTGAAATGGTGGTAATGGGCGCGAGTGGGCAAAACGGTTTATTTGCTGCTTCAACCAAAGCAGATTACAATCGCACCGATGAGGCGCTTGAACAAGTTGGCATGCTTGATTGGCGAAATGAGAGCTTTTCGCATTTAAGCGGAGGGCAACGGCAAATGATTTTAATCGCAAGGGCATTGGTTTCAAATCCAGACATTATGATTTTGGATGAACCAACGTCCGCGTTAGATTATCATAATCAAGATAAAGTATTGCAAATGATGAGGCATGTTGCGAACCAAGGTAAAGCAATTATATTTTCCACTCATTGCCCATTACAAGCTTTACATATTTCTCAAAAAACATTGATGGTTAAAAAGAATTCACCAAGTGTTTTTGGAGCATCGAAAGATGTGCTGAGTGAAGAAAATTTAAGTAAACTTTATCAACTTCCCATTTTCCGCGGCAAACTTAATCAATCCGAAATAATTGTACCCCTTTATAGTTAACCCTGCAAAAGAAACTCTCTATTTGGTTATTTATGATATTAATTATCAATAGCGTTTATGTTAAATGATATGTATCGAAAAAGCAGAGGTTAAACATGAACGATATTCCTACCAATTTACCATCAAACAAAACGCCAAACTCAATGAAAATAATTTTATTTTGTCAACTAACCATTGGTTTCGGACATTCAATTTTATTAACGTTATTGCCACAAATTGCTCGAAAAATTGGAATTTCCGACGCCTATATTGGATTTATTTTTGTTGCATTTTTGTTTGATTACATAGCTGGGTTAGGGATAGAGAAAATCATACTGCCTATGGTCTCATTCTTCTTACTCTCTATAACTAGGATACTATATGCAATATTAGCATCTGGTGTTATGTCTACTGCAACAGGATATATTACCGATACATTGCCCAAACATCATTAGCAATGACTGCATCTTTTCTATCTTCTCTAAGTTTTGCAGACACTTTACGTTTAGGCG
>JADGDI010000107.1 GCA_016744975.1 Hyphomicrobiales bacterium | reverse complement strand
ATTTTTACCCGTAAGCCATTCTCGCCAAACAAATTGATGTTTGGGAATGTCTAAACAGTCCCCCACAAAAACAATTGAGCCATCATTGGTTATGACCTCTCGTCCAAACGTGTCTCGTAAACTTCGCCACGCATCTTGAAGGACGCTCGCCGCTAGCAAGGGTTCATGCGCAGTTTGAGAATAGAAAAAGACAGGCTTCGCAATTAAAACCTATAACCTATGCGAGGATGATATGACTTTAAACTTTTATGCCCAACCTTATGATATTTCTGCAACTGGCTTCTATTTTGAATCTGTTGAAGATTACACACAAAAAGCAATTGTTTTAAAAAATCAATATGGCGATTCTGTCGAAGAATTTGAAATTCAATTTATTGATGGTGAGATAATAGATTGTGAACTGGCAAAAGCATGGTCAGTAAATCAAGTCAACATTGAAGAGTTTTTTGATGCCACCGATGAATGGGACGATAATCAAAAAATACATTATATCATCGCAGTTGGTGAATGTGGTTACAGTCACAACCAAGCCAAAGACGACCCCACCGACATTGAAATAGATATTTATGAATTGGATAGTTTGAAGGAGCTTGCAGAACAATTTATTGAAGAAGGTTTATTTGGTGACATTCCCGAACGTTTACAATTTTATCTTGATATTGACTTAATCGCCCGTGACCTTGGTTTTGATTATACCGAAACCAATATTGCTGGAAACAACTTAATTTATAGATGTGCTTAAAGGAGGTTAAATCATGGAAAATCAAACCGTAATTTCATCAGATTATTCGCCTTCTCATCCTTGGTATTATTACCTTGGCGGTGCTGTCATATTGCCCAAGCAAATAAAACAAATGGTCATGATTAAAGATCAAGAAAGCTACAGGGCAGATGATTTTGAAAAACTTAATAGCAGGGCAGAACCTAGACGCTCTGAATCCTTGCGATTAATGAAAGAAAAAATAATGCAAGAATTGGCAAGGGATATATCTGGTTATCGTAGAGCTGTTCGTGAGCTAAAAATATGGCATGCCCAAGACCCTCTGCCAGAACCATTTCAAAGCTGTAATGATGTGCATACCAGTATGAGTCTTATTTACAACCATATTTGCAACGACTTTATGCATTTAAAATATTTGGATAATTTGGCATCAAAACAAATGGATTTATTTGATTTATAGCGTTATGAGATTTTTGAAATTCTGTTTTTTATCAACTTAATATTTGCAACGCTCACACCATATTCTTTTGCTAATGATTGCCACAAACTTAAAGCATGTTGGGTTTGCTCAATGATTAAATTAATGTCCCGCTTGTTTATTTTAGCTTCGATGCCGAGCTTTGTTAAATGCTCAATGGTGGGGTTTTTACCTTCGCCTAAAACCATGGTGCTTTGCTCACCGCGAGGGCCTGACGAAAATGTTAAATCATAGGCGGGGGAGGTTTTCCATTCACCTGCCTCATTCATCAAAAAACTAAAATTCTTTGAATGATCGTCGCGGTTATGTGCCAGCACATTAAAAACCGCGAGCCTAAACATTTTCTCAACCTCACGCACATCGCGCGTCAGAATAGAGGTAAGGTTTAATAAATCTTCATAATCTAAAGATGGTGTTCGAAAATCGGAATGAAGCAAACCGCAAGCACTATGCGTATGAATACGCTTTTTGTGATTGCGGTCGAATCTTTTTGTAGCAAAAAAACCAGCGCCTTTTTTGGCTTCAAAAAGATGAATTGGCATTATATCAATGCCAGCTTCTTTTGCCATTAATGCATAAACATATTCAATCGCGCCAGCATCTAGCCCATCTTCACTATTTGAAAATTTAACAATCCAAGCTTCATAGCCTTCTTGTAATGACGGCACACCATGAATTATATGCTCGCGCTTGGCATCAACGCCAATAAGCGCCTTTGGCCTTGCACCTGCGGATGAGCCATTTAAAGCGATAAGCTCCTGTAAAACGCCTTGCGCTTCACCGTCTAAGACCTCCTGCGCGTGCGTTGCCAATATATCAAGGTCAATATCATCATTCGAGGTGTTTGGTTGCTGATCTGGCTCATAAACCAATGCCCCCATGCCAGTGTTACCAACATGTGCAAGTCGATCCAGTGGGCTTAATTCACTCGGTAAAATGCCTTGTAGTCTTGTTGAACGATCTAATAATAATCGCCCCCATCCATCAGGTAAGCTATCATTAAAAAGTCCTGACATGCCCTCGAACAAATATCGGTCAAAGGTTTGTAGACCTGATTTTAATGGTAAATTAAAGGGTGATAGCTCAAGGCCAGTTTTCAGAAAGTTACTATCATATTCAAAATATATTACGCCATCTCTAAGGGCTAGCCGTCCAACTGGTTTGGTGTCGTGGTCAAAACATAAGCCGACTTTAATTTCCGAAATGGGTGTGTAGCTCATGTGCGCCAACCTTTTTTACGTATTTTAGTTTTTTGGTTGCTTAGCACATCATCAATGGATGAAAATTCAACTTCTTCTGGCTTTGTTGCCTCAAGAAGTTGCTCAATCCCACCCAAAACCATGAGCAGTTTAAGCAGTGACTCGACAGAAATAGTCCCATTTTGCTCAAATTTACGCAATGATGGGAGGCTAACGCCTGAACGTTTTGCAAGGCCAGCTTGAGTTAAGCCCGTATTCAGCCGTTTAGCCCGCAAGTTTTCAGCAAGGGCTTGTTGCGCTTTCGAAATTGACGTAAGTGATAACATTTTATTACTTTTATATAATTAAAGACATAAAGTGATACTATATTATTAGTTTATCATATTGATGCATTGGAAGCAAATATTTGATTATTTTGGAAGCACCAATTCAAACCTTTTAATGGCTCTGGTCAATGTCCACGGATGTACATCATATAAAGCTGCAACCTCGCTGATATTTACTTGCTTGGTTTCTATTTTTTGCATGGCGGAAATAATTTGATTATCGGTCATTTTAGGAGGGCGACCAAGGCGTTGACCTCTTTTTTTAGCGGCTTGTAGTCCTTCTTTTGTGCGTTCAGAAAGTCTGCGACGTTCATGTTCGGCAAAAGCCGCGATCACTGTATAAACCAACATACCATCAGCCGTTGAAGTATCAACGCCCAACGTAACAATGACAAAGTCAATATTCCGTTCACGTAGTTGATTGGCATGGGTAATGGCATCAACAGTTGAACGAAACGCCCGATCCAAATCCCAAACAACAAGGCTGTCACCTGATTCCAACTTTGCTAATACGCTTTCAAAAACAGGGCGCTTTTTACTTATTGCGGAAACAGTTTCTATATAAAGCTTGTCACATAATGGCTCTAATCCGTCAATTTGACGATCAGGACGCTGTTCTTCGGTGCTTACTCGTAAATAGCCGATTTTCATGTTCTGCCAAGGGTTTGAGGTTTAAACCGATTTTGTTAAAATACGACAAAATCGTTCCTTTTAATGATAAAGCCTCAAAACTGGCTTCCACAGGGCAACACGGAGCTAACCCCTTGATAAATAAACTTTACATAAATATTATAGCATAATAAAGATCAATAAGTAAAAAAACACAAAATCCAACGGTTATGTTGAACGGTCAACGAATAAAATTAAGTAAATATAAACAAATAGTTACGATAATACTTGGAATGTTAATGGCAGGAACCAGTTTAGTTGAGGCGAAAGAAAAAACAATAAACCCAAATCATCTAAATGCAGGATACCTGTTGAATAAAATGAGTAGCAATGAGCAAGTGAATTTTATTGCAGGTGTGGTTGAAGGGTTGGCTTTTTCTCGATGGTTAAAAGATAGACCTGATGATACAGGTATTAAATGTATCTACAAGTGGGCTGGAAATAAGAAAAAATGGAATCAGATAGATGCTTTTTTTGCTAAACATCCTGAAAAAGCGATCGGACCATTATTGTATATTTTAATAAAAAAGGAATGCGGCCAATAAATGCCAATGCTACGTGAACATTTTTCTACTGACCACCGAAGCCATCAATCTGATTGGCTTCGACAGCAGCAATGGTTTATTAAATCCCTCCATGAGCAAGAAAAAAGAAACGACAAGGCCGAAAAACTTCAAGATGATTTTCTGTCATTAGCTTCTGAAGTTATTGCAGCTACAGAACTTCAAATTAGAGAACTTGAAGTGAGATTAAAAACGTATCATGAAGCGACAACAGCCGCTTTAATTGATAATAGAGTAAAATTAGATATAGCCGAACGCCAATTGTCTTACTTAGATGCAAAGCTTCATGATTTCCTAGAACAGGGGCTTATCATGGAAGATGGTCGCAGAGTGTTTTTAACAGCAGATCGTAGCCAAGCCTTTGATGAATTTGGCGCAGAAGTAAGCAATGATGAATTTGATTATGATCAGTTTCCTGAGCATTTTTATCCAGTAGATTCGCGACTTGATGATTTGAAAGCTAGAGGTCGGTTTACTCAGGAAATAGAAGATTTAGAAAATAGTCGCGATAGAATTCATGAATTTGAAAATTTTCAAAATGAAGCCTTAGAAAAAATAGAAGAAGGCAATTTGACGGAGGCGGAACTTGAAGATTTATCTTCTGAATTGGATGATTTAATGCCCCCAGAGGTTGCGGAGCGATTACCCAACAACATTGCTCTTTCAAATGCCCCAGATGCCACAGCAATTTTCACCAAAAATGCAAACCCAGTTGCAACAGCAATTACCCCACCATCATCACAAATATCGACCTATGACCCAATGGCGTAATTTATTTACTACAGGTATATTCCCATGGACTCTTTGGTACAACATGACCTTTATATACTTTTGTAGTATATCCCATTCCACCAGCATTATCTCTCCAAAAACCATCAACTGTCTCCCCTGTTGTGCCGTAAGATTTTACTTTTGTTAGTACAAAATCTGTTGGACAATTTTCATCCCCTTCAATAAGAATCTCCTCAGTAAAGCATTTTTGTGGCATCAAATTATTTTTCATTTTTCGGCAATAGGTTTGGCCTTCATTTGTACCAGAAGGCATTGGCAAAGCGCCCGATGAACTTTTAGTGTTTAAAATTGCTCGTTGCGCAACCCCCAATTCAGCATATTGAGGAATAGTTTGATTAGTGTAATAGTTTTTTTTGACACCCCCGCTACCATCACTAAATCCCTGTGATCCTTGACCTATTCCTATTCTAACATGATCTGAAGGCGTACCTTGAATTGAGTAATTCTCAAGCCATCCAAAAACAAGAGCCAAAGGAATAACAGACGTCTTTGTGAAATAATATCCTGTTCTATCAGGATGTTCATGAAAGACATTATATTCAACAGTTGTTGACCTATTCAAACTTTCCCCTATCCCTGTTACTTTTTCCCAACCGCTTGGGCAGGCGCCTAACATAAGCACACCCGTTTTTTGTTCACATTCATAAATTTGTGCAACAGGAAGGCGGCGTTTGTAGATTATTTTATCGTCAAAGAAATTAGACTTGTTGACGGTACGCGCCAAATCTGCTTCAACAAATATCGCATCATCGTCACAGTTTTCACCTTCCAACCTGTCAGCATCACAGGCAGAAACCAGTGTGCCAGAATAGCTATACGCACCAAAATCTGCTTCACCTGGGGAAACCATTACATATTGCGCATAGCCAACGGCGCTTAGACGGCTGGCTCCTGTATTATCCAACACATCAATTGCACCGCCACCACCGCTATAGCTGGCCTTTATAGCCAAAGGTTCTGTCACCGCATAAACAAGGGAAGCACCATAGGAGTCCTGCATATAAACATCAGAAATACCAAGGGTGCGTGTTGGCAACATGCCTATTCGTACATTAACAGGTGGCGCGGGGCTTCCATCTGGAAGCGGAAGGCTTACGCCAGCTGTTAATGCAGTTCCCACGGGCGCTACTGTACAATCTTCTTCTCGACCATAAGTAACACTACTTCTATCGACCCCACGTGGTGCAGCGCACGGAAGGCGCCCATTGATGCTAACAAAGTCATTAATGGCTTGCTCAACGGAACTTAATCTTAAATCAGTGGTTTCATATTTACGTTTTTCATCATAAATTTTATACGCCTTTATTACTGTCACCGTGAATATACCCATGAGTATCATCACAAGAGATAGTTCGATCAGCGTAAAACCTGATTGTTTTTTATGCATTTATTGGCGCCCCCTATTTTTATAAGCATTGCCTAAAAGGATACCATAAAATAATAAGTGAGGTCAAAATATCCCTTATATAACAAATGGTTTTATAATAATGAGGCTAAATAATAGTGGTGCATAATGGTTCAACGCATCGGTTCATGACACCACAGATATTATTGAAAGGAATATTCAGCTGACATTGTAGTTACTGCGACAGAAGAGATTCTAGCTAACGACTTGAGCAAAGCCAAGACCCATAGCTTAATTGGTTATAGTATGGTTAGTTTAAAGGAGCACTTAAACTAAGCGCATTGATTTAAAGTTTTAAAGCTCGGTATTTAATTATGATAGGCTTTTCTATTTAATCTGTATCTTTTTGCCAAATATAGCGCGTGTTTAGTGGTTTAAATCCAGCTTTTAAACAATTGCTCTCGCTGCTCGTATTAGGCAGCACATCAACAATTAAGTCCGTTAAACCTAAATGTTTAGCGTCGCTAATCCTTGCCTGTATCAAAGCCGTCTGGCAGCCTTGATTTTGGAATGCTTCTTGTGTGTAAGCATTCGCAAGTAAGCCAAATTGACCGTCGACATACGTGGTCGCAAGGGCACGGACAACACCATCAATTTTCGCTACATAACATCTAAACAAATCGGTACAATATAAGTGCTTTTTTAACTGCCAAATGTCTTCGGTTGTTTGCATACCCGATATTTTGAGCAGTTTTAATAGTGTATCAGCATCTTCATTTTGCAGACGCTCAACTTCAATTTCTGGGCTGATGGTGGCAAAGTCCTCCTCTTTATGCACCAAAAAATTCAATATTTCAATTTGTTTGAATCCCATTTTTTTAAGGTTTTCGCGTAATTTTTTAGTTAAATTTTTGTCCGTTATGTCCAATTCAGGCGACATAGACAAATTATCATAGATTTGCATGGCTTCAGGGAGATATTTAATAGATTGCTCATCTATGCCCCATATTTGATTTGCAAATGCAATATTTGCATCTGACAGCAATTGCAACGAACCAAAATTATCAATTTTAAATTGACTTTCTGTTTTGGTTCTTAAGGTACGCTGTGCGTTGTAGGCGATATGGTTATGTTCCAATTTTTTAAATTTATTGCTCATGTGCCAACTTTCAGTCATAAATTTAATGAATTAATTTTTTGATATAACATGCTGCTATAAAACATATAGAATATTTTACGAAAAAAGCATGAAATTTGAAATTTCTTTATTTGTGATGACTGCCTGCTGGTTATCTTTGAGTTTAATTTCTGTCGTCAGGCGCGCTCTGTTGCTTGAATTTAAACAGCAATTATTCTATCAACATT
>JADGDI010000106.1 GCA_016744975.1 Hyphomicrobiales bacterium | reverse complement strand
CTGCTGTAGCATGCAATGTTTTATCTAGAATAATTTTACAGCGCTTAATGCCGTCGTTACCAGTGACCTCATCAAGCCGAAGGATCTTCTGCCGACCTTGAATAACCCCTTTAAACACCCAATAGATAGAGCCACCATCCAGTAATTCTGCTTGCCGTTTTGGGCGCATGCGGGTTATGTGCCAATGTTCAGCAACACCAGTATTGGTTAAGTTCTCGGCACGGCGCATATTTTGCCATTCGAGCAACCCATTAATGGTTTCCGTTCCAACTGAAAGCTTAATTAAATTAATCATAGAACTAAATAACCAGGTTGACCCAATATTTCAATATCGTTTAAATAATATTGACAATATTTTGGCCTTCACTCACCTGATCGCCTATCGTCACCGAAACCACATCTACATTGCCAGATATTTCAGCATAAAGGCTATGCTCCATTTTCATGGCTTCAATGATGGCAAGCAGATCACCTTCAGATACTTGATCACCTTCTTTTACATTGAGTGATAACAATTTACCCGGCATTGGCGAAACCACCAGCCCGACTGCTTCATTTTTACCGCTATCATCATAGATACGTTTGGAAATTTGATAGGTTTTCCCTTGATCCGTAATATAAATATGCCCAGCTTCCTCAACTATATGTAGGTTTATTGGCGATTTAATTGCAGGAATAATTTCACCAGCTTTGACAACATACTCGCCTAAATGGTTAGCCCCATTTATCAAAACATCCATAGTAGATAAGCGCCCATCACCACAATAAGCCATGTCAAAACCATCATTTCTTGACCAAGGTGACTCCATGCCCTTTAGTTGAGCAGCCCCATTGCTTGCAAGAATTACCGCACCCATTGATGCAATGTGACTTAGATCACGGTCATTATTTTGCACCTCTAGAAACGTGTCTATAAAACCTGTGTCAAATTCTGCTGCTTTGAAGCCTTCATCTTCGAGCAAGTCCCGCAAAAATGCAACATTGGTTTTAACACCCGCAATCACCGTGCCACGTAAAGCCTTGGTTAATTTTGATAAGGCTTCTTCACGCGTGGCGCCATGTGCGATTACCTTAGCAACCATTGGATCGTAATAGGGGCTAATTATGGCTCCTTTTTCAATACCTGTGTCAACACGAATATCATCATCAAGCGGGATGTTAAATGCATAAATATCACCAATTGATGGTAAAAACTCATTTTCGGCATCCTCTGCATAAATGCGAACCTCGACACTGTGACCATTAATTTTAAGCGCGTCTTGGTTTTTAGGCAATTTTTCGCCAGACGCCACTTTAATTTGCCACTCTACCAAATCTTGGCCTGTAATTGCCTCGGTAACAGGGTGTTCAACCTGCAACCTTGTGTTCATCTCCATGAACCAAAAGCCATTCTCCTGTAAACCATTTGAGCCATCAACAATAAATTCTACAGTACCCGCACCTTCATAGTTAACAGCTTTGGCAGCGCGTACCGCCGCCTCACCCATTGCATGACGCACTTTTTCACTCATACCAGGGGCTGGAGCTTCTTCAACCACTTTTTGATGGCGGCGTTGAAGTGAGCAATCACGCTCAAATAAATAAACCGCCTGCCCATGCTGGTCGCCAAAAACTTGAATTTCTACATGTCTTGGGTTTAGAATAAACTTTTCGATCAATACTATATCATTACCAAAAGCAGCTTTTGCCTCCCGCTGCGCGGCACTAAGAGCTGCAATAA
Organism: Hyphomicrobiales bacterium; assembly: GCA_016744975.1. Classification (GTDB taxonomy): domain Bacteria; phylum Pseudomonadota; class Alphaproteobacteria; order Rhizobiales; family OSC116; genus OCS116. Next base: position 5,929 of record JADGDI010000106.1, on the reverse strand, counting down.
AGCCATTGGCCTCATCAACACGTCTCATGCCTTTACCGCCCCCACCTGCAACGGCCTTGATCATTATTGGATAGCCAATTTTTTCAGCTTGATCGGCCAAATATTCTGGCGATTGATTGTCACCAATATAACCAGGTACAATGGGTACATTGGCTTTTTTCATCAGTATTTTTGCCGCATCCTTAAGACCCATTGCATTGATTGCATGAGCAGAAGGACCAATGAATTTAATGCCATTATTTACGCATAATTCGGCAAATTCAGCATTCTCAGATAAAAAACCATAGCCAGGGTGAATGGCTTCAGCGCCTGATAATATAGCAATTTCAATGATTTTATCGGCGACTAAATAACTCTCATTAACTGGAGCGGCACCAATAAGATGAGCTTCATCGGCCAATTTTACATGCAGTGATTCAGCATCAGCGACGGAATATACAGCAATAGTGCGAATGTTCATTTTTTTTGCAGTTTTTATCACTCTGCATGCAATTTCGCCTCGATTGGCAATTAATATTGATTCTATCACAACGCCTACCCATAGTCAGTTTGATTTACCTTAAGGTAAATGCATTAAACAAGCAGGTCAAGCGCTGTGAGCTTTGATTGACGTTGATTTACTACCGCCTTTAGGCGATTATAAAGCGTTAATCGGTATTTTTAAATAGGCGACACCGTTTGACTCAGCATTGGGGAGGTTGCCCGCATTAATATTCACTTGTATTGAAGGCAATAGAAGTTTTGGCGCCTTAAGCCCTGCATCACGTTTTTTACGCATTTCAATAAAAGCGTCGCGGTTTACTGTTTTATTAATATGTATATTGGTGTCTGATTGCTCACCAACGGTTGTTTCCCATTTATATTCTTTACGATCGCCGCTTAAATAATCATGGCACATAAATAATTTTGTATCACGCGGATGATCAAGAATTTTTTGGATGCTATCAAATAATTGGCCAGCATCACCACCTGGAAAATCGCACCTTGCCGTGCCAAAATCTGGCATGAATAGCGTATCGCCTACAAAAATATTATCTTCAACCTTGTAGCTTAAACATGCAGGTGTATGGCCTGGCGTTGGGATGATTTCAATTACCATTTCACCAAGAAACAGTGTTTCAGAATCACCTAATAATATATCAAAGTCATCATTTTTATTTTCTAAGTTAAATATTGGTCTGAAAATATTTTGTACTTTTTTAATATTTGCGCCAATTGCAATCTTTGCCCCAATTTTGCTCTTTAAATAAGGTGCACCACTAAGATGATCTGCATGAGCATGCGTTTCCAAAATATATTTTATTTTTAAGTTTTTGTCTGCAGCCATTTCAATGATTTGGTCGGTTGGTTGGCTGTCTGTTGCGCCTGTTACCATATCAATTTCATACACTGGGTCTATAATGGCTGCCTCTAAACTAGATTTATCCCAAATTAAATAGCTGATTGTATTTGTAGCTTGATCAAAATACCCTTTATAATTTAATGAAGTTGTATTATTTTTTGTTTTTCCATTTACGCTTTGCATTTTTTTACTTTCGATATAGTTTATTAAAATCAAATTGGATTGACATTCATACTTTAATATATTAGGTATTGCTAAATTAGTCAATTCTAATATATAGGGCTAAGCATATGAATCTTGAAACTTTCGTCGACAAAACAAGCGAAGCATCTATTTTACTAAAACTACTAGCAAACCAAAAACGATTGCTTATTTTATGTAAATTGTCTGAGAAACAGGAAACGTCGGTAAATGATCTTTCAAAATTTGTGGGTTTAAGCCAATCTGCTTTATCGCAACATTTGGCAAAAATGCGTGATCAAAAAATCATTGCTTCCAGCCGTAAAGCGCAAACAGTATATTATAGAATTGACGATGCAGATGTTGCCAAAATTATGGTGACTTTACAAGAAATATATTGTTAGCCTAAGGAATTTAAATGAATAGCTCGATTTTACCCAATTTGACTGCAAGCCAAGCCCAAGTAGAAACAGATAATGGCGCAATTTTAATTGATGTTAGAGAAACAGGTGAGACTGCACGCCAATATATTGAAGGCGCAGAATTATGGCCGCTGTCACAAATGCCAAATGGAAAACCGAATATCAACCGAAAAAAAACAATTATATATTTATGTGCATCTGGCGCCCGCACCAATCGGAATGCAAAAAAACTAGCTGGTGCTATGCCCAATAAAAGTTACATGATGCAGGGCGGGCTTATGGCATGGAAGCGTGCCAAATACCCAATCAAACAAATTGATACCGGTGACACAAACCCATTGATAAAAATAGTTCTAATTGGTGGCTTTATCACCTTAGTCGCCATGTATTTAATTTAAAGTTATAGATTATATATATACATTAATAGCTTGTAATTAAATGGATAATAATGGAAAATATTGATCAATTACTAGATTATTTAAACCTGCTTGCAATTTTTTCTGGTGTAATTGTAGGGTTTGTTTTAGGCCTTATCGGCTCAGGTGGCTCTGTTTTAGCGGTACCTTTATTGTTATATCTAGTCGGTATGCCTTCTGCCCATATGGCGATTGGCACGTCTGCTTTTGCTGTTGCGATTAACGCTCTAGTTGGCTTAGTAAGCCATGGTCTAAAGGGCAATGTAAAATGGCGGTGCGCGATAATATTCACCACTGCAGGAATTATAGGCAGCTATCTAGGCTCTTCCATCGGTAAAATTATCAATGGCGATATTCTGCTGATTATCTTCGCCTTCGTGATGATTTTTATCGCTTCACTTATGCTTAAAAGCAAGCGCTCCGACCATGCAAGTGATATAATTCTGACCTTGGAAAATGCTAAGATATTGGTGCCGAAGTTGCTAGCTTTTGGCCTTTTGGTGGGGCTTGCCGCAGGGTTCTTTGGCATTGGTGGTGGGTTTTTAATTGTGCCAGCGCTCATAATGGCCTTAAATTTACCAATTATTTATGCGATTGGCACTTCTTTATTTTCAGTCACAGCTTTTGGTTTAACCACGTCGCTAAATTATAGCAGTGCAGGTTTGGTAGACTGGCCAATTGCCACGCAATTTATTATTGGCGGTTTACTTGGCGGCATAATCGGCACCATGATGGCCACTAAACTTGCAGAACAAAAATCAACACTCACACGAATTTTTGCTATCATACTGATTTTAATGGCCGTCTATATGATGTATAAAAGCTATATAAATTTGTAAATTTGGTTAAACACCGCTGCGTTCCATATGTGAAATCCAGTTTTTATAACAAATTTTATCAATTAGTTCAGCGCTGTAGCCCGCATCTTTAAACTGTTCTACTAATACTGGCAAACCAGCTGTATCAACAATCGCTGACGGAATTGGTGCACCATCAAAATCACTGCCCAGCGCAACGCCATCCTCGCCCAATTTATTAAGCAAATGTTCCACATGGCCGATCATATCATCCAAACTGGCATCGCCACCCATCTTACCATCTTTATGCAAAAAGCCCGTTGCGAAGTTCAACCCGACAATACCATTGCTATCAGCGATCGCATCCAGTTGCTTATCGGTTAAATTACGCGCCGTGTTGGATAATGCATGAACATTTGAATGGGTTGCCATTAATGGGTTTTGAGTAAGTTTAGCGACATCCCAAAAGCCTTTTTCGTTTAAATGAGATAAATCCACTAAAATATTCATTTGATTGCATATTTTTATAAGTTCAACCCCAAGATCACTTAAGCCTGAGCCATGATCTGGGTGGTTCGGAAAATCAAAAGGCACACCTACACCAAAGAGATTGTCTCGGCTCCATACTGGCCCTAACGAGCGTAAGCCTGCTGCATATAATGTCTCTAAACTATTGAAATTACGATCAATTGACTCAACGCCTTCAATATGCAACATAATGCCCATTTTATAAGCCTCTGCTGCTGCCAAAAGTTCAGCTGAACTTCGACAAATAACAATATAGCCGTCGCTTTCCCGCTCTAGGCGATACGCTTCGGCGGTCATAGCGGACACGCAGTCTAAGCTGGAAAGATAATTATAATCATCAACTGGCTTTACACCAACAGGAAGCTCATCTGCGCCAAACACAGAATTTGGGGTAAACATCGCAAAAAGCCCACCACAAAACCCACCTTTTTGGGCTTTTTTTGCATCAATGTTTAAATCAGTATCACCAAAAAAATCTATTTTTTTGCCGTCATGTTTTGCCCATTGCAATTTCATCAATACATCATTATGGCCATCTAATATTATTTGCTTGCTCATTATATTCCCTCAAAATCTGATATTATGAATATAGTAAACCAAACAAAAGCTTATGAATATTAAATAATATTGATAAATTACATTCTGAAAACACCAAATTGCGTATCTTCAATTTTTGCATTCAAACAAGCTGAAAATGCAAGGCCTAACACTCTACGTGTTTCAGAAGGTGTGATGATACCGTCGTCCCATAGCCGTGCTGTGGCGTAATATGGGTTGCCCTCATCTTCATATTTTTTCAAAATTGGTTGTTTGAATTCAGTCTCTTGTTCAGAAGACCATTGTTCACCGTGCGCTTGCTTACCGTCGCGTGTAAGCGTTGCCAATACGCCAGCAGCCTGCTCACCGCCCATAACAGAAATACGGCTATTAGGCCAAGTAAATAAAAACCTCGGACTATAAGCACGCCCGCACATGCCATAATTGCCAGCACCAAAACTACCACCCACAATCAGCGTTATTTTTGGCACATTGGCATTGGCAACCGCCATTACCATTTTTGCCCCATCTTTAGCAATGCCGCCCGCTTCATATTGCTGCCCAACCATAAAGCCAGAAATATTTTGCAAAAATAATAATGGTATTTTACGCTTAGCGCATAATTCAACAAAATGTGCAACCTTTTGTGCTGATTCTGAAAATAAAATGCCATTATTCGCAACAATGCCGATCGGCATGCCTTCTAAATGTGCAAACCCGCAAACCACTGTTTTACCATATAGCTTTTTAAATTCGTTAAATTCTGAACCATCAGCCAAGCGGGCAATTATTTCTCGAACATCCACTGGTTCTGATAGATTTTTTGGAATGATGCCACCAAGCTCTTCACTATCAAATAGTGGCTCTACTATTTCTTTTTCTGCCAATTGTTGCGTTTTAGTGCTGTTTAGATTGGCAATAATCTCTCGAGCAATTTCAAGCGCATGATTGTCATTCTCTGCTAGATGATCTGCAACGCCTGAAATGCGTGTATGCACATCAGCACCGCCTAAATCTTCAGCCGAAACAATTTCACCAGTTGCGGCCTTAACCAATGGTGGCCCCGCTAAAAATATCGTACCCTGATTACGCACAATTACGGTCTGATCGCTCATTGCAGGCACATATGCACCCCCTGCTGTACAAGATCCCATTACCACAGCAATTTGAGGAATACCCATTGCGCTCATCTGCGCTTGGTTATAAAAAATCCGTCCAAAATGGTCTCGATCAGGAAAAACTTCGGCTTGATTAGGCAAATTTGCGCCGCCACTATCGACCAAATAAATGCAAGGTAGCATGTTTTCTTGTGCAATTTCTTGCGCCCGCAAATGCTTTTTTACGGTTAGCGGGTAGTAAGTACCGCCCTTAATTGTAGCATCATTGCAAATAATCATACATTCACGACCTGATACGCGGCCTATCCCTGCAATCAACCCCGCACCATGAATGTCATTGCTATACATTTGATTGGCCGCAAGCATACCAATTTCTAAAAACGCACTGCCTTTATCTAGCAATTCAGCAACGCGCTGCCTTGGTAATAGTTTACCTCGGCCTATATGTTTTGCTCGCGCTCGCTCGCTGCCACCTTGCGCTACTTGGTTACGCTTTTGGAACAGTTCATCGAGCAAAATATCCATTTTTGCTAGGTTGTCCAAATAATTTTGACTGTTTTTATTAACGCTAGTGGTTAGTTTCATAATA
>JADGDI010000105.1 GCA_016744975.1 Hyphomicrobiales bacterium | reverse complement strand
CTATTGATGTTGATATTAACATCCCCCGACACGTTACCAGATATGGCGATATTGTTTTTTGGTAAGCGGGGTGAGCTATTGTTAGCTTTTTTATTTATAAGATTTATAATTTTATCTGCATCTTGGTTCATGGTATTCGCTTGGATATTAATTTTATGAAATATATTTTAGTAAGTTGATTATATTATCAGGTTTTTCTTTGGATTTATTGGCGAGCAATTCGTACATTGCCCACACAAGTTCAGGCTTTTTACTTGGCTCAATTTCTTTGTTTGTTTCAATTAAAATTCTATCAATTGAAACAATTGCCTCATCTATTGTAGCTTTATCAATCTGCTGATCGCTTTTACTGATGGATTTATTTTCTATTCCATGAACTAACCAGTCTAGAGAAACATCACACGCAATAGCTATATCGGCAATTTTTTGAATTGTTGGAGATGTAGCACCTCCCAAATAGCCACTTAAAGTGGACAGAGGGATACCAGCTAACTGCGATATTTTTTTGCCTCCACCCGCTGTTTTTACAGCCTTTTTTAGGCGATTTCGAAAATCTTCTATTATCATATACGGTACTTATCCACCACAATTTACCGTATATGATAATTTGCTGTTGCAAATATTACCGTATAAGGTACTTTATGTTAAAACAGATAGAGCAGATTAATAAAAAACAGTGGCTAAACACTGTTTTAAAACTAAAGGAACTAAAATGCCCGACTTGAATGGAATGACTTGGGACAGACACGCGATATTAGCAGCCATTAAACGCAAAGGTTACACTTTGGAGCGTTTGGCTACTGAAAACGGTCTGCATAAGAACTCATGCAAAACTGCATTAGGAGTGCCTTTTCCAAAGGTCGATAGAATTATATCTACCTTTTTAGCAGTGCCATTGCATTTGCTATGGCCTGACCGTTATCACGTGAATGGATCTCGCATCCTTCCACAAAACTACCATAACAGAAAATTAAACGAGTTTGAAAGTAAAAAGGACATGGCGGCATGAACAATGTTTTAAAAGGTGTTTATTGTAAGTGTTGCAACGAAGAATTGTACGATGATGCGCATAGTAAACCACACAAATGTGGGGAACTTTATTTTGTTTGCCCTGTTGATGCGAACCAGTATTTACCAGAAGACAGCCGCTATGTTGGTATATTTTCTTATGGCGTTGCACCGGTCGCAGAGTCATATGTATCAAGTAATGATTATTTGTTAAATGAAATGGCTGTAGGTGAGATTGTTAAACTTAAAGTTTGCTCTGCTGATGAAAGTTTAATTGTTTACATTTCAGAGCGTGAAGACCCTGCTGATGGTGAACCTTTTTTTGTTGAAATTGCTGGTGAATTTGAAGGTTCAGGTCATCCATATTTTGAAAAGATGCGCCTTAATACCATTGATGAATGTTTTGCCAAATTTTCAAAGCTTGCTGTTTCTTGTGGCACTCCGCTTGAAGTGGATGAAACTATGCGTATGCGAGAATATCTGATCACAGGGGAAATGCCCGAAGGATAAACTAATTTCATAGAGCCAAGGAGTTTTGAGTATGGCTATGAAAAAGAAACGGTGTGAGGTGACTTCTGATCTGTTTGATTGGACACCCGCCAAGATTACCAAGGAATATGAGAAGCAAGCCGTTAAAGCGCAAAGTGCCAATGCAAAATATGCCAAGGCCGTGGCTTTAACATTGCTTGAGTGCCATTTAAGCCGAGAAGAGATTGCAAGCCAAATGAGTGATTATTTAAACGAAAATATCAGCGAAAATATGCTGAATGCTTATGCCTCTGAAACACGTGCGGCACATATGATTAGTGTTTCGCGGCTTGAAGCTTTGATTTTTGTAACTAAAGACAGCCGATTGCTTTCGTTAATTGCTGAAATATTCCAACTTATTGTGGTGGATAGCATGTTTAGCCATTTGATTAAGGCGGTGCAATTTGGCGATAAGGCGGCTGAATTTGAAGCGGAACAAAAGCAGCATAGGTCTAAGTTTAAGTATATTGCTAGTATGCGGGGTTTTGACTTATGAATGAACTGATCCCCAAAAATAAATTTTACACGCCTCAAGAAATAACCAATATGAAGCTGAGCGGTTTGCCATGTTCAATTAGAGCAATTGGTGACTTGATAAAACGTGAAAACTGGCAAGGGCAAGGCGTGTCGATGGCTCGTAAGCGCTCTGGCCGAGGCGGTGGGTGGGAGTACTCTCCCTTACTTTTCCCACCTACCGCACAAGATGATTTTGTATTTAAATATTTTAACGATATGGACAGAAAATCACGGGCAAAAAACCCCAAATTTTATATTAAAATTGATGCGGAAAAAGTGCGCAAGCTGGCTTTTAAAAATGCGCTTGCTGAGGCTGAAAATACACCGCAATTGCCAACTGAAATTGAAGATAGAATAAGATTGTTGGCATGTGTTGAGGATTTTAAAGCACAATATAATAATGGTAAAAGCCGCGTTGAAGCTGAGCGGATATTTTGCGAAATGTATAATAGCGGACAAGCTGATTTTGAGGTTGTTTTACAGGAAACTATTAAAAGTATTAGTGTGCCAACTCTTAAAAGATGGCGAAAGGAACTTAAAGCTGGCGGTCATTCTAAGCTGGCTAAAAAACGTGGTGGTCGTGTTGGCACTAGCGTTTTAAGCACTTATCATAAGGGTGAAATTGCTGAGGCAATTGTTGGGCATATTGTACGTAACCAATTTATAAAAACTCCTGAAATTCGGGATTATATTTTGGCAGATTTTGGCAATATTTTAGATGTTGAAGGGCGTGAAGTTAGCATGCCTTCTATTCGAAGTTTTGAGCGCTTTATTGCTAATTTTAAGATTGAACGTGAGAATGCATTGTTAAAAATTACTGACCCAGACAAGTATAAAAATAGTAAAGCGTTTGTTGGTTTTAATATGAATAGCCATATTAATTACTTTAACCAGAAATGGGAAATTGACGCATCACCAACTGATATTATCACCACGGAAGGGCGTTATAATTTATATGCTTTGATTGATATATTTAGCCGCCGTGTGATGATCCATATTAGTAAATCGGCATCGACTGAGGCTAGTTTAAATTTAATTAGACGGGCAATTCTTGAATGGGGTGTGCCAACTGAAATTGCTACCGATAACGGAACTGATTTTGTTTCTAAACGGTTTAAATTAGCGCTTGAAAGCGTTGGGGTCGCTCAGCATGTTTGCGCACCTTTTAGCCCAGAGCAAAAAGGCACGGTTGAGCGGGTTATTGGCACGATTAACCGTAGTTTGATGCCTACATTAAGCGGCTTTATAGGCCATAATGTTGCAGATCGTAAGCAGATTGAAGCTAGGAAAAGCTTTTCTCGGCGGCTTGGTGAGGGTGATGCTAAGGCCTTTGGCGTTGATGTTACACCAGAGCAATTGCAAGAATATTGCGATAGCTGGGCTAATGATAAATATGCACATAAGAAACATCGCGGAATAGGCGTTACGCCGTTTGAAAAGCAGCAATCTTGCAGCAAAGAGATTAAAATATTTAAAGATGAGCGTGTGCTTGACTTGTTGCTTAGTCCGCTTGCCTCTGGTGATGGGTTTAGAACGATTACTAAGCATGGCTTGCGTATTGATAGTGAAGTTTATTGGGGAGGTTTGCTTGTTGCTGGTGAGCGTGTATTTGTTCGCCATGACCCAGCCGATGCGGGACGGGTTTTTGTTTATAAGGATAATAAAACCGACTTTATTTGCGAGGCGATTTGCCCGAATTTACGCGGTGTTGACCCCAAACAATTACACAAAGAAATTAAAGCGCAACAGGCAGAAAATATTAACCGCGAAGTTGCCCCATTATTACGCGCAGCGCGTAAAATAAAAAGCAGTGATGTTGCTGCAAAAATACTGAGTTCTCATGCTGAAAATAGCAAAGATGTTGCGGCATTTCCAAAGCGTGAAATTGCGCATGATAATGAAAATATTGAAACGGCGAATGACATTGCAAAGGGGTATGTGCCTGTTCAAAAACATGATGTTAAACAGGCCAAAATTGTTGACCTTGCCAAGGTGAAATCTACCAAGCGCGGCCAAAAAGAAATAACCGCAGATTATGAAAAATGCATTGAAGTTTTGCGGAAAATTGAAGCGGGTTTGAGTGTTGATGAGACGCTTAGCCAATGGGCGACACGCTACCAAAACTCAATAGACTTTAAGTCTGAACAAAAAATGGCTGAATGGTTTGGTGCAGCTAACGGTAACTAGAATTTGTATTGCGTAAAAAATGATCATTAAAAGCTGTAACTCTTAATGATCGGTAATTTTAACAGTCAAAATATTGAGGTTCAATATGACTAAAATTAATGAAAAAATGCCAGAGAGTAGCGCAAATGTCAAGCGGCGATGGTTTTTAGATTATAGCGGATTGGTTATTCAGACTACGGACAGTCAATCGCGGATGTATATAGTTGTTGATGAGACAAGCAAGCAAGTTGCAATTTTGTTTGGAAATATAGCGGGTGATCCGTCAGTAATTTCTTTGCTGGCAATGGGGCTTGCTGCAAATAAATGGGGTGATTTTCCTGATGAAGTCATTGCAGATTTGCCTAATGGTTTTTGTAATAACTATTTTGCAAAAGAACTGTCAAAAATAGACGTTTTGCACATTGCAAAACATGGTTTTGCAATGACTAGCTATGGCCGTGTGGAGCGTATTGTTGGGCGCTTCTTTGTTTCTTTAGAAGGTGACTTAAAAGGTGTCTACTCTAATGGCTGCATGGATTTGCAAATTACCCGCGCTGAATTAGATGAGTATACCACAGTTTGGTTGAGTGATTTAGAGCAAAAATTTGGGGGTAAAAATGTCAAATAATTTTGTACGGCTTACTAATGTTAGTAAATTTAATAATTTAATGACCCATGTTATGCATCGCGACCCTGACTTGCCAGCTATTGTTTGTTTTTATGGCGCTTCTGGACTTGGAAAAACCACCTCGGCCATTGCTGCAGCCCATATGCATGAAGCGCGTTATATTCAGGTTGGTGAAAGCTGGACTAAGAAGAAGTTAATTGTTGAAATTGGCAAGCAACATAGTGTGTTTGACATTCGCACTGTTTGCGAAGGTGTTGAGCGTATTATTGAGGTTGCTAGCCAAGACCCAAGGCCGATTATTGTTGATGAAGCTGATTACCTGATTAAGGGTGATAAAATTGAACTTATTCGCGAAATTCATGATGAAACCCATTGCCCTATTGTGCTTATTGGCGAAGGTCAATTATCGGTTAAGTTGCGCAAATATGAACGCGTTCATAATCGTGTTTTAAAATGGGAGGTTGCAAGTAAAGCATCTATTGACGATACGCTTTTATTAGCGGGGCAATATGCCGATGGGTTAGAGCTTAGCGAGGATTTAATTCAGGAAATTAATAAGCAGAGTGGCGGAATTACACGGCGTATTGTGGTTAATTTGAATAAAATTAAAAACGCCGCACTTAATAATGGTTGGTCTGAGTTGGATTTGAAAAAATTCTTATCTAAAGAAGAGTTTAACACTGCGCTTGCGCCTATCGCTGGGAGGGCAGTTTAATGACAAGGGTTTCCGCTGATTTATTCCACGAAATTAAACTGAAAATGCCGCAAGGCAATCAAGCTTATTGGGATGTTATGCTTTCTTTAGGCGGTAATGGTTGGAATTTCACATTAAATGATGTGATTATTAGAACCAATGTCCATTCAGGTGGTGTTAAATCATATGCCGCTCGACTGGTTAAGGCTGGTTATTTAAAAATCACCAAACGCGAAGCGCCCAAAGGTGCAGGAAATCGCAAAAAATACCATTACACAATTGCCAAAAGGGTGGTTGTTGCACCGCGATTGCTAGTTGATGGCAGCGAATGCCAGCCACAATTAACCAGTTACATGTGGCGAACAATGAGAATGTTAAAGGGTGCTTTTAGTTCTGTTGAACTTGCAGAATTATCTAGCCTTGAAGACAAGCATATTGTTACGACCACTTTTGCTAAAAAATATATTTTAGCTCTGCATGAGGCTGGCTATTTAAAACTAGTTAAAGTTCATCGATCTAAGCAAAACTCTACCTATGTTTTTATAAAATCTATGGATACAGGCGAGCTTGCCCCTCAGATTATGCGCACCAATATTGTTTGGGACAGAAATGTAAACAAAGTTATGGGTGCTGCTGAGTTTAGCGAGGTGGCGGCATGAATACTCCTAATGTTAGCTCACTCACAAAAGCTAGAAATGCTTGGCTTGCTGATTTACCTGATTGGGTGGAAATACTTGCCCGTGCTTGTGATGAGAGTAGTCAAAATAAAGTCGGTAAGAAACTTGGGGTTTCTGGCTCTTTGATTAGTCAAATCATAAGCCGAAAATATACAGGTGTTTATGCCAATGCTGAGGAGATTGTGCGCGGTAATTTGATGAGTGAGGTGGTTCATTGCCCAGCAATAAGAATGCCGATGGCGTTTAGACGCTGTTTAGAAAATCAAGACCGATTAAATGAAGGTTCAATGAGCGGGGCTGAGCGCGGGTTTTTTGTAAATACCTGCCCGAATTGCCCGAATTTTAAACAGAAATAGAATAGCAGATAGATAGTTTTGTATTGCGTATGTCGACTGCTCCTTAAAAATATGGAGATAGTTATGAAGAATATTAGTGAAGTAGACTTTGAGGAAATTTTTAAAAACCAAGGTGATTTGAGTGACCACTTTAGCCAGCTTGCTGAGGGTGTGTCGGGTATTGAGAATGACCCTAAACAATTTTTAAAACACTATGTTTTAATTTCCAATTGGGTCTTGTTTCTTGCTGATAAGGCGGTTGAACAAGAAGTTAGATTAAGCCATTTGGAAGAGCGTGAGAAATTAAGAAGCCAAAAGGTTGTGTTTAGTGAGGGTGTTGTGCCTTTGCGCCCATCGGAGCATTTGAAGCAAATGGGTTCGAATATTGTAGATTTTAATAATGGGGGTGATGCAGCATGAAACGGCAAGTTGAATTAATTGAAATTTTAGAGATTGTATGTGCTGAATTTGGTTTTACTATTTCGGAGATTATATCACGCAAGCGCAAGTTTGCGCAAGCTCGGCTGGTTTTTATGTTTTTGGCTAAAACTTACACGGCTTATGATGATTTTCATATTTCTACGTATGTTAACCGCTCGATATCAATGGTTAAAGTTGCGATGTTTAGAGTTTTAACCATTTGCGAATGGAATGGTGATTTTGCCGACAAAGTAGAGCGGCTCGAACTTCAAATTAAGGAGATGACAGCATGAGCATTATAGCAGAACCAAGTATTTACGACCTTATTCGCGATCAAGAAAAGCGTATATCAGCTGCGCGGATGGATTACCAAAGGCTTGTGGTTGATGGCAAAATGGCACAAAGGCAAATGGATTATTTGATGGGCTATATGGAGCGGACGTTGTGGATTTTGGTTAAATGCCAGCAGAACCCCGCCGCTTATGGTGATTTGACTGGCAGGAAAGCCGCTTAATAATTTGTATTGAGTAAAAAATTTAATATTAGAAAGAGAAAAGCAAAAAATAGATACAAGAAAAAAATATAGTTCTTCAGATAAAAAAGATGATTGGATTTTTTAAATTATAAATCTACTTCAACTAAAATAGGACAGTGATCAGAATGTTTCACGTGTGACAAAATATCTGC
>JADGDI010000104.1 GCA_016744975.1 Hyphomicrobiales bacterium | reverse complement strand
GTTTAAATTTAATCATAATATTGGACGAGGGCGGTTTCTGTTTTGCTAAGAAATTAGGAGCAGTATTGTGATTTTTCTTAGGGAGTAAAAGCTTTTTCTGAATTTATTTTAAATTCATGGTTTTAATATAACCTTCGCCCCAGTCAGTAATGCTTCTTATCACGGGGTGAATGCTTTCGCCAATTGGGGTGAGTGAATATTCCACTTTAGGTGGCACTGTTGCATAAGGTTTTCTGGAAACAACACCTTTCTTTTCTAGAAGCTTAAGCTCTTTAACCAACATTCGTGTGGAAATATCAGGGATTGCGCGTTCTAGCTCTTTAAACCTAAGCGTGCCTCTCGCAGATAGCACATAGAGAATCGCGAATTTCCATTTCCCTTCTAAAATATTCATGGCGAGATGAAATGGGCAGTTGTTATATTCTTCAATTGATTTTTGTTTCATTTTTATTCACCTCATAAACGACTAAAACGTGCATTACTTACTATTGTGTTCCTAGTTCCCAAAAGTGTAACTACTTGCAATAGCATATCATAATATCTAGCTTTAGGACATCATTTAAAAACAAATGGAGAAAATAAATGAGTCATAAAAATTTGGTCGAAAAATTTATCGAAGCGATGCGGGTTTCGGATGTTGAAACTCTAAAATCAATGATCACGGATGATTTTAGCTGGTGGATTAATGGCAAAGTAGAATATTTGCAAACCGCTGGCGAGCACGACAAAGATTTCTTTTTAGGTTTCTTTGGGGCAGGGGCAGCAAGCTTTCCTGAAGGTGTTGAATTTAACATATCAGGCATGGTTGAAGAAGGTGATTTTGTCGCTACAGAAGCAAATCTAAAAGCCAAAACAGCAATGGGTACAGACTACGACAATGACTACCATTTCCTGTTCACATTCGAAAATGGTAAAATCAAGCGGATGAAAGAATATATGGATACCCATCACGCAAAAACAACCTTTGGACTATAATTGGAGATAGATATGAACTGGACACCAAAAAGTATGAAGTCTCAATTGGGTAAATCCTTTTTGGTGACTGGCGCAAACACTGGCCTTGGCTTTGAAACCGCCTTGGAATTAGCCAAGCATGATGCCTATGTAATCATGGTTGGGCGCAACCAAGAAAAGTTAAATCAAGCCAAAGAAAAAATATTGGAATCCGTACCTGATGCGAGCATCGAAATAGGTGTTTTAGATTTAACCAATATTAAATCAGTTAAATCATTTGCAGACGAATTCGTAAAAACACATGCCTCGCTTGATGTGTTGATTAACAATGCAGGCATAATGTTTCCACCAGCAGGTAAAACAGCTGATGGTTTTGAAACACAGTTTGGTGTGAATTTTATTGGGCATTACGTGTTGAATGCTTTGCTGTTCCCACTTCTTAAAAATAATGAAAACGCACGCATTGTAACTTTAAGCAGCATTGCCCATAAGGGTGCTGAAATTGATTATGAAAATTTAAAACTTGAAAAACCCTTCAATAAGTTCAGAGAATATGGACAAAGCAAAGTTGCAGATCTAATATTTGCACTGGAATTACAAAGAAAAATTAGCGAAAATAACCTCGATATTTTGTCTGTAGCTTGTCACCCGGGCGTAAGCAAAACAGAGTTGTTGCGTTATGACGTTCCAGAAATGATTGAAACTGTAGACTATATGAATGCCAATCAAGGCGCTTTCCCGACACTATTTGCGGCCACTGAAGAATTGGAAGCCATCTCTGGTTCTAATAATTCTTTTTATTTTGGTCCAGATGGTAAAAACGAAATTAACGGTTATCCTGCTCCAGCATTCATAGAGCCTTATGCTGATAATGAATTAGTTGGTAATAAATTATGGGAATACGCAGAAAAAGAAACGGGAGTTAAATTTAATTTTGAGTCATAAAACCTAGTTTAATTCAGTTATTGGCTATTTATTTAGCCGATAGCGTTGCCCAAAATAGAAGGAACACAAATGGCTAATCCTAACATGGTCCTGTCCCGCTTTCGTGCCGCTCCGATTCTAGTTCCGTTGCTAAATGGATAGCTTCATATTTGGAAACAGCAATACTTATATCATCAGTTTTTAATGATTTTCGATATAGCTTAGCATCGAAAAAATGTGTGATTTTATAGGATACCTTCTGGCATAATAAAAAACACCATTGCTACGTTTAGTTAAATATCGACAGGTCTTTAGCATTTTCTAATACCCAAGTGAACAGTAATGTCTCACAAAAGTATTACAAATTGTCTCACAGTAAAAGGAACTTTGGCGGATAATGGCTGTTTTGAGATTTCAAAAACATCTAAACCATTGTTTTATAAGAAAAAATAAACATGTAAAGATCTGGCGGATGGGGAGGGATTCGAACCCCCGGAGGGCTTGCACCCTCGTCGGTTTTCAAGACCGATGCATTAAACCGGACTCTGCCACCCATCCAAGAATGCCATACGGTTTGTACAAGCCAGTAAATAGAATTTGCAGAAATGTTTTGCAAGTAATATTATTGGTTTTACATAGATTTTTTTTAATTGGCGAGATTTTAGGCAAGTTTAGCAATTAATTAACCATTTGTATCAAGTTTCTATTAAACACGTCATTCAAAAGTGGCAGCTATTTTTGAAAATATGATGTATTTTGATCGCCTGTAGTAAGGTTTATATTATTTTTTTGAGTTTTTGATATGGTGTGGGTAACAACTAACAATCCCAAATATTGTTTAAATGAACAAAACTGTTTGAACGATAGGGACGCTAAGCAACAAAGCCGAAACCTAATGCGCTTAGTCGGCATTGGTTTTCTTTGCCTTGCTATGCTTGTTTTAACAGGTTGCAGTTCAACTAAACTTAACAAATATGGCGTCAAAACTTCCAAACGTGTCTATACAAGTAAGGGGTCACTACCCAAAAAAGCGGGCAGTTATAAAGTTGGCAAACCTTATAAAGTTGCTGGTAAATATTATTATCCACGTGAAGATAAAAATTATAACAAAACGGGCAAAGCATCTTGGTATGGTGATGAATTTCATGGTCGTAAAACTGCCAATGGTGAAATTTTTGATATGCACGCACTAACAGCTGCACATAAAACACTCCCCTTGCCATCTTTAGTCAAAGTGACCAATTTGGAAAATGGCAAGACAATAATTGTACGGGTGAATGATCGCGGCCCTTATCATAACAATCGATTGATTGATTTATCTCGGGCTGCTGCGACCAAGCTTGGCTATCAAGGAAAAGGGTTGGCTAATGTAAGAGTGCAATATTTTGGTAAAGCAGCAAAGCATCCCAATGGCGATAATGCAAAAATCGCAGCTTTGGGTGGCAAGTCAAATGGTGGCGGTTTCTTTAGTAATTTGTTTGGTTGGAATCAACCCAAATTTGTTGCTGAAAAACCATCAAAAACCAATAATGTGAAATTGGCAAAAAGCAGTAAATCCAAACATGGCAAGTTAAAAGCCAGTGATATGCAGGAATTTGATCCAGATATTGGTGCAGCAATTGGTAGTTCAGTGAGGCTGTCTACTGCTTCAAATAGTTCTTATAAAAAAATCAATACTAGTCGTTTGACAACAAGTGATGCCACAGGTTCAGGCTCTGGTGACTTTGTTCAAGTTGCCATGTTTAAAAACATCAAACAGGCGGTTGAATATAAACGCCAACTGGGTACTGATGTGTTTAGTAAAATTGACATAAAACAAGTTAATTCTAGCCGAGTATATTTGGTTATGGTTGAATCTTAAAAAAAACAGTTATCTTTTAAACTTTATCTTTATTCTAATAGGCAATTGATCTAAAGTTGTAGATCAATACTATTGGTGTAGGTTGTTGATGAGATAATTGTTTTGCTTTTCAAATTTTTAAAATTATATTTAATTCCTGTCATATCTTTTTTAAGTTTTGTTTTCTCCCTGGCTATCGTGCAAGCAGATATTATTGAGACCAAAGCTGAATATGCCTTTATTTATGACTTTGATACAAAGAGTATTCTTTATCAAAAAAATGCAAATAAAATGATGCCTCCGGCCAGCATGAGCAAGCTAATGACTGTTTATTTGGTATTTGATAAGCTAAAAAACAATGAGCTAAAGCTTGATGATGAGTTTGCTATTTCTCAAAAAGCCTTTGAGCGACGTGGCTCAAGTATGTTTGCCCAACTTAAAAGTAGGGTTTCTGTAGATAATCTATTACAAGGTGTTATTGTCGTTTCTGGCAATGATGCCTCAATCGCACTTGCTGAAGGCATTGGCGGTGATGAGGATTCATTCGCCAAACAATTGCAAAAAAAATCACGTGAAATTGGGCTTACTCAATCAACTTTTGTTAATTCAACAGGTTGGCCGAATGAAAATCAATTAATGACTGCCCATGATTTGGGGCAATTGGCATATCGACTAATCCTTGATTTTCCAGAATATTACCATTATTTCAGCCAAAGACGATTTGTATGGCAAAAGGTTGATCAACCAAATCGCAATCTTTTGTTGGATGATGAAACTGGAGTTGATGGCTTGAAAACAGGACATACAAAAGAAAGCGGCCATGGCATTGTAACGTCAGCAAAAATAAATGATAGGCGTATTATAATCGTGCTAAATGGATTAAAAACTAGTCGTGAACGTGCTGCCGAAACACGAAAACTATTAAATTGGGCTTTCACTGCATTTAAAAAATATAAGTTATTTTCAAAAGGGGCTGTTATTGGAGAGGCAAAAATAGCTGGTGGCGTTGTAGATCGAGTTGGTTTTCAAGTTAAGCAAGACTTTGTTGCAACATTAAATATTGACATGGCTGATGATATACAAGGTAAAATTAGTTATCTTAGTCCTCTAATTGCACCAATCAAAAAAAACCAACATATTGCAGATCTTTACATAAATGGTAAAAGTGGTTTCAACACCGTAATTCCGCTCTATGCTGAGAAACATGTTGCTAAAGGGAAGCGGGTGGATGAAGCCATTGACATTTTATGGTCATGGGGTGATAAAAAGTTTCAATCTTTATTCTAAATTTATGGTTTGGCACATATGGGCGGACAATTTATCAGCTTTGAAGGCGGCGAAGGCAGCGGAAAATCAACTCAAATATTATTGCTTGCGGAAAAATTACGCGCAAATGGTGTTGAGGTTGTTGTAACTCGCGAACCTGGTGGTAGCGAGGGGGCTGAACAACTCAGGCATCTTTTGCTAACTGGTGATATTGCAGCTTGGTCTCCCATTTCAGAAGCGTTATTATTTGCGGCAGGCCGCTCAGACCATTTGGAGAAGCTAATTAGACCTAGCTTGGATAACAATATATGGGTTTTGTGTGATCGTTTTTTAGATTCTACCCGAGCATATCAAGGCGTCGCAGGTAAAGTCCCGCAAGAATTTATAGAAATGATTGAAAAACATGTTGTCGCTGATAGTTTGCCCAATAAAACTTATATTTTAGATCTAGATCCGCAAGTTGGCCTTGCAAGAGCCAATGCACGCATAGCAGAATTTAGTAAAAATACAGCCGCTATATCTGAAGATCGGTTTGAGAATATGCGATTGCAATTCCACAAAGATTTAAGAAACTGCTACATTGACATTGCAAAAAATGAATCAGTGCGTTGTACAATTATTAATGCCGAACGCGATATCGCGACGATTCATGGTGAAATTTGGCAGGATGTGCAGAAAATTCTTACAAAAATGGATGGTTGATCATGGCCGATATTGTAGAAGTTGATAGGCTGGAAAACTTCCCCCATCCACGGGATATCAGCAATCTTCTTGGCTTGAAAGAGGCTGAACGGGCTTTGTTTGATGGTTTTATGTCTGGTAAAATGCACCACGCTTGGATAATCTCTGGTCAAAAAGGCATTGGTAAAGCTAGCTTAGCCTATAAATTTGCTCAATTTATACTGGAGTATAGCACCCCTAAACAAGTGTATGATGCAGGTCTTACTAAAATAGACCCAAGTCACGAGGTTAGCTCTGCCCATCAAATAAGAGCGCAATCTCACCCTAGCTTGTTTGTTTTAAAGCGACAATTTAATGAGAAGACAAAAAAGTTCGGTCAAAATATTACAATAGAAAATGTCAGAAAGGCTGAAAAGTTTCTTCATCAAACCGTCGAGAAAAACACATGGCGTATAGTGATTATAGATTCCGCAGATGATTTAAACAGAAATTCTGCCAATGCCCTGCTAAAATCAATTGAAGAGCCGCCAGAAAATCTATTATTTTTGATTATTTCTTCAATGCCCGCTAAATTGTTACCAACCATTCGTTCTAGATGCCGTATGCTAAAAGTAAAGGACCTTTCAAATCAAACGCTTGTTGATTTAATGCAGCAATATGAAGTCAATGTGCCTGCGGATGAATTGGACATTATATTATTCTTAAGCCAAGGCAGTTTTGCCCGTATTTTGGAGTTGATCGATGTCGATGGATTGGAAATTTACAAAAGGATGATGGCAATATTGGATCAATTGCCAAATATTTCGAGGGAACATTTGCATAAATTAGCCAGTGAATTAGCACTTAAGGTCAATGAGTCTAAATATCTTTTTTTCCTACAATTATTTTTGGATATTCTGGCGCGGTTTATTAAGTTCAAATCGCTTGGCGCTATGGCTGACCAGCATTTATCCATACCAAATGTTGAAATAAATCTATTTGAGCGCTTATCTCCGCATTTCACACTTGATGCGTTATTCGCTTTGTGGGAAGATAGCGAACAAAAATTTCGTATCAATAGCGCGTTTAATATGGATAAAAAGCAAACCATTATAACCGAATTTTTGCAGCTCGAAAAATGTGCAGATTAATCCGTAACATATATTATATATTGGAAATTAAATGACTCAAAAGCCGACATTTTATATCACGACCTCTATCCCCTACGCCAATGGCGCACCGCATATTGGTCACGCATATGAAATGATGACAACCGACGCATTGGCCCGCTTTAAAAGACTTGATGGCTATGATGTGCTTTATGTAACCGGTGCAGATGAGCATGGTCAAAAAATGTTACAAACTGCGGAAGCTCAGGGCAAGACCGTTGAACAATTGGCAGCTGAAAACTCTAAAGCATTTGAAGATTTATCAATTGCACTAAATTGCTCATTTGATGATTTTGTACGTACCACAGAACCGCGTCATAAAACTGTTGTGCAAGAAATTTGGAATAGAATGGCGGCAAAAGATGATATTTACTTAGAAAAATATTCTGGTTGGTATTCGGTACGTGATGAAGCTTATTTTGATGAAAAAGAACTTGTAAAGCAAGAAGACGGCTCTTTTATCGCGCCAACAGGCACACCAGTAGAATGGATGGAAGAAGACAGTTATTTCTTTAGATTGTCTGGCTATGAAGATAAATTACTAGAATTATATGATAAACACCCAGAATTTGTTGGCCCCGATCATCGCCGAAATGAAGTCGTAAATTTTGTAAAAGGCGGTCTTAGAGATTTATCTGTGTCACGAACAACATTTGATTGGGGCGTAAAAGTTCCAAATGCTGATGGCCATGTAATGTATGTATGGGTAGACGCGCTAACCAACTATCTAACAGGCGCAGGGTTTTTGCATGATGATGAAAAATTTGCTAAATATTGGCCATGTGATCTACATATAATTGGTAAAGATATTTTACGGTTTCATGCCATTTATTGGCCTGCATTTCTAATGAGCGCTGAACTCCCGCTACCCAAACAAGTTTATGGCCACGGTTTCTTACTCAATCGCGGTGAGAAAATGTCGAAATCCTTAGGCAATGTAGTGGATCCAATAGCTC
>JADGDI010000103.1 GCA_016744975.1 Hyphomicrobiales bacterium | reverse complement strand
CCAATATTCTGTGCCGATTAGTTCTTTGGCTAGGGCTTTAATGACTGCAACTTCTTCTTGCGAAGCTTGGCTATTGCCTTCATGCTCGACGGGAATAAAAACTATGCCCGATTTTTTAGTGATTAATGGCCCTTTGGTTTGAATGATATGTTTGGATGCAACTGCATCAGATTCTAGTCGTCCTTCGTAGACTTGATTAGAAATCAGCTCACAGACATCAGGGTGCATTCTGTAGGTTTTAGGCAGAAACACACCTAACTCGTCTGATATTGTTGCTTCGCCTTGTAGTAAATATTCAAGAATGGACATGCCGCTTTCGCCAGGGTGAGTGCCTTGAATTGGCTGAGCAAGTTGCATTTGATCGCCCATTAAAATGATATTATCGGTTGCTTGGCTCATACCAATTAGATTGGCGACTGAT
The DNA here is from genome assembly GCA_016744975.1 of Hyphomicrobiales bacterium. Classification (GTDB taxonomy): domain Bacteria; phylum Pseudomonadota; class Alphaproteobacteria; order Rhizobiales; family OSC116; genus OCS116. Next base: position 7,403 of record JADGDI010000103.1, on the reverse strand, counting down.
ACTTGACCCGCCTCATCAATAAACAAATAATCAAATTGACTCTTTGTATCTTCATGGCAAAAAGCCCATGCAGTACCACCAAAACAAGTCGCGCTACCCATCTTTAATCCTTTGGCGTTCTTCATGTAATTTACATTTTCGCGTTCAAAGAATTCATCGTTTTTATCGCCACCAGCTTTTTTCAACTCACATTCAATGCCCTGATCGTCAACATAATCGGCAACGCCTTCCATTAAATTCAAGATCGCTTTGTGACTGTTAGATGATATACCAACCCGTTTACCTTGTTTAAGCAGCTCGCCAATAATATGTTTGGCAGTATATGTTTTGCCTGCACCTGGAGGGCCTTGAATGCACAAGTAGCTGTTTTGTAAATTAACTGATGCTTTGATAACCTCATCCAAAAAGTCACCTTTGGAATTGATAATTGCGCCTTTTTTATTGCCTTTTATGTTTGGCCTAGACCGATTTAGGAAATCTGCAATAGCGCAAAATTCAAAATCATTATTCATTAACTCCTCAACCACGGATTTGATTGCAGCGGGAATAGGTGCTGGGCGAATGATGTTGCTAGGGATGATTGAAATGCGTTTGGGCAATTCGCCACTACTTTTAAATGAGATAATGCCTGTATTGGCATCATACTCATATGTTTCTAATTTAAGATCTTGATCTAACGTAATAAAATCACCCGCTTTGCCCTTATATGGCTGATTTATGTCATAGGTATATTCATAAACATATTTTGAACGACTTTTAGGTGGTAGATACGGTTTGGTTTTAGTACGTGTTAGGCCAGCTAAACATTCCATATCATCATATAACTCTGTTTCATCCATGCCCATTCGGTCAAATAGCTGCCACCAAGATGGTTTACTTTCACGACGATGAAACTCTAGCGACCAGGCCAAAGTTTCAAGTAGAAGCGTTTGGTTCTTGTCATTTTCAGCTTCGGCTCTGGCGAGTAATTTATCGCGTAATGCAGTTGTTGCTGTGACCTCTTCGGGTAATTCAGTTTCACCTTCACCATCGGAGATGAGATATTCGATTTCATGTTCGGCTTGTTCTTCGCGCAACCATTCTGCAAGCTCTTGGGTGCTGTCACAATCATCAATATTATAATCACGAATTGATTTCAGAATGGGCGATTCATCCCACGTCATGCCGTCTGGGTTTTCGCGCCAATTCTCATAAACGACAATTGACTCGCCACCACCTTGCACCTCAGTCTCGCGTTTGGCGCGGTAAATGTGTTCGACATTTTTAATAGAATAACGTGGTTCACCAATCATAATGCCGTGCCGTACTACATTATATAGATCAACAAATACATTATTGCGTAAAAGATTGTCTACTTGATCTTCGCACACACCATAACGCCCCATAAGTTTGCGAATGGCAGCAATTTCGTAATTGGCATAATGGTAGACGTGCATTGTAGGGTCAGCCAACCAACGGTCATAAACCCACTCGATAAACTCAATAAAAATCTGTTTTTCTTGTTTGGCATCGTGCGCCCAGAATTCTTTAAAACAGCGTTTTCCGTCTTCATCGAAATAAGAATTTCCCCATAGATATTCTAGCCCACCTTCAACATTCGGATAGCCTTCAATGTCAAAAAATACATCCAAATCGCTATGAGGAGGCAAGATAGCAAGGCCGCGTTTTATATCTTCTTCATGCGGCAATACTCTATATTTTGGTTTTTCCAATCCGCGAGACAGTATTTGCATGGCCGACTGCGCCTTGGCGCGTTGGAATATCTCAGCAGGCATTCCAGATATTGATTTATCTTTAAAGTCCGCCAGTTGCTGCATGGTGGTAATGCCCGCAGCTTCAATTTTTTTAACTTGTCCACGCGATAGATTGGCAACTTGTGATAGATGATCGCGTTCCTCAAGTTGTTGCTTCGCCAATTCACTCCAGTTGCCATGAGATTTGCTCAAGGCAGCATCTGGCATGGCAGCATCTGAATGTTCGTGAAACTCAATAAAGGATTTTTTGAGCGATAAATAATAGGAATAATATTTCTGAACGCTCAACGTCTCAACGGTATTGTTGCCCAATATCACCTGAAAATTCTGTGACATGACACCTTGAATAGCCGCAAGCATTTCACAATAACAACAAAGTTGAATGGCAAAATATGGTTTTAGCTTTTTAGATAATTTAGTGTCCTGAACCTCATAATGATAATCGCCGAAATTAGATTTACCATCAACCTTAACCAAAAAATCGGTATAGCCAGAAAATTGTTCAAGCTGCAAATACCCCTGAACAATAATATCTCTCCCTGCTTGCATGGCTAATATTGTTTGTTCAGCCATTATTTCTTTGGGTGCTCTTTTAATTTCTAAAACATCCTGCCCATTATCCGCTAGCCCCTGAGTATATTCTTCCTCATGCTCATAACCCTTTTCTTGCAGTTTCGTCATCAACGGGTCAGTAGCATCCATCAATTCTTCGATTTCAGAATTAGACAATTTCTGCCACTCCAACGTCGAAGCATAAGGCGACTCCATAAATGTGATCAAGTCACTAGGAGAGAAATTTAATTTTTCATTTTTAAAATACATAGTTGATCTATTCCTTAGCGACCTCAGCCTCACGGTAGATTTTAATTAGTTTTGCACCTACTTGTAAACAAACTTCACATAAATCCTCTAATTTGACTTTGCGTATTATTTGATTGGTCTTATTAAGTTTTTTAATAGTGTTATCTTTATTTGGTTTCAATAATTCAAATTTCAGAACGGCGTCCATTAAACTTCTGTTTAGCTGCCATTGCTCGTTATGTATCCTTAGTTGTATTATAAATGTATTGTCATTCGCCATTTTAACCGTTATGTGCATGGGCCAAAAACTATCTTCATCAGTTATTTCGTCTACTTGCTCTGTAGTAAAATAGAAGTATTTATCTGTTCCTTCGTCAGTGATATAACCTTCCTTTAGTAGTTCATTTTCTAATTTAGAAAATATTTTGGGTTTATGATCAAGAATAATGTCAATCGCTGATTTATGGGTCAGATATATTTTTTTTGCTAAAGTCTTAATGTTCTTTTCCATTAGAAATCCCTTCTATTCAGATATTTTTAATTTATTATTTATTGATATGTAATTCGTGAATAGTATCTTTCACAGCAAGACAGACCTCTTCCATATCGTTAGTAATAAATTCGTCCCACCAATCAGTTGTTTTTCTCTTAATACCATTCATTACTTCAACATCAGTTTTGTGTTTGCTTAGTTCAAGAACAGGTTCTCTCTTCCATGCTCTGGGATGGCCATGACGACTTTCTTCTGGAGAGGTTAGTAATTTTTTTGCAATTAGCTCACACATCTTCTTTTGGTTTCTAGTATTCTCTAAATTTCCTAAAACAAGCATAAGTGTGATTTTTTTCAAAGAAGGTTTAAAATGAATTTCAAATAAAACACCCTTTTTTTTCCAAGCAGCGTGCTCTCCAACCCAATTTTTGGAAAATTGCCAACTTATGTGACTAAATCGAATATATTGTAATGAAGACGGCTCCAAAACTAATTGATCTGAACTGTGAATTAGATCCTTAATGTGCGAGCCAAATATCTCGATATCATTTGGTATAAATGAAGAAATTTTATCAAGCGCAATATTATGTTCCAAATAAATCTCCCTTGCCAAAGAAGCTATATCACTGTCCGTCAACACATGCCTTCTCATCAATTCAATATAATGACGAACAAGGACACTTTGGTCTATGCCTAGATTATGTTTTTGTGCTGCTAAACTTTTCTCCAATATGTTAATTAAATTTATGTGAGAATAGCTCAGCCAAACATCACTACCATTTCTTTCCTTAGGTTTGTCTCCTTCCACAGTCAAGAATACGAATACTGGGTTGTAGCTTTTAAATTCGCCTTCAATTATTGGATTTCCATATTTAAAATTTGAAGCACCTGTTACAGTCCTTTTGTATTTTTGTAATTGATGTTCACTCTCCGATGCTAGGATTTTATTCTCAATCGAAATTACAAACTTTGCTGAGTGGCAAATAATTAGAATATCAATGTTTTTCCATTCACATCTAACCTCAGTATCTGAAAGGTCTTCACAATCAATATCTATGGGGCCGATATTTGAGATTTGATCTTTAGTTATATCTTTAAGTAATTTTTTTAAAAAATATTGACCGAAACCATGTCCATTTTTTGGATCCAACAAGAACGCTAAAGTTTGAGAATGCTTAATTTCTTGAGTTTTCATTCCAATGGCTTCAAATATGTTGAAACCAGCCAATCGATCTTCTAACTGTTCTAATTTTTCATTATCAATTATAAATTTTTCAAGCAGTTTAATTGTTTCGAACTCTTCAATCTCATCCATATACTTCTCCATCAGTTTTGTTCCAGTTTTTAGGCTCAATCACTTCAACATCACTGCCCCACGTATAGAGATGCCAATCCATTTCACGAACTCCACCAGCTTTGAACTTTACCAACATTGAACCATCAGGCCGCTCTTCTAAAACCTGTCTGGGGTGAAATTGATATTCTTTTACATCGTCCGCCACATTGGCAGAGAATTTCCAAACTACATCAAACGGTTCTTCCTGAAACACGCCAAATGAATTCTCGGCATAGGCCTGAAGTGAAAAATTATCCTCACGCACAAAACTTTCATTCTGCATTTCTACTTTGTCGATATTAGATAGGCTGAACAAACGATATGTTCCCGCATCCGAACCTTCGGTATTTGCCACTAGATAATGTCGGTTGCCATATAAAAATCCATAGGGACTGACAATCTGATAGCCGTGTTTGCCACTGGCGCGATAACGAACATGAATCTTTACTTTTGAAAAGCTTAAAATGGCTTCGCGCAATTGCGCCATGACGCCATCATCTATTTTTGGTTTTGGCCCTGGGCGCATTGCTAGGCCTTCGGCCTCTAACAAGGCTTCATAATCTGGTTCGACGCGGCTCATGGCTTCGGGTTTTTGCAGTGTTTTCAGTTTGGTTGCGAGACTGTGTAAGGTGTTGGCCTGTTCATTCATATTATCGCGTTTTAAAATGGCGATGGCATTATCTAATTCGGCCAATTCTTCGGCAGAAAAGCCAACTAGATTGTTTAATGTTCGTGATGGTAGTTTCCAACGTTTTATGCGCTCTCCTGTTTCAGCTTGTTCCATTTGTGGAAAACACCGTTCAATCACATCACGCATTCGCTCGGCTGTTCGCCTGCCGACTTCAAATTCGGTTTGAATGTCTTGTAACGAACGGCCAAAGCTATCGCCTTGCATATACATTGCAAGTTTTAATAGCTTTTCGTCTTTTCCGTAGCGCATGCTTGTCCCCGAAACATTGATTCTTATTGGTTTTATATTAGTCACTTGCAACCATCTGTCTATGTTTATTGGGCTTTTCAGATAAATTAAAACCAATTGGTGTTGGTGGAATATCTCGCTTAACATCACATTCATTTTTCAACATTTCCAACAATGCTGATCTGTCTGACAATTGGCCAATAATTTCAGCCTTTTTTTGCACTACTGCAAAATCTCCAGGTGTTAAAACGTTTAAATAGGCGATATTTTCTGGTGCTTGCAGGTTGAAAAAATGCTCAAAAGTCATTTTGGTTTGCTGAGTTGTTAGATATTGGCAATTCACTTTGAATGTAAACCGACGCAATGAAGCCGCGTCGAGATTATCCATTAAGTTAGTTGTGCAAGCGAATGGCAGTGGGTGGGATTCCATCCAAGTCAGCATTTCGTTGACCTGCGTCACCTCCCAAGATTGTCGCGCATTTTTACGGTCACGCAACAATGAGTCTGCCTCATCGAAAATAAGAAACGCTTTTTTCTGCCACGCTTCTTGAAACGCATTAGCAATATTTTTTTCAGTGCCACCAACCCACATCGAAACCAAATCCGAAGTTCGTTTTTGCAGGACTTCCATTCCCATTTCCTTCGCAAGATGCCGAATATATGCACTTTTCCCTGTACCCGCTGGCCCATATAGGCAGAATGAAAAATTCTTCATCACAGATTGATTGACAATACGGTTTGTCAGAATGGTTAAATCTTGATCGGCATTCAGCAATTCAGTTCTGAATTTTACCTCTTTGCCAGCAAGAGGATTGATTTTAATGTGTCTGCCTGCGACAAGCGCCATTTTCTCAATGGAGAGTTTTATTTCTTCCTCACCACCATTCGCTAATTTTGCCGATTTGACCGCATTTGATATTAGGGATGGTGGACATTCGAACATTTGTGCCAACTCAGCTATTTTGTTGGGCGTTATTTCTACTTTATTTTGTTTAAGATATTTCTTCCAAATCCTTACCCTAACATTTTCTGGTGGGGATTTAATCTCAATCGCCAAAGTCATTCGGCGTAATAATGCAGGGTCGAATTGACTAATGTCATTGCAAGTCCAAAATGTGGGTACTGAATTGTTTTCTAGCAATCTATTGAGAAACACCTTTGGCATACTTGAGCTACCGAAAAACATAGACTTAAAGTTATTTTCTAGCAGATCTTCCATTTCATCAAATAGCAATAAAGCATTGCCATTTTTAAATAACAAATGATCAGATATTTTTAACGCAGCAAGGCGTTCTTTTTTTCTAGGCTCGTTACCATCCTCATCCATTTCGCCAATAGAATGGATGTTAAGTTTCAGTTTTTTGGCAATGGTTTTACATAACTCTGTTTTTCCAGTACCTGGCACACCATAGAGCAATATATTAATGCCTTTAGCATTTTCACTGATTGCACCTTTTATTATGTCGGCAATAAAATCTCTGTCCTGCTTGCAATGATCGTAATCACCCCATGCAAGTTCGGACTTACTGGGGTGACCCAAAATGGATCGTTTAACGTCTCTAATTCCAACATTTGGTTCTTGAATAGCACTATTTACCAAGTCGGGCGTTTTAATAAAATCTGAAAAATCGCTTTGCCATCCTTTAGCACCAATCTTAATTAGTCCAGTCTGAAGCAATAGGGCATCATATTTCAATCGCTTGGAAACATCTTTAACAGGAACGTCGAGCATATAGGCAATGAGATTGTTAATGTTAATTTTTCGTGAAGAAAATAGCTTATCGCAAAGTTCTGCGTATGACTCATTACATTTTAATCTTACAGCAAGCCCCAGAATTTTGGTTTCTATAGCATCAAAACCTAATTCTCGGGATAGCGCATCGATGTTTTTTTGCAATTGGCTTTTGTTAGATGTTTTAAGTTTTTTTGAAGCCAATAATACAAGTTCATTCAGTTCTTTCCAAGCAGCAGATGGCAAAAGCTTATTTTCATTGTCCCATCTATCTGAATAGGTTTTAGACAAAATAGAGCTTCTGCGTTTTCTCGATTTTCGTGATCGCCCCATATCCAAATCATCTTCATCAGGAATGGATATGCCAAGAA
>JADGDI010000102.1 GCA_016744975.1 Hyphomicrobiales bacterium | reverse complement strand
TATTTAAAGTATATGGCTGATGATTCTGAGCTAAAATCTAAAATAGAACGGCTTATCAGTTTTGAAGTTATTGATAAAAATTTGCCTTCAATCAGCTATATTTTAGTGGATGGTCAAGATGTGGTTGCAGATGGGCATGTCTGCGCCAAGCATTATCCCGAACATCTGGATGGCGAAAGTCAGTTTAGAATTGCTTCTCAAACAAAAATGTTCACCTGTATTGCTTTAATGCAATTGGTGGAGCGAGGCTTGGTAAGGTTAGATGCAGATGTTGCGGAATATTTACCAGATTTCATGCCAAACAACCCTTTTGCGACCTCGGGAGAAAACAAGCTTGCGAGCAGGCTAACGTTGCGAAAGCTTATGAGCCATACTTCAGGCATGGTACGCGAGGCAAAAAGTGGACATTTTTTGGATGAAAGCTTTCCATCATTGAGCAAAACTGTATCGGAGTTGGCAGTTTCAACACTAAAAAATGACCCAAGCAAAAATAAAATGAGTTATTCAAACGCAGGTATGGCGGTGGTTGGCGCAGTGGTTGAAGCGGTTTCTGGTTTGCAATTTGCAGATTATTTACAGAAACATATATTCACACCATTGGCCATGAATAATAGTGCAATCATTAGCAATAAGCAAATATTGGAAAATCTTGCGCCGGCTTATATGTGGACTTTAGATGGTGATTTTCCAGCGCCAGTTTTTGACCTAGGGTGCAGTCCCGCCGGTAATATTTTCGCCAGTATGGCTGATATGGGGCGGTTTATCAAATGCCTTGTAAATGGCGGAATGTCCGATGATGGACAGTCAATTATTTCACAAGAATCATTGGATATTATGTGGCAAATCGTAGATAAATCAGGCGCCTATGCTGGCTATAAGGGCTTTGGGCTTGGTTTTGGAATTGACGCGCTTGATGGCAACTTTACCGTGGGGCATGGCGGCATGTTATATGGGTATGCATCTCAAGCATTAATGCTACCCAAGCAGGGGCTCGGTGTGGTGTTAGTCTCAACTTTGGATTGCACTAATAATTTAGTAAACCACCTCGCACGAACAATTTTGCAGCTGGTATTACATGCCAATCAACAAGGTGAGTTACCACAAACTCGAAAGAAATTTGGCGCGGCCACCAAATCTCAGATCAACCAATATGAGGGTTTTTATAAGGATGCAAAAGGCACTGATTTGCTTGAGCTTAAAGCCAAAAATGACAATTTATACATTATAGCAGATGGCGCGCCGTTACAAATAAAGCCAACCCTAGATAATATTGAAAATATTCAAAAATTTTCAATTGATGGTCGGTTATATTCTGAGGGTTCAGGCTATGAATTTCTAAATTTAGAATTTAGAACCGATGAACAACTGAGGGTGGAACTCCATTGGCATGATGTGATATGGCAAAAAATTGATAGAATAGTAAATATTGAGTATGAACATAATTACACCAACCATCTCGGCATTTATGGGCCAGACATAAACCCAAGTAAATTATATTTTGAAAATGGTAAACTATACCTTTTGCTTGAATATTTTTATCGCCATGAATGCAAACCGCTTGGCAAAAATCGGTTTATTATGAGCGGGCGTATCTATCCAAACGAAATTTTAACTTTAGAGATGGTTGGCGAAAAAGGCGAAAAGGGACTTACCGTCGGGCCAATGTTTTTAAAGTATAGATATGATCTGAACCGTAATAATATTTAGATATTGGATGCCATCCAAATAACTTTTGCATTGCCAGAATGGTTTGATTTTGCACCATGTGCCATATTGCTATCAATATATAAGCTGTCACCTTGGTTCAATATTATAGGCTGATAATATTCAGTGTAAAATGTAACTTCACCGCTAATCACATATATAAACTCCTCGCCAGCATGGGCGGAAAGCTGGACTTGATCTTCGGTTGAGGGTTTGATCTCGGTAATGAAGGGCATCATTTGTTTGTTAGATAGTCCTGAGGCGTGGACATGATGCAGATAGTTTGGGGTGTCATGCTCACTGGTTTCATCACCACGCGTTACAATCATCCTTGCTGTGGATTTATTCCGGCCTTGAGTTTGGAAGAAACTTGCTAAATCAACATTATAACCGTTGGCCAATTTGATCAAAAGGTCATAGGTCGGGGACATGTGACCATTTTCAATTTTTGATAATGAGGAAGTTGCGATACTGGCTTTTTGTGCGGCTTGAGTAATAGTCCAAGCGTTATTTTTACGAATTTCTCGTAAATACTCACCCAACTGTACGCTGTCATTGTTATTGACGTTTTTTTTTCTATCATCACTTTGCTGACTAAGAAATTGGGTGATTTCCATAATATTCCGCTAATTTTACTACATTATATTGAATTTTATGAGTATAGCATAGTTTTCAAATCTGGTCTATATTTTCCTATAGTGAAATATTTCATTAAAAGAGTTTATTTTTCAAACAAATTTTGTTATAAGATAAGTAAGTAAAGGAAAAGCTTTGACTGATAACCAACATAACTTATGGCACCAAATAGCAACGCCTAAATTGCTAAAGACAATAAAGCCATTAAGCCAAAGCTCCAGCGCCGATATTGTTGTGATTGGCGGTGGTTATAGTGGTTTATCGACGGCACTTCATTTAGCCGAGGCGGGTGTTAATGTGACATTACTTGAGGCAAATGAAATTGGTTATGGAGCTTCAGGGCGTAATGTTGGCTTAACCAATGCCGGGCTTTGGATTATGCCCAAACAAGCAGAGCAACTACTTGGCGCTGATTTAGGTAGGCGGCTTAACCAGTTTTTAATCAATGCACCTAAATATGTTGCAGAATTAATCAACCGCTATGACATGGATTGCGACTATGTCGAAAATGGCAGTTTGCAATTGGCACATCGAAAATCTAGCATGAAATATTTGCATGAACGTGCAAAGCAAATGGCAGAATATGGTGCTGATGTGAGTATATTAGATCAGGATATGACCTATCAGCTAACCAAAGCCGAAGGTTATTATGGTGCTTTAAAAGATGCGCGCGCTGGGCTAATCCAGCCATTAAAATATTGTCAGGCATTGGCAAAGGTGGCACTGGAAAAAGGCGTTAAAATATACTCTAATAGCCCTGTATTAGGCATTGAAAAAACACCTTCAGAACTTATATTGAAAACCCAGAATGCAAAAATAAAATGTGAAAAACTGGTTTTAGCGACTAATGCTTATGAAGTTGAATTGAACCAAAATAAAACGCATTATACACCGCTTTATTATTGCCAACTTGCGAGCAATCAATTGAGTGAAAGCCAACGTCAGCAATGTTTGCCAGCTGAGCTTGGTGTTTGGGACACGGGCGCTGTGATGCGCTCCTACCGAACTGATAAACAAGGTCGGCTAATTGTTGGTACGGTCGGAAATATACACCACAAAGATGCAACATATTTCAAGCAATGGTCAAAACATGTGGTTTCAAAAACCTTTCCCAATATCGGTGATTTGAAATATGAATTTGCCTGGGCAGGCCGCATTGCCAAAAGCCATAATAACATTCCGCAATTGCTAGAAACTGATGGTAGAATTTATCAATTATTGGGTTATAGTGGTCGTGGAATTGCGCCTGCAACCGTTGGCGGGAAAATGCTAGCAGAATATATGATGGGTAAGATAAACTCAAATGAGCTGCCCTTACCAATTAATCAATCAACAAAAATTAGTTTTAATCAATTGCGCAGCGCAATATATGAAATTGGATGTCAACTATCGCATTTAAGCGATCATTTAATAAGGTGAAAAAAATGAACAAAGATGAAATTTATAAACAACTTGGGCTAAGCAAAGCCATTATATCAGGTGGTGACTTATCCGTATATAGCCCGACTGATGGTGCAGAAATTGCAAGCATCAATACAGATAGTGATGCAGCAGTAGATGCTAAAATTGACAATGCAGTTGAGGCATATAAAATATGGCGCAATGTGCCAGCCCCAAGACGCGGCGAATTGGTGCGAATTTTAGGCAATATTTTACGCGATAAAAAGCAAGCTCTGGGCTCTTTAGTAAGCCTCGAATGCGGTAAAATTTACCAAGAGGGCCTTGGTGAAGTGCAAGAAATGATTGATATTTGCGACTTTGCAGTTGGTCAATCCCGCCAACTTTATGGCTTAACCATCACCTCAGAGCGCCTACAACATAAAATGCGCGAATATTGGCAACCCCTTGGTGTGGTTGGTATTATTTCTGCATTTAACTTTCCTGTAGCGGTTTGGGCATGGAATACTGCTCTTGCAATTATCTGCGGTAATAGCGTGTTGTGGAAACCCTCAGAAAAAACTCCAGTAACTGCGCTTGCATGTCAGATTATATTTGAACAAGCAATGGCAGAGTTTGCTAAAGATGGACAGGGTGCTGCGCCACAAAATTTAAGCCAAGTGATTATTGGTGAACGCGATACAGGTGCGCGCATGGTAGCCTCAGGCAAGGTGGCACTTATTAGCGCCACTGGTAGCACAGCAATGGGCAGAATTGTTGGCGCTCAAGTTGCTGAACGGTTTGGCAAATCCATCTTGGAACTGGGTGGTAATAACGCCATTATCGTAGCGCCAAGTGCCGATTTAAACATCGCATTCCAAGGCATATTATTTGGTTCAGTGGGTACATGTGGCCAACGTTGCACATCTACCAGACGTATTTTTGTACATGAAGACATTTATGACACATTGGTACCAAAATTAAAGACTGCTTATGGCCAAATTAAAATGGGTGATCCGTTGGATGAAAATGTTCTAGTTGGGCCATTGGTTGACCAACAATCCTTTGATCTTATGCAGGCAGCACTTGAAGTTGCTAAGCAAAATGGTGGTGAAATTCAGGGCGGTGAGCGCATTTTAGAAGATAAATATCCAAATGCTTATTATGTACAGCCTGCGATTGTAGAGTTTAGCGGCGGCACAAATAATGTCAAAACTGAAACTTTTGCGCCTATTTTATATGTGTTTAAATATAACGACCTTGATGAGGCCATTGCACGCCAAAATGATGTGCCACAAGGCTTGTCCTCCGCCATCTTTACCCGTGATGTTTTAGAAGCTGAAATTTTCACCGCTGAATCTGGTAGTGATTGCGGTATTGCCAATATCAATATCGGCACTTCAGGTGCTGAAATTGGTGGTGCATTTGGCGGCGAAAAAGAAACCGGTGGTGGCCGTGAAAGTGGTTCAGACGCTTGGAAAGCTTATATGCGCCGTATGACCTCGACCCTAAACTATTCTAAAGAATTGCCACTTGCACAAGGTATAAAATTTGATTTAGGCGATTAATAATAGTTTATATTTACTTTTACAAGACTTTGGTTCACTCTGCCCTCAACTGGCGGAGTGAGCCTTTTTATTTGAAGGAAATAGAGTGATGAAATATCAACAAAATTGGAATAATGATGTTTTTTATAAAGACATTGAAGATGCGCAAATATTAGTAGATATTGAAGATTTGCAAAAGCAATCTGAAGCAATTGGTAAACATGCTGAGATATTTGTTGATTATCTTAATGCGAAGCCGCTTCGGGCATGGGATGATATGGTTTGTGAGCAACTTAGAACTGTTTATATGGCTCTAGATATTACCTCACCGAAATTGCATAATTTAAGCGTATTTGTGCATTCGGTTGCAACCATTGACAGTGGAAACGTTACGGCAAAGAAACTAATTTCCATTATGCAGGGCTTGTCTGCCGATTTAGGCCAAGCAATTGCACCTGTAATGGTGTTTTTAACCCGTGTAGATGATAGCTTTATTAAACAATTATACAAACAATCATTTATTTCAGCCTATCAATTTAAAATCGATTATGGCCGTCAATATTCAGCTCATTTGCTGCCTGTTGATCAAGAAAATTTACTGACTGCAATGGCGCAAGATGGCTTGCATAGTTGGGGTAATCTATACCAAGAATTATCAAGCGTATTAACGGCTGATGTCGATGGTGAAACTTATGGTTTAGCTAAATTATACAATATGAATTCTGATGCGGATCGTTCAATAAGAGAACAAGCTTGGCGTGGCACACAAGCTGCTTGGGCTGGGCGTGGAGAAACCGCAGCTGCAATTGTTAACTCGCTGAATGGCTGGCGTATTCAGGCACGTAAAAAACGTTCAACCGCCAAGGAATATCATTATTTAGATGAAGCGGTGCGTAGTGGGCATATTAGCCGTAAAACATTAGATGCAATGATGAGTGCTACCTATAAACGCCGAGGGGTTGGGCATAGGGCATTAAAGGCAATGCAAAACCATTTGAAATATGATGACATGAAACCGTGGGATACATCTGCGCCTGCGCCTGTTAAAACAGAAACAACTTATAGTTTTGACGAAGCGATTGATTTGATTGCTAAATGTTTTGCTGAATTTAACCCTGAAATGGGAGAATTTGCAATTATGATGGCAGAAAAAGGTTGGATTGATGCTGAACCAACAGAAGCCAGGCGCACAGGTGCTTATTGCACTAGCTTTAGCAAGCCACGCGAGCCAAGGGTATTTATGACCTTTGAAGGCACTATGAATAATGTGACAACATTAGCCCATGAACTTGGCCATGCTTGGCATGTTTGGGTAATGCGCGATATGCATGATGTTGCCAATGAATACCCAATGACATTGGCAGAAACAGCAAGTATTTTTGCCGAAAATTTGGTGCGTGATTATTTGTTTAACAATGCCAAAACTCATGACGATAAGTTAACATTAGCATGGAATGATGCATCATCGGCTATGGTGATGCTAAACAATATTCCTGCACGCTATGATTTTGAACGTAACTTAGTTGAGGGACGTATTAATGGCTTTGTAACAGAAGGCGAACTTGTTTCTCATACCCAAGATGCATGGGCGAAATGGTATGAAGATAGCTTAACAGAATATGACCAATATTTTTGGGCGACAAAATTACATTTCTCAATTTCAGATTTAGGGTTTTATAATTACCCATATTTATTTGGATATTTATTTAGTTTGGGTGTTTACCAACTTAAAGACCAAATGGGCGAAGCGTTTAATGCAATGTATACAGGGCTATTACGTGATACAGGCAGTATGACAGCAGAACAAGTGGTTATGAAACATTTGGGCAAAGATATTGAAACCGAAGCGTTTTGGAATAATAGCCTTGATATGGTTGAAAAAATGATTTCGGACTTTGAAAGCCTAGAAGTGAAATGAAAATACATGTTGAATGGGGCAGGCGGGCGTTAGACGCGCCTGCAGATGTAATGGTGATTGCAGCATATCCATATCAAGAGATTGACCAAACATATGGTGACTTTGGTATTGATGACCCAATGCTAAAAATGAAAAAAGTGAAGTTCTATAAAGCTTGACCACAGTAAAAAAAAGTTGTTATTTTTTAATATGGATAGACGTTCGATAAAGTTTGATTGGAATAGGGCGCGGGCATTTTTGGTAACGGCTGAAGAAGGTTCGCTTTCGGCAGCAGCAAGAGCATTGAACATGACGCAACCAACATTAAGCCGCCAAGTTAGTGCACTTGAAGTTGAGCTTGGGGTGGTATTGTTTGAACGGATAAACCAAGGACTTAGTTTAACACCAGCGGGTTTAGAATTGCTCAGCCATGTTAAAGTTATGGGCAATGCCGCCAATGCACTCTCATTAAGCTCTCTTGGGCAATCTCAGATCATTGCAGGCAAGGTTAGCATTTCGGCGAGTGAACCTTATGCGGCATTCATTTTGCCACCTGTATTGCTAGAGTTAAGAGAAATCGCTCCAAATATCGAAGTGGAAATTATAGCCTCGAACCAACCGAGCGATTTAAAACGCCGTGAAGCAGATATTGCAATCAGGTCGACTAACATGCCAACAGAAACCCTTATCGGAAAACGAGTAGTGACAATGAAGTCGACCATTTACGGTAGCCCTACTTATCTAAATC
>JADGDI010000101.1 GCA_016744975.1 Hyphomicrobiales bacterium | reverse complement strand
CACATGGCATGGGTCGCCGCAATTACGGTAACGCTTCAGCCAATTAAACATGGAAACTTTCCCAGGGATTGCCATCGCCGCCCCAAGCGGACACATGTAGCGGCAGTAAAAACGCTCGACAAACAAACTAATTCCAAGCAGAACTACAACAAATATTACAAATGGCCATGTGCGCATCATTTTTAAAATAATAGCCGTTTTAAATGGCTCTACTTCTGCCAAATGTTCTGCCATATTCATCGAATAAAATGACATCCCAAGCAAGGCCAAAAAGATTAAATATTTAATCGGCCATAAACGCTCATGCAACCACCACGGAATCTTCAATTGTGGTATTTTCATAAATCGAGCAATTTTACTTAACAATTCTTGCAGGGCGCCAAATGGGCATAACCAACCACAATAAACACCCCTGCCCCAAAATATCAGAGCGACAGCTACACTACACCAAAGAATAAATATCATTGGCTCCATAAGGAAGAATTCCCAACGAAAACCCGACAATAAAGCGTTAATAAACACCAATACATTCACGACCGAAAGCTGCGCTTGTAAATAAAACCCAATGTAAAATAGAGTGAATAACAAAAACCCCCAGCGAATATAATCAGTCAATCTGCGATATTTAACCAATTGGTCTTGCACAAAAAACAACAAGGTTAAAAATACAATAGCAATACCCAAAATAACAACGTCAACCTTTTTAGCAACCCACATACGCTGCCATAGCGCTTTAAGCGCTGCCAATTCTTCTTCATTTACGGTTTGCACAACCCGTTTAGTTGCTGCAACTTTCGGCATTTCAGTTTTGATATATTGCTCGGGCAGCTGGTAATTAAGCTCATAAGATATAAACGATTTCTCCAAAGCACCAACCGCACGTTGCACCAACAATTGCAACTGCCACTGCTCAGCGGGGTTAAACACCGCCCCTTCAGGTGCATAAAACAAAGCCACTTCATCAAAATCAGGCGCATCATCAAGTAAGATTTCACCGAGGTTTTTATAACCGCGATCTGTAAAGCGCATGCCCTCCCCATTTTGCACAATCTGAATTCTATCAAAAATGCCACCGCGCACATAACCAGACCCACGGAAAGAATATAAGCCCTTCGCCATAATTAAGAATGCTGATTGTCCAGCTTTTTGTTTTTTAAGAAAGTTGCGATATTCCCACTTACCAAGCAAACTTTTAGCAATCGATGGTACAGATAATGACGCAGCATAAAGGTCGATAAATATATCGCCTTCATCACCCGTTTCTGGGCGTGCAATGGCTTTTTCATTGCCTTGCTCAATAAAACCTTGGTTCACATCATCAATGCTAAGCATTAACCGCCTTACCGAACCATCCCCAATCATACTATGCCAGTCAAGCGCTTCAAGTAAGCTATCCCCTTTAAGGCTTCGTATTATCTTAGCGCTGCTTGTATCTTGCAACCCGCCAAGGCCCAATATAGTAGCTGCACGTAAGGATGCCCGCTTAATACTGTCATCAATCACCATAATGGTGACAGTAGCACCAGATACAATATCAACTGGCGGTGGTTCACCACCTTTTTCCTTCGCCAATTTAATAATGTCGATGCCTTTATAGCCGTCAATAAAATCTGTAATCTTTTTTTCTGGTATGCCTGTAAGTACAATTGGCTCAGAATGCTTAACAAGCTTCGCGCCGGTGATATGGCCTTTTAAATCAATTGCAATCAAAGTAACAATCGGTTTGCCCGAATAGCCAACGGCACCGACAAAATCAGTGTTTAAAAAAGCATAGCCTACTTTCTCACCATTTTTCTGAATGGGCGCGATTTTACCATCTTGTAGCAAAGCACCATAAGCATCTGCGCTGTCATAAACTTCAGCGGCAGCAATCTTTGTTAAATATTTTTGCAAATCATTTGTTGCCGCCATCACCGGCAAAAACACAGCTAAAAAACAAATAGTTACTGCAAATGTTAAGAGTATTTTTATTTTATGTGCAAACCAAATCAATTCACTAATCTTTCAAGTTATTAGGCTTAGAATTAACCTAATAACTAATTGAACTAGTGGTTTACTACTTTGATCTAAATCAATAAAAACTGGCCTATATTGTCGCAGTTTAGTTTTAAAAATCAATTTTGTTAAAAATTTAAACTATCCAAGCTGATTTGATTTTATCTTACATGTTAAACCCTCAGAATCAAATAAATGCAGTTTTTCTGGATCAGCATTTAATCTAATCATTTGACCGCGTTTAAAGTTATGAATACCAACAACTTTTGCAATAACATGCTCTTCACTGCTTGCGCTTTCAAAATAAATTAATGTCACTTCGCCCAACGCTTCAACATAATTGATTTTTCCTTCAAATATATAGTCGTCACCTGTTGTAACAACAACATCTTCCGGCCTAACCCCTAAACTAAATATACAATTCAAATCAGCATTCTTAGTAGCAATCGGTACCATTGCAGCACCGCCACTATCCAATGAAACCAAGGTTTTAAGGCCTGGCTGTTCAACCTTTGAAGGCAGAATATTCATCGCAGGCGAGCCTATAAACGTCGCCACGAATTTATTAGCTGGCTCCAAATACAACTCCAGAGGCGTGCCAACTTGTTCAATACCCTTATTATTAAGTACAACGATACGCGAAGCCAAGGTCATGGCCTCCACCTGATCATGTGTCACATAAATCATCGTGCTATCAGGCATGTTTTCTTTTAATAGTGAAATTTCAATGCGTGTGGCAACCCTTAGAGCCGCATCTAAATTCGATAATGGCTCATCAAATAAAAATATCTTTGGGTCGCGTACAATGGCGCGGCCAATTGCCACACGCTGCCGCTGGCCACCACTTAATGCTTTTGGTAACCTGTCAAGATAGTCGGTTAATTGTAATTTCTCAGCAGCATCTTCTACGGCTTGTTTAATATCATCTTTTGGTATTTTTGCTATTTTTAATGCAAATGTCATATTATCACGCACGGTCATATGCGGGTAAAGCGCGTAGGATTGAAACACCATCGCGATGCCGCGCTTAGATGGCGGCACATCATTCATCACAACATCTTCAATTTCCAGAGTGCCAGAGGTGATCTTTTCAAGCCCAGCTATCAGCCGTAATAATGTAGATTTTCCGCAGCCTGACGGGCCAACAAACACCATTAATTCACCTTGTTTTATATCCAAATCAATTTGTTTTAAAACGTCAATTTCACCATATGATTTACAAATATTGGTAAGCTTTAAATTTGCCATGCTAAACCCTTTTTCAAGTTATTTAATTGCGTAAAATGCCTGCCAAGCAGGGATTGTAAGTTTGTTATCAATCAGTTGATAGCCCGAACTCAAATCATCCAGAATGGTATATGAGTGTATATCAATGACGGTGGATTGACATTTATTACCCATATTAAATATACAAATCATTCGCTCTCCTTCATATTCGCGAATAAAAGACAACAAATCCCCCTCAACCTTAAGCTCAACAAGCTCACCTTTGACCAAGCATTTTTGTCGTTTTCTAAAGTCAATCATCCGTCTATAATGGGTTAGCATGGATGCAGCATCATTTTCTTGCGCAGCAACTGATTTTTCCAAATGCACAGGCGCAATTGGCAACCACGGCTCAGCTGTTGTAAAGCCACCATTTATTTGGGTGCCATTCCAAACCATTGGCGTTCTACAACCATCACGCCCCTTAAATTTAGGCCAGAACTTTTTACCATAAGGATCTTTTATGTCTTCAAAAACAATATCCGCTTCATCTAATCCAAGTTCTTCGCCTTGATAAAAGCACACACTACCGCGCATAGATAAAATCAAACTACTCATTAATTTATTGGCTTCAATACCCAAGTCCCAACGGCTAATGTGGCGCACTACATCATGGTTAGAAAATGCCCAGCATGACCAACTCTCCGTAGATATTTTTGAAAATTTATTCAATACATTAAACACCCGCTCAGCGTTGAGCGAAGCGCCTGAAAGAAATTCAAACGCATAACACATTTGCATCAAGTCATCGCCAGCGGTATATTGCGCCATAATCTGCATGCCATTTTGCGCATCACCCACCTCCCCCACAGCAGCAACCGCTGGGTATTCTTCCATCACCGCACGAAAACGTTTTAAAAAATCAATATTTTCTGGTTGGTTTTTATCATATAAATGATCTTGATGATTATATGGATTAACCTCATGCGCAATAACATCATTGCGCTGTTCAATCGGCAATATCGGGTTGTCACGCAGCAATAGGTCATGGAAATAGAAATTAATAGTATCTAGCCTAAACCCATCAACCCCTTTATCCATCCAAAAGCGAGCGACATCAAGCAATGCATTCTGAACATCAACATTATGCAAATTTAAATCCGGCTGACTTTTTAAAAAGTTATGCATGTAATATTGTTGGCGGGTTTCATCCCATTGCCAAGCACTGCCGCCAAAGATTGATAACCAATTGTTAGGCGGCGCATTAAACTCAGTAATTTCGGCAGTTTTTGCATCTGACCAAACATACCAATCGGCTTTCTCATTACTTTTATCGGCGCGACTTTCAACAAACCATGGGTGCTGATCACTTGAGTGAGAAAGAACCAAATCAATCATCACTTTAATCCCTACTCTATGGGCTTCGCACATCAAATCATCAAAATCTTTTAAATTTCCAAACATTGGATCAATATCGCGATAATCTGAAATGTCATACCCATAGTCATTCATTGGCGAGGTAAAGAATGGCGATATCCAAATAGCATCAACTCCCAACGACGCAACATAGGCCAATCGGCTGATAATACCTTTTAAATCACCAATGCCATCGCCATTGCTATCTTGGAAGGAGCGCGGGTAGATTTGGTAAATAACCGCTCCGCGCCACCAATCCTTATTAATTTCCGCCATTATATTTCTTTCATCAGGGTTAAAATTTTTGTCTTTCATCATAGCCTCAGCCTCCTTTGACCGAACCAGATAAAAGGCCACGCACCAAATAGCGCTGTAGTGAGAAAAATACAATTAGAGGGACAAAAATGGATACAAATGCTGATGCCGTCAATATTTCCCAATTGCCACCAAGTGAACCAAGCATTTCGCGCAATCGGCCCGTCATAACCAATGTCTCTTCGGTATTTGGTAAAAACACCGTCGCTACCAAAAGGTCATTCCATACCCATAAAAATTGAAAAATTGCAAAACTCGCCAAGGCAGGAAATGACAGGGGTAATATTATTTTTAAAAATATATCAAAGTCACTAGCACCATCTACTTTGGCACTTTCAATAATTTCACGTGGCAAACCTGCGATATAATTGCGCAATAAAAACACCGCGAGGGGTAAACCAAAGGCCGTATGCGCCATCCAAATGCCAATATAGTCTTTTCCAATGCCAATATTTGTATATAAGCGTAATAGCGGAATAAGAGACATTTGCAAAGGCACCACCAACAATCCAACAATGGTCACTAATAATATTGCACGACCAGGAAATTCCATCCATGCCAAAGCATAAGCAGCAAAAGCAGCAATTAAAATCGGTATGACTGTGGCAGGAATAGTCACCGTCATGGTATTCAAAAAAGACTGCCCCAAACCCTCTGCAAATAAAACTTCACTATAATTTGCTAATGTAAACTTTGGGTCCTCTATTGATCTGATAAATATGCGTTTACCACGGCTCCCAGTAAATGGTTTAGGCGAGGTTAATTGATAACTACCATCCGTTGCAACGCTCATTGTTTGGCCATTGCGCATTTCTGCAACAACATTCGGTTCAAACCCATTCGGTTTTTTTGAACTCCAACCAAAAGCGGTAATTTCACCACCATTTTTAAATACATTGCCTGACAGCATATAAACGCCGTCTTTTTCAACCTGCTCATCAGGTGCTGCAGAGCGTTCAATTAAATTACGCTCCACACTAGTAAGTGATGTCCACCACCCGCTTGAAGCCAGTTGGTCTTTATCGCGAAGAGATGAAATCAACAAACCAAAGGTTGGTATCGTCCAAAGTAGCACCAGTATCAATGCCGAAACATTAACCACCCAGCTTAGCAAGGAGGATTTACCTGCAATATTATCCATATCAAACATCCTTTCTTGCGTTTGAAACATTCCAAATCATCACTGGCAGAACCAGTATCATGATAATCAACGCAATCGTCGCACTGCGGCCAAAATCATGGCCTCTAAACATCCAGTCAAACATATAATTTGCCAAAACTTGGCTGCCCCATTGGCCATTGGTCATGGCCAATACAATATCAAATACTTTCAATACTAAAATGGTAATCGTCGTCCACACTACAGCAATCGTGCCGTATATCTGCGGGACCTTAATTTTAAAAAATATTTGCAGGGGGCTTGCACCATCTAATACCGCAGCTTCAATAGTTTCTTCTGAAATCCCGCGCAAAGCTGCCGATAATATAACCATAGCAAAGCCAGTTTGAATCCAGATTAAAATAATCATTAGTAGAATTGAATTCCAAAATGGTATTGTTATCCAAGCTTGGGGCTCGCCGCCAAAAGCCACAACAATCGCATTTAAAAGCCCAATTTGCTCATCACCCTCACCGCGATAATCATAGATAAACTTCCAAATAATACTTGCGCCAATAAATGATATCGCCATTGGCATAAATATAAGACTTTTTGCAATATTACCCCATTTAATGCGATCCGTTAACGCGGCTGCCAACAAACCAAACAAGGTCGAGGCTGCCGGCACAATAACCAGCCAAAGCAAGTTATTGCCCATACTTTCGATAAATTTCTCATCGCTAAATAACCAAATATAATTATCAAGCCCTATAAATTCCTCACCAGAAGAACCATGAAACGATAAATAAATACTATTAACAACAGGATAAACCAAATAAATGGTCAGGATAATAATCACTGGCCCCATAAATAACCAAGGCCTAATCGCAGAGGATCTGCGCAAATTATGGGTTGCATTTTTGCCATATGCAGGAAAAATCACATCCAATAAAAAGTTACTACCCCAAAAATAAGCAATACAGCCAGCAATACCCACACCCATCGTGACCAGTGCAATCAATATTTGTTGCATGATTTCCCCTTGCTAAATCTTAAAAAAATAATTCAATAATATGGATGGAGCATCAGCGAGGGATTGCCAATGCTCCATAAAGCTTGCTTATTTCAAGCTGTCCCAAGTTTTTTGGATATCATCGGCAACATCTTTTGCGTCTTTACCGCCAGAATAATCCACCATACCTGTCCAAAATGCACCCGCGCCAATCGCACCCGGCATAAGGTCAGATGCATCAAAACGGAAGGTCGTTGCGCCCAGTAAAATCTTACCCATGCCTTTAAGCGAATCATCGGCATATGCATCAACATTCACACCTTTATGCGGTGTTAAAAAGCCTTTTTGCGCCATCCAGATTTCATGCGCAATCGGTGTTTTTAAGAAATCCACAAAGGCTTGAGCACCCTTAGAATCTTTAGTTATAGCAAATAGCGTACCACCGCCTAAAACTGGCTTGCCTAAATCTTTACCAGCATAAGATGGGAAGTAGAAGAAATTAGCATCTTCACCAACCTTTGTTCCTTCAGGAAAAAATGCAGGAATAAACGATGCCTGACGATGCATATAACATTTTGGTGGCGAGTCAAAAAGACCTTTAGGGCTGTCTTGGAAAGTCGTGGTAGCAACCGCACCTGCCCCACCAGCCACATAGCTATCATTGCGAGAAATTGAGCCATAATCTTCAATTGCTGCAACCACACGCGGGTCATTAAACTTAATCTCATTTTTCACCCAACCATCATAAACTTCTGGTCTAGTGATTCCACTCTGCGTTGTAACCATTGTAATGGCACTCAGTGGATCTGGCATAGGACACATATCTGCACATAATGTACACTCTTTTCCCTCATAGCCATCAAACTTTTCTAGTAGTTTTAACTC
>JADGDI010000100.1 GCA_016744975.1 Hyphomicrobiales bacterium | reverse complement strand
ATGTAACTAATGCCAATCATCCCTATTGTCAACCGTTCGATAGGCTAATTTGCAAAAAAATTAAAAAACCTGCAATGGCTAAACATTGCAGGTCTTCAAGTCTAATAATTATTTACATGATCGATTGTAAATAATTTTGCTCACCAACCCGTTCAATGAGTGACAAGCGTGTTTCTAGCCAATCAATATGCTCTTCTTCATCACAAAGAATTTTTTCGAACAGTTCGCGTGAAGCATAATCTTGCTTTGTCTCGCAAAGTGCTGCTGCTTCTGTATATAAAGCTTTGGCTTCATATTCAGTCTGCAAATCAACCTCATGCATTTCTTTAACCGTTTCACCAATTCTAAGCCCGGCTAAATCTTGCAAATTTGGGTGGCCTTCAATTTGTAAAATACGTTGAATAATTGTATCCGCATGGCGCATTTCCTCTACGGATTCTTCCATCATTTTTTTACCAAGCGCCTCAAAGCCCCAATCGTCCAAAATACGGGCATGTAAAAAAAATTGATTAACCGCAGTAAGCTCTAGCTTCAATGCTTTATTTAAATATTCGATGACTTGCGTATCGCCCTTCATGATAGGCTCCTTTTATTAGTTTAGAAAAATTCTAAACTAATAAAAAAAACAAGTCAACTCATATCATTACGAGTAGTTATTATTAACAATATTCAAGCAACAGAGACTTTTGTTTTACGCGCCTCAAAACTACGGTCTTGTTCATATTGAGGTCGCGCATTTTCAATTATTTTTGTCACGCTGGTAAAACAACGACCGCAATTGGGTTTAGCACCCAAAACAGAGAAGCAGCCTTTAATCGAGCCTGCACCATTTTGCGCGACTTTAGAAAACTCTCGATCAGAAATAGCATTACAGTTACAAATTATCATGCCTGATTTATATTCTGATAAGAATGATTGTCAATGACATTTAGCCAGCAATGGCTCTCATCACAGCTTATACCCAACTAATTCAATATGGATTAGATCGATTCTAATTTATAGCTGTGCAGACTCTCATTTTAACCGTTTAAAACCCGTGTGGTTGGAAAGGTAATTTGCACAAGTGTACCAGCGTCAATCGCGCTTTCAATATTAAATTCTGCGCGGTTAGCCTCAGCCAATGCTTTAGTAAGCGGCAAGCCCAAACCTGTGCCTTGTTTATCTACGATATTACCCATGTCCAAGGTTTTAAAAGGCTCCATCGCCTCCTTTAGCTGATTAGCCCCCATGCCAACACCCGTATCTCGAATCCGAATAACCACTTCTCCATCATCATCTAACAAAGCCGACATAATCACCTGACTTCCGGGGGTAGAATATTTAATAGAGTTGGATAATAGATTTAAGAAAATCTGACGAATGGATCGCATATCGGCAACAATTTTTGGCAATGATGACGAAATGGATGTTCGGATAATAATGCGTTTTTTATCCGCCATTGGCTGCATTAAAGCTGCGGCTTGCATGATTAATGGCTCCAAATCCAAAGCTTTAAAATTTAGCTCAACTTTACCCGCTTCAATTTTGGACAAATCCAGCAAATCATTAATCAAACTTAACAAATGCTCGCCGCTCTCATTAATATCATGGGCGTAACCTTTGTAGCGACTATTGTCCAATGGGCCAAATTTTTCATCGCTCATCACCTCTGAAAACCCAATAATGGCATTAAGCGGTGTTCTTAATTCATGGCTAATGCGCGCTAAAAATCCTGACTTTTGTACATTTTCTTGTTCAGCACGGTCTTTTGCATCACGCAGGGTTTTTTCCTTATTTTTCCAACGGCTAATGTCTCTAACATTAACCAAAATATTAGATGGAAAACCTTCGGCAGTTTGTTTATCTAGTCGCTCAATATGTAAAAATACTGCACGCTTTTCGCCAGTTTGATCCATCAAATCCAGCTCCAAACCATCCAAGCTTAAACTTCTATCATCATCCATCAAAATGTTAATAAGATAATCCTGAAACACGCCTATATGTTCTGGTGAAATAATGTCGCCAATCAACTTACCTTTAAGTTGGTTTTCATCGCCACCAATCAGATCATTCAAAAGATGATTACAGGATATAATATATTGGTTTTCATCGATAAATGCCTGACCGTCCAAAACAAATTGTAATAAATTATCTTCAGATTCGACCAGTTCAACCAATTTTTCAGGCTGAATATTGGCGACTGTATCGTTATTTCTACTAACCGACCCTAAATCAACCACTGGACTTAAGATATACTGCAATGCAAGATTGTTCTGCCAATCAATCATTGATATTTTTGCATTGTAAAAACGTTTTTCGCCATCCACTATAAAATTAACCAGTGTCTCTGTAATATTGCCATTTTGTTCAAAGTCAAAATCAAGTAAATGCTCCATGGTTTCAACTGAAATAATGTCACAATATTGGCTCAGCAATAGGTCTTGGTTTTTATTCTGAATAAGGTCCAATTCACGCAACATTTGCTTATTGGCAAATAAAACTGTCATACCATCTTGCCTAGGCATGCTGGAAACCAAAGCCAATACAGGTGTTTGGTCTAAAATTGTGCGAAAAATATCAACTTCTTGATGTCCAAATTTTGCAATATTTTCTGGAGTTGCTCCAAATGCTGGTAAGATATTTTCGGCAAGCTCGACCCGATTGTCATTAATATCTACAATATCCGTCTCGACAGGCTCGCCCGCTTGGTCTTTATCATTCTCATCATTTACGGCATCAATATTGGGTAACAGCTCAAGCTTTTGATCAATATTATCTTGCCCAATATCCTTGGATAAACCCTTTGAATCTGATGGATCTTTGGATTCTGAGAGTGTCTGTGCCAATGAAGCAAAGTTAACCGCATCATTATCTGATAAATTGGTTTCAGATGCATCAATTGCCAACTCAACAATCTTGCCCTCAACACTACCATTCTGATTTTTGATATTTTCATCTTCTGCAATTGTTGAATTCAATTCAAACCCATCAGTCTCAGAAGTTAAACCGTCATCAAGTTCCGCGTCAACATCAACTTCTGGATTAATTGCTTCAACCTCATGATCATCAAGCTCAAATTCATGATCGTCAGGCTCAAATTCATCAAAACCCTTCTGTTCAACGGCATTATCTTGCGATTTTAATTCAGCTTCAACCTCAATATTACTATCCAACAAATCTTCAGCATCATCTTCATCTAAAACTTCAATATGGTTTGAAACAAGATTCAAACGATAATCATCATTCAAATCCATAGCGTCTAACGAAAATATATTTTCATAAGCAGTTACAAAATAGCCCGCAAAAAACTTCTCACCTTGCTTTTCTTCATAAATTGAACGGCCGCGCCAAACCAATGACAAACCCGTTTCACTATCTTTAACCGGCCATATAATATTTAAATTATCAAACGATTGTTGCTGCGCAAAATATTCAAAGGCAATACCATCGGGATCAATTTCAAACCGTTCAGCGATATCAGTCCAATTTTCACCAAGCAATTGACCAACTGAATAGCCGGTTAATTGTTCAAAATTGCCATTCATTTCAACAAAATTCATTTCATTGTCTAAAATGAAATTAAAATCACTACCCAATTGATTAAGCGTTTCTAGTTTTGCAATACGTTCGATCAAATTTTGCTCATAATTACGTTCATCGGCAACATCACGCAAATAAACCAAAATATATTTTTCGGTATCAGATTTTTCGGCACCAGAATGAGGCTTAATAGCAACAGATTTTGCAATAATCGAATGAACTCGTGATCCAAAAGCAGTTTGCAATTTTGCACTTATGTTAGCAATGTCATATTTTAAACTCTTATCAAGCAAGCTCAGGGCGACGTCAAAGTTGCTATTGGCTTCATCCATCAAGAACCAGTCGCTAAAATGCTTGGGCTCAACAAACAAATCAAGAGATTTTGCAAAAATTTGTTTGCAATTCACATTGGCATAGTTGAACCGCCCATCAGTAGAAAACAACGCCAATGCAACAGGCGCATTATCCAACATTTGAGCAATAACATCTTCATTCTCTGAGCTAGCTGGGGCTCCAATTTCAGTGGTTTCGGCTTCTTTTTTAGCGGCCGCCACTATTTTAATTAAAACCAAACCTTCTTCATCTGGCGTTTGAACCTTGCTAAACTGGCAGTTGGTTTGAGATGGCAAGTCAATTGAAGAAAAATCTATGATTATATCAACCGCATTTAAGCTTTTTTCCACCTGCTCAAACGCATTTGTAAACTGAACGCTCATCGGGTGGGTTTCACCAAAAACGGTATCAATTAAGTCCAAAACACTAAGCTCTTGCCAAAAGCCTACAGCCTGCCCATTAGCCCAGACAATGCGTTTTCGAGCAACATCCCACACCCAAGCAGCAATGTCAGATTTATCCAATCTAATCTCAATATCTTTTAAACTCAATTGGTTTGAGATACGCGCTTTACTCATTACTCATCCTTCAACACTCAAGGAAATACATTTTACAATACGCAAAAATGAATTTTAGGTTTTATTAACATTTAATTAACCAGAATTATCACTTTAGGTAAAGCAGACAATCGCACTATAGTTAAATTACGCGCGTTAAGGTTAAATTTTAATTCAATTTGCGGACTACCAAATTGAAAATTGTAAACTTACTTAATTAAGCGTTATTTTTTTTGCGATTTTTTTTAGCATTTTTTTTAGCAATTTGTTCAGCTTCATCAGCTGCAGCTAAGAGCTCTGCTGCAATTTCACGTGCTTCATCAACGTCAAAGTCCATCGGCAAATCAATTGCTTCACCAATCACATAGATGCGCACAAGCCCGTCAGTAGTCGAGCCCAATTGTAAATCAGCAACAGTCTCGCTTGAAGCGTTAATGCTCATAAAAAACCTCAATCTGTCAATTATATTTAAATCCAATCACTATAATATATTGCAATAATCCTGCTATATAGTTTTTTTTACTAAAATATACATATTTGTACAATCTTTGTGGGCGAAAATACAAACATGCTTGCAAAATACTAATTTTGCAGCTAAATAAGCCCAATCTTGGTCGATTAAACACCAAGCATGTGCAGCTATAGCTCAGTTGGTTAGAGCGCCTGATTGTGGATCAGGAGGCCGCTGGTTCAAATCCCGCTAGCTGTACCATTATAACCTCTTGTTTATAAATAATTTATTGATTTGTATAACATTTTTATAACATTATCAGTTGGCTATATTACACTAGCAACCACCCAGCCGATCATTTATCTAGCGTATAAGATAATATAAAAATCACTGAGTTACCTCTTTTGTCAATCGCGCGATATAAATAAACCTTGCCTACTCACTCATATTACTAAATCACTAGATTTTTCATCCATTTTCATATAAATAAGTTGAATATGAAAGATCTGCATGAAAAATATTAAATTAGACCAGCATACCATCACACCTTCAAAAATTATCTGCATTGGGCGAAATTATGTCGCCCATATTCAGGAATTGGGCAATGAAACGCCTGATCAAATGGTTATATTCCTAAAACCCAACTCAAGCATTACGGACACATTATTAAGCCAACACCCTCAAGATAGTTGCGTACAGGCAATCCATTATGAAGGCGAATTATGCTTCATGGTCAAAAATAATAAGCTCGCCGCTGTGGCTTTTGGTCTTGATTTAACCAAACGGGATTTGCAAAACACGCTAAAAGCCAAAGGCCTTCCGTGGGAGCGCAGCAAAGCCTTTAACGGTGCGGCTTTATTCAGTCAATTTATTAGCATCAACCAAGTGAGTGATCAATTAAACTTCTGTTTAGAGATTGATGGCGCAGTCGTTCAGCAAGCAGATACTGACTTAATGATTTACAAACCAAACCTAATTTTACAAGAAGTGCAAAAAATATTCGCCCTTGAAGATGGCGACATTATTATGACGGGTACACCAAAGGGCGTCGGGCAAGTAAAAACTGGCCAAACCTTCAAAGGCAAAATATTCCAAGGTGAAAAACTATTAATGAGCGGCGAGTGGTTGGCTAAATAATCGACTATCTTAAAATGTCACACGAACACATAGAAGCTCTTGGCTGGTCAAGCGCCGCAGCTGCCGCGTCATAACCGACTTAATTTGATCATCTTCAATGTAGCGCAATTCGTCAAGCCTAAGCCATTCTGGATGATTCTCAAACGTTTGTTTGGTGAGTTGTTTCAAATAGACATAATATTTTTTATACTTGCATTTACAATCTGCATCACCTTTACCACTTTTAACGCAAGCAAGGAATAGTTTTTGGGTGGCAAAATAAAAATTTCGAATTTTCTTAATATCTGTTATGTCGCTTTTATTCGTTAAATCAAGTGGTTTTGGTGCAACAGCAGCCTTTGCAGCCAATGGCAAAACTAAGATACAACAAATCATTATAAAATTCTTTAAAAATCGCATTTATGAGCCCCGTTCACGCCCCCCTTTAAATTATAAAACAGTATGTAAATTAAAACATTAGCTTTTGGAATATACTATGTTTTATGCCTAATTTTATATTAACTTCTGCCATAACAGCGCCTAATTTAGCTTGACACATTTAGCCTAAATGAGCATAAAACCCTAGTTATATTGCACAAATTGAGGCGTTATATATGAAAATGAATTTTATTTTAGCAGCAGATAGTTATAAAACTTCACATTATAAACAATATCCGCCTGGCACAAAAATTGTCTCAAGCTATATCGAATCACGCGGCGGCGACCACCCACGTGTATTGTTTTTTGGTCTTCAAATGTTTATTGAACAATATTTAATGCAGCCCATTAGCCAAACTGATATCGAAGAAGCAGAAGACATTATCACCATGCATGGCCTACCCTTTAACCGTGCGGGCTGGCAATATATACTCGACAAACATGACGGTTATTTACCGCTAGAAATTCAAGCATTAAAAGAAGGCTCATTCTTTCCATTTCGCAACGTCTTAGTGCAAGTAAAAAATACCGATCCAGAATGTTTTTGGCTAACCAGCTATATCGAAACTGCTTTATTACGTGCTGTTTGGTATCCAACTACGGTTGCAACCCGCAGCCATTATATATATCAGAATATTAAAAAATACATGCTGCTCACCGCAGATAATTTAGACGGGCTACCTTTTAAGTTGCATGATTTTGGTGCAAGAGGCGTCAGCTCACTTGAAACATCATCGATCGGCGGTTTAGCACATTTGGTTAATTTTATGGGCAGCGATTCTATGTCCAGCTTAGTCTATGGCAGAAGGTTTTATGACATTGACATGGCGGGATTTTCAATTCCAGCAGCCGAACATAGCACCATAACATCATGGGGTCGCGACCACGAAAAAGACGCATATGAAAATATGATTGATGAATTTGCAAGCGAAGGAAAATTAGTTGCCGTGGTCAGCGATAGCTATAATTTATGGCATGCACTCGAGCAGATTTGGGGCGAAGAGCTAAAACAAAAAGTTATCGACAGTGGTGGCACCATTGTAATCCGCCCAGATAGCGGCAACCCGATTGAAATCGTTACCGAAACCATCATTAAGCTAATGGAAAAATTTGGCCATAGCATCAATAGTAAAGGCTATAAATTATTACCGCCTTACATTAGGGTTATCCAAGGCGATGGCGTATCAGCAAAGGTCATTGGAGAAATTCTTCAACACCTATATGAGCTGAAAATTAGCGCCGATAACTTAGCCTTTGGTATGGGCGCAGAATTGGTACAAAAGGTCGATCGTGATAACTTCCAGTTTGCGATGAAAGTATCCGCTGCGTTAATTAATGACACATGGTATGACGTCTATAAGGATCCAATTACCGACCATCATAAACAATCAAAACGCGGCCGCTTTGCCGTGGTTGCTTCTGGTAAAAATAGCTGCATTACGATTTCGGAAAAAAGCCTTAATGGCAAACAAAATCTGTTGGAGCCTGTTTATTTGAACGGCAAAATGCTCCGCCGCCAAACTTTTGAAGAAATTCGCAAACTCGCATTGAGTTCTTAAACAATTTTTATAATATCATAAAAATTGAATAACTTCGAAAAATCGTAATAAAATATATTACTAAGTTGAATCCTTTCACAATTAAAATATAAATAATGAGTAAACTATTGCTTACCCTAGGAATTACATTGAGTACTTTTATGATATCTGCTC